>NZ_JBLXXS010000005.1:0-147915 GCF_048513555.1 Rothia sp. P5766 | reverse complement strand
CCCAACAACCCCCCGGACAGTGAACACAACGCCCAGACCAAAACACAACAGGGGGGGGCGGGCCCCCCGGCAAAGTACCGGGGGGGCAGCCGCCTCTTCAATGCCCTAGGGCTAGCAGAAGACTAGGCCTTGGGGATTTTGAACATCATCTCGGTCTTGGGGCGAGGATCATCGACCTCACCCGGGACACCGTCCGCATGCTTAATATCTACATCCGAATGGGAACTCAGGAACCCTGAGAGCCACTCAGCTAGCAGAGTCAGGGCGAAGTTGATGACCACGAAGATGAGGGCGGCCAGCAGGAGCATTTGCAGGATATTGCCCTCACCAGAGCCGAAGCGGCGGGCAGCCGCTAGAAGCTCGGGGTAGGAAATGATGTAACCCAGAGCGGTATCTTTCAGAATGACCACGAACTGCGAGAGCAGCGAGGGCATCATAGCGGTCAGTGCCTGGGGCACTAGAATCAGGGTTAGCACCTTCCAGGGGGTCATACCGATAGCTAGCCCCGCTTCGCCCTGGCCCTTGGGGAGCTGGTGCACACCCGAGCGCAGGAGCTCCGCAATCACCGAGCCGTTGTAGAGGGTAAGCCCCAGAACAACAGCAACGAAGGGGAGCTGGGAAGGCGCGAGGATGTTGAGCTTGCCCAGGAAGAGCCAGAAGAAAATCATCATCATCAGGACCGGGACCGCGCGGAAGAACTCGACCACTACGGTGCCAAAGCCACGAATCAGTTTATTGGGTGATAGGCGGGCCAGACCGAAGAAAAGACCGAACAGCACCGAAGTGATCACTGAGAGCAGGGCTGCAGCTAGGGTTTTGCCGAGCGCGGGCAGAATGTAGTTGGCCCAGAGGTTGCCTGAGAAGAGCGAAGTCCACTTATCGGCTTCCAACTGGCCCTGGCGGTTCATGACAACCAGGACGTAGGCCAAACCTGCAGCCAGCAGGAGCAGGGCTACAAGGTTGAAAATCTTGGTGCGGGCTCGGGCCTTGGGGCCGGGTACGTCAAAGAGCACCGAGGTTGAGGTCATACGCTTACTGCTCATCGCTTCACCGCCAATCTACGAGAGGCCCAAGTGGTGAGAAGGCCGATGGGGACAACAATAATCACAAAGCCCATAGCAAAGACAAAGAAGATCATGAAGATGAGGTCAGAGTTGAACTCGATCATGGATTTCATCATGCCGGAGGCTTCAGCCACCGAAGCCACGGTGGCCACGGTGGTGTTCTTAGCCAGAGCAATCAGGGTGTTACCTAGAGGGGTAATCGACCCGCGAAGAGCCTGGGGGAAGATGATGTAGCGGGCTGTGGGCAAGAAGCCCAGGCCAATAGCGCGGGCGGCTTCTGCCTGCCCCACTGGTACGGTGTTGACGCCGGAGCGGATAGCCTCGCAGACGAAAGCCGCATGGTAGATTGCCAGCACAATAACGGCGTAGATAAAGAAGTTCAGCTCAAACGATGTTGCCAGTGAGAGCTGGAACTGAGTCCACACGCCCAAGATTGCCAGGGTCATCAGAATGGTCAGCGGGGTATTGCGGACCAGGTGCACATAGGCGGTACCTGCCCAGCGCAAAGAAGGCACTGGGGAGATACGCATAAGTGCCAGGAGCGATCCAAGGACAAACGAACCGATCGCTGCCCAGAAGGTCAGCTGTAGGTTGGTCCAGAAAGCTCCGATGACATCGTAGGTGGCAAAGAGCGTGGAGAGCTGTTCAGAGAACGACATGAAAGCCTCCAAATAAAGAAAGTTTAGTGTGTAAAAGATGGAATAAGCGGTGGGTTACTTAGGTTCAACGGTGGCGCAGGAGTCGCCCAGAACCGGAGGGTTCAGCTCGGTATCGTAAGCGTAGCCTGATGCGCCGACATTCTTCTCGAGGGCTTCTTCCCAGGCACCGGTTTCGACCATCTTGTTGATGGCTGCATTGATTGCGGAGCACTTATCTGAGCCCTTGGGCAGACCAACGCCGTACTTTTCGGTGGAGAAAGTGTTGCCGACCAGCTTGAGTTCGCCCTGGTTAGCCTTGGTGGAGGCCAGACCTGCCAGAATGATGTCGTCGGTGGTGACCGCATCGACCATACCCGCGTTGAGCGCTACCACGCAGTCCGAGTAGGAGTTCTGCTGTACCAGCTGAACGTCCGAGGAGTACTTGTCCTGAATCTTCTTGGCCGAGGTTGACCCGGTGACAGAGCAAAGATTCTTGCCCGAGAGCGACTCAGGCCCGGTGATATCGGTGCTATCGGCCTGCACGAGCAGGTCCTGGCCTGCTACGAAGTAGGGTCCAGCGAAATCAACGGTCTTGATGCGCTTTTCGGTGATGGAGTAGGTCGCAAAAATCATGTCTACCTGGTTGTTAGAGAGCATGTTCTCGCGGTTGGCCGAGGGGGCTTCAACCCACTCAATCTGGTCCTCTGAGTAGCCGAGCTCCTTGGCCACGTAGCGGGCTACGTCGGTATCGAAGCCGGTGTAGTCGCGGCCGTCCTGGTAGCCCAGGCCGGGCTGGTCGTACTTAATGCCGATACGGATGGTGTCCTTGGCATTACTTGAGCCGCAACCGGAGAAAGCCAGGGTTGCGCTAGCTAGGACTGCCGCGCAGGCTACTGCTTTGGCTTTGAGGGTGGATAGCTTCATGGGTGCTCTCCTTAGTGGCCCAGGATCTTACCCAGGAAGTCCTTGGCACGATCGGTCTGGGGATTGGTGAAGAACTGGTCAGGCCTTGCCTCTTCGAGGATTTCACCGTCGGCCAGGAAAACGATTCGGTCGGCGGCCTTGCGGGCAAAGCCCATTTCGTGGGTTACCACGATCATGGTCATACCTTCTCGGGCCAGGGAGACCATGGTGTCAAGAACTTCGTTGACCATTTCGGGGTCGAGTGCGCTGGTGGGCTCGTCAAAGAGCATGACCTTGGGTTGCATGGCCAATGCACGGGCAATGGCGACGCGCTGCTGCTGGCCGCCGGAGAGCTGGGCCGGCATCTTGGAGGCCTGGTTATCGACGCCTACCTTTTTGAGCAGGCTCATGGCAAGTTCTTCGGCTTCTGCCTTGCTCATGCCGCGAACCTTGCGGGGGCCCAAGGTGACGTTTTCAAGAATGGTCTTGTGGGCGAAGAGGTTAAAGGACTGGAAGACCATGCCGACCTCGGCCCGCAGGTTAGCCAGTTCTTTGCCTTCTTCAGGTAGTTTCTTGCCGTCGATGGTGATGGTACCGCTTGAAATGGTTTCGAGGCGGTTGATGGTGCGGCAGAGGGTTGATTTACCCGAACCTGAGGGGCCCAGAAGAATGACCACCTCACCCGCTCCAACAGAAAGATTAATGTCCTTGAGGACGTGGTTCTCACCGTAATACTTATTAACGCCGGTGAGCTGAACCAGTGCATCAGTAGTCACAGAGGTCCCTCCCTTGTGGTGGATATGTGTGCGTGCCGGTAGCATTGAGGTGCTAAAGCACAACCAAAATAGGTGTATGTGCCTTACCTTACCCGTTGGCAGGTAAACAGCTTGTTACACTTTGGGCTACTTTGTGTCGCCCCTGTATCGCTAGTTGCCCATGAGCGGGGTGTATGGGGCAGCCTAATGACGGGGGAAATCTTGAATTATCTGTTGGTGGCAATAACGTTTGTGGTGATCATGGCTGTCTTAGCCGGGTGTGCGGCGATGGGTAGCGACCGCCTGATTCCGGCCCGCAAAACCCTTAACCACATCAGCCAAGACGGAATTGATATTGTTCCCGCCTCTGAGCCGCCGATCATTCTCTCGGACCGACCCGATAGTGCTGAATTGGAGCGTGTAGGTTTTGCGACCTCCATCCTGGGTTATAACCGTGAAGAGGTGGACGGTGTGCTGGCCAAAACTATTGAGGAGAACAGGCGGCTTCGTGATCGGCTCGCTCAGCTGAACGGTGAGAGCGCCCCGGTTGATGCCGATGACTAATGGTTCCCTTCACCGTGATATAGGGGCTAGGGTCAGCCTTGGCATAAGCCAGCTATGGTTTGTGGCAGTTAGCCGGTTCGTGCGGTTACCTGCTATGGCTCAGGTGGCTTTGCTCTATGCTGTTAGCCGGGTGTGGGGCTGGTTTGTCTTCAGTCGTGTTGGTTTACACCAGACAGTGAGCCCCTGGAAGAACTCAGCCATGACCTACCTAGAGTATGTCAATATATGGGATGCTGACTGGTATTCCTCTATTGCCGCGACCGGCTACCCCTCACAGCTACCCCTTGATGCTACCGGGCATGTAGCTCAAAATGAGTGGGCCTTCTACCCGCTATACCCCCTTACCGCAGGTACTCTTACCTGGCTGACGGGCTTGGACTACGCTCTAGTGGCTCCGACCCTGTCATTAATCTGCGGTCTGGGCGCATCCTGGTTTATCTACCGACTGTGCATGGTCTCCCTGGGCAACGGGCAGAGCGCCGCTGAGCATAGTAACCTGGATACCCAACACAGCACCGCGCTGTGGGCAAGCGCAGCGGTAAATTTCAGCGCGGTTGCACCGATCCTGCAAACAGGCTATGCCGAAGCTATGGGTCTGCTCTTCTTAGCCTGGGCTCTCTACCTCCTGGTGGAAGGCCGCTACCGCCTGATGCTGATTCCAGCGCTCTGCGCTGCCCTGGCCCGCCCCATCGGCCTACCCTTGGGGGCAGCTGTGGGCCTATGGTGGCTTATGGCCTTCCTGCACCGCCTCAGAAGCGGTCAGAGGGTGTGGCCTACACTCCGAGAGACAGCCACACAACTTGTGTGTGCCCTTGCAGTCTGTGCCTTTGCCTTTATCCACCCTGCCTACGCCTGGGCTGTCACCGGGCGCCTAGATGCCTACACCGCAACCGAGGCCGCCTGGCGGGCCGGGGGTGAGGACGTGCTACCGTTCTTGCCCTGGCTGACCCAAAGCCAGCTCTACCTTGGCAGTATTCTGGGGCCGCTTATTCTCTTGGTGCTGATAGCGGGCTTTACCCTGTGCCTGATTGCTCCTAGTACCCGAAAGGTGCTCCACCCAGCGCTTGTGCTCTGGTGTGCCTGCTATGCGGTCTACATGCTGGCCTTCTTTAATCCGCAGTCCTCGACCTTCCGCCTGCTTCTACCGCTTTTCCCGCTCCTGCTGCCTGTGGTGGCGCTTTCAGCCTCTCGGGCCTACCGCTGGTTGCTCATGTGTGCAGGGGCGACCCTGCAATTTGGGTGGGTGGGCTGGCTCTGGCATTGGAAGCAACTACCCGGTGGAGGGGACTACCCACCCTAAACCTGTAAGTTTGCTTCGCAAAACCACCTTAAATGCTCCGGTAAGCACTACTATTAAAAGAAAGTGAGCCCGGTTGCACCGGTGCCATCCACTCATAGACTAACCTTCCCCAAGGAGAAGACTCCCATGGCAGCTCAAAAACCACGCACCGGAGACGGTCCGCTCGAAATCGTACGTGAGGGCCGTAGCATCGTAATGCGCATCCCCGTTGAAGGCGGCGGGCGTCTGGTCCTTGATATCACTGAAGAAGAGGTAGAGGCTCTCCGGGTGTGCGTAGAGAATTTCTAGACTTCCTGAAAATTTGAATACCTCGGCCCCATCAGCCGAGGTTTCTTTTACCCTATTTCTTGTAGATCAAGTAGAGGCCTGAGCCCACATACAGTAAAGAGACAAAGACGTCCTCGGTGCAGGCCGCTATATCGTGAAGGACAGATCGTAGGGTAACGGTCACCCCGTCGCGGTCAGTGGGGCTAGCTACAGCACCCCCGGCTAAAGGGTCGTGCAAGATCAGCAGGCCACCGGACGCTAAGAGGGCTAGAGCGTTGAGCACCAGCTGATCTGCCAGTTCAGGACCGGCATCGACCAGAGCCAGGTCGTAGGAGCCGGGGGAGAGCCTGGGGAGTACTTGGAGGGCATCACCGGTAATAACCCGCACACGGTGGCTCTGCTCCAGCCCAGTCGCGGAAAGTAACGATCGGACGGCCTGGGAGCGGGTTGCATCAATATCGATAGTGGTCAGCGAAGTCCCAGCGGGTAACCCGCTCAGGAGCGCTACGGTAGAAACTCCAGCCCCGCACCCAATTTCTACGGTGTGCTGGGCTTTACCCGTAGCGGCCAGGATGGTCAAGAGGGCCGCCACAGAGGGCGCGACGGGGGCAGCATCAAGCCGCTCGGCCTGCTCTCGGGCAAGCTCAAGGACCGGCACCTCACGCGGGAAATCTTCGGCATAGACCCAATTCCGGGCCAGATCATGTGACTTCATAAAAAACAACTACCCGCCTTCGACCTGCAAAAACAATAATGATCCTGGGAACATCTTATTCAATAGAAGCTGTTTTATGGGCGTTCGACCAGCCTAAGCTGGTAATCTCTAGGTGTGTTTGGAATTAGTGGTCTTGAATTTATTTTTCTTGCAGTCCTGGTGTTTTTTGTCATCGGGCCAGAACGCATGCCCGAATATGCCCAGCAGCTCAAAGATTTCATTAAGTACGTGCGCCGTATGGCCTTCGAGGCTAAAGACGACCTCAAAGAGACCCTGGGCCCTGGCCTAGATGACATCAACTGGCGTCAGTACGACCCCCGCCAGTATGACCCTCGAGTGATTGTGCGTGAGGCTTTCGCAGAAGATGAGGAAGAACGCCGCCAGCAACTAGAGGAAAAAGCTCAGGCTGCTCCCGCGCTTTCTGTGACCTCTCGCTTACCACGGGGGGCATGGGCACCTTTTGATACCGAAGCCACCTAAAAAGAGGCGCCTTAGCGAGCAGCTGGGAGCGGGCAAACAAGTAGAGGGAACCGGCCAATAGTGCCAGTTCCCTCTATTCCTTTAAAGGGCGTAAGGACAGATGGGCAACTTTTAGAGGTTCACGGGAAGAGACTGCCCAGCTAGGCCGCGTGGGCGGTGGGTAATATGGTGAGCTACCTGGGTCAATACCTGTGCCGCTGAGGTCTCGGGAGCGCCCCAGACAAGGGGGGTGCCAGCGTCGCCACCCTGGCGCAGGGCTAGCTCAAGAGGAACAGAACCCAGCAGGGGAACTTCATAGCCCAGCGCCTGGCTGAGCGACTGGGTCAGCTGAGCACCGCCACCCTCACCGAAGAGGGGCAGGGTAGTACCGTCCGGAAGCTGCATGGCCGCCATGTTTTCAAGCACACCCACCAGCTTCTGCTCGGTTTGGATGCTCAAAGTTCCTGCCCGCTGGGCAACGTCCACGGCGGCTAGCTGGGGAGTAGAAACGAGTAGAATCTCTGCCTGGGGCAGGAGCTGGGCCATGGAAATAGCAATGTCGCCCGTGCCGGGAGGCAAATCGAGCAAGAGCACATCAATCTGCCCAAAATGCACGTCTGTCAAAAACTGTTCAAGAGCGCGGTGGAGCATGGGGCCACGCCAGGCAACCGGCTGGTCAGGCTTCACAAACATACCAATGGAGATGACCTTGATGGCCCCCTTGCCCTTGGGGGCCTCCACTACGGGTGGCAGAATCATATCGTCCATACGGGTAGGGCCTTCGGTAATCCCCAGCAAACCGGGTATAGAGAAGCCGTGCACATCGGCATCAATGATTCCTACAGTCATACCGGCAGACGCGCAGGCAGCGGCCAGGTTGGCCGTAACCGAGGACTTACCCACCCCGCCCTTACCACTGGCAATCGCGTAGACCCTGGTGAGGGAACCTGGCTGAGTGAAGGGGTTCTGCCGGGTATGCCCCAGCTTCTGCCGCAGTTCAGCCCGCTGTTCTGGGGTCATATAGCCAACGGTCAGGTCAATATCTTGGACCTCGTCGAGGGCGCTGACGGCTGTTCGCACGTCCTTTTCAATGGTGCCGCGCAGCGGGCACCCCTCGATAGTGAGCAGGATAGAGATGCTTGCGGTCGAACCTACCAGTTCAGCCCGCTCCACCATACCCAGCTCTGTGATGGGTAGCCGTAACTCGGGATCAATAACGGTGGCAAGGACAGCTTCGAGCCGCTCATTTTCAGGAGTTTTTTGCATGAGAGAGAAGACCGCCTACTCAAAGGTACGGTCGATATCCTTTACCATCTTCTTTTTTCGGACCTTAGGGTCATCTTCACTTTCTACCGCAAGCACACTGCCTGCGGCTGGGGAGGTTGTGAAGCTGGAGCTATGAGGGTCATCTGCCCTGGTGCGGCTGAGAGAGGCAAGATGCTCTGCCCGAGTAAAGAGTTCCTCCTGCCGGCGCTGAACCTCCTGCAACTCCTCCATGATGTCGCGTATTTCGCCGCGGACAAAGTCACGGGTGGCTACCTCACGCAGAGTAATACGCAAAGAAGCGATTTCGCGGGTCAGGTACTCGGTCTCTTCAAGGTTGCGCTGATCACGCTGGCGGTCCTGGCGGGCTACCACGCGGTCACGGTCATCCTGCCGGTTCTGTGCCAGCAGAAGCAGGGGAGCGGCGTAGGAGGCCTGCAAGGACAACATAAGGGTCAAGAGAGTGAAGTTAAGCGAACGTGGGTCAAACTGCATCTCTTCGGGAGCTAGGGTGTTCCAGCCTAACCAGATGGCACAGAATACAGTCATCCACAGCAGAAACTGCGGAGTCCCCATAAAGCGTGCAATTTTCTCTGTCATCTGCCCAAAGGCATCGGGGTCAGGGTTGAACTGAAAGAGCGGACGGCGTTTCTTGTTCTGAGGGGTTCCTAGTGCCTGGGCTCTTTCATCGCGTTCGCGGGCATCACTCAAATCGGCGACCTACCTTTCTAATCGGGGTGCCATCATCATAGGTGCGCCAATCATCGGGCAAGATCTCATCGAGAACGTCATCGACGGTGACAGCGCCCACCAGCCGGTCATGGTCGTTGATGACTGGGACGATGGTGAGGTCGTAGGTGGCAAGAATACGGGTTACCTCTTCGATACTGGCAGCATCGGTAACCGGTTCAATAGAGGTATCTATAATGTTACCCACCTGTTCGCTGGGAGAGTGGCGCAGTAGACGTTGCATGTGCACAATCCCCAGGTAGCGACCGGTGGGGGTTTCAAGGGGTGGGCGAGCGACCATAACAGCAGCGGCCATAGCAGGTGAGATCTCCTCCTGCCGGATATGAGCCAGAGCCTCGGCCACGGTCGCTTCGGGGGAGAGAATGATGGGGACCGGGTTCATGAGTGAGCCGGCGGTACCTTCGTCGTATTCGAGTAGGCGACGCACGTCATCGGAATCATCGGGGTCCATAAGTGTCAGGAGCTCTTCGCGCTGGGTGTCTGAGAGCTCTCCTAGCAGGTCAGCCGCGTCATCGGGCTCCATCTCTTCGAGCACATTGACGGCGCGCTCAACTTCCAGGTTCGAGAGAATCTGAACCTGATCCTCTTCGGGGAGCTCCTGGAGGACATCCGCCAGGCGCTCATCCTGGAGTTCCTGGGCGACCTCCACCATGCGTTTGTCGGGCATTTCGTGGATAGCGTCTGCCAGGTCAGCGGGGTTAGAATCTTCGTGGCTGGCCACAAAGGCTGTGGCCGCCTGGGGCTCAAAGTCGGTGGAGAGGATAGCCTCGTGCCAGTCAATAATCAGGGTTTCTTTACGGCGGCGCATCAAACCGCTGTTGCCGCGTGAGATAAAGAGCTCGGAAATGAACCAGTCTCCATTGCGGCGCTGTTCCATGGCAACGTCTTCAATCTGAGCCATGCCGGAGCCGTCACGCAACTGAACCTTACGGTCAAAAATTTCGCCCACAACTAGGGCCTCTGAGCCGCGCTGTTCAAAACGGCGCAGGTTAACCAGGCCCGTCAGAATAATCTGAGTGGAGTCAATGCTGGTTACGCGGGTCATAGGCACAAAAATGCGTTTCTTACCCAGAATCTCAATGACGATACCCACCACAACGGGTTCCTTGAGCTTGGCAAGTGAAGCAACCGCTGAAAACTGGGTGAAGCCGCTTTTGAGCACGACAACATCGCGCAAACGGCCAAGCCGGTCACCGTGGGGGTCAAAGACATCGAGACCTAGTAGGCGGGCAATAAAAATTTTGTTTGGTACGCTACTCACTCTTTCCAGGGTACTCGCCTTGCAGGGGCGCTGCCATGCTTATCTGCGGATATACCCGGAAAATAGGCGCAAACTTACACTGCCCAAGGCTCCTGGGCCGGCTAGCTAGTTCACCTGTGGCGATAACAGGGCGCGCTCCCAGCTAACTCTCGACAAACTAGTCAAAAATAGGGGGTATGGATCAACTCAACGTACCTCCTGCACTGGCTTTGTCCGATGGCGCTTCCCTACCTCCCGGTGAGCTGGTCGCCACTTTCAATAACCGCAAGGAACTCAACCGCGCTCTTGAATTCCTGGCCAGCCAGAAGTTCCCCGTTCACTCTCTCTACGTGGTGGGGCATGAGGTCCGTCAGGTTGATTACATTACAGGGCAGGCTACCTATCCCCGTGCCGCTCTAGGCGGCGCCGTTCAGGGTGTGGGCCTGGGCGCGCTGGTGGGCTTCTTCAACGCTTTTGTTACCAACACCTCGATCCTGGCGAACCTGCTCAGCATCGTGCCTCTGGCTATTGCCTTTTGCATGATTTACTCCGTTGTCGTGGCGGCTCGAGCCAAGGGGCGCGGGATCCGTACCCGCACTCAGATGCTACCGGCCCGCCTTGACCTGATGGCTATCCCGGCTACAGCCCAGGCTGCCCGGAACCTGCTTCGCGTGTCCGTTCAGCCCGCCCCCCAGTCTGCTGGCCAGCCCCAGGCACCGCGCACCGAGGCCCCCGGACAGAACCAGAACCAACCCGGACAGAACTTACCGCCCTCCCAGCCTGTGCAAGGCCCCAGCCCCCAGCAGAGCGCCAGCCCTGCACCATCTGCGCCTCAGCACCAGCCCGGCCCCCAATGGTTTGATCCTCACCAGCCTCTTCCACCCCACCAGACAGAACCCCAGCCTTTCTTGCCCGGTTTCAACCCTGCAGATCAGGCACAGCAGGGCTCCGCTACCCCCGAGCAACCCGCTCAGCCGGTCTTCACACCCCCGGCCCAGACCAAGTCGGACGGCACCAAAGCCACCAGCAAGTACGGCCTGCGGGTTGAAACCCCCGAAGAATTCGAGGCAGCTATCCGCAAGACACCCACCGCGGACACCTCTGTTAACGAGCGTATCGAGCAGATTCGTGCCGAGCAGAGTGAACAGCGCTACGGACTGCGGGTTGAAACTCCCGAAGAGTTCGAAGCCGCCATCCGCCGGGAACCGGAGCAGGACAGCACAAGGCGTCACAAGACTAAGTAGCCCCGAGTCTGCTACCGGAAGGCAAAGAATAAAGCCCCTGCTAGATCCTCAAGATGGAGCTAGCAGGGGCTTTTGTCCTGGCGGACTCTTAGAAGCAGCCCGGAGGGTGCCTAGCGGGAAATCTCAGCCATCCAGGCCTCAATGCCCTCAACGGTGCGGGGCAGGGCGGCAGAGAGGTTTTCGTTACCGTCTTCGGTAATGAGCACATCATCCTCAATACGGATACCGATACCGCGTAGTTCCTCGGGAATCAGCAGATCCTCTTCCTTGAAGTAAAGGCCCGGCTCAATGGTGAAGACCATGCCCGGCTCAATCACACCATCCATGTAGAGCTCCTTCTTGGCCTGAGCACAGTCATGCACGTCAAGGCCGAGGTGGTGGCTGGTACCGTGGGGCATCCAGCGGCGGTGATGCCCACCCTGATCAGACAGAGAAACCTCAGCAGAAACCGGGAGCAGGCCCCATTCGTGCAGGCGGGTTGCCAGAACCTGCATGGCGGCATCGTGAACTTCATGGAACTTACGGCCCGGAACAGCCGCCTTAAAGGCCGCATCGGCGGCTTCAAGAACAATCCTGTAGGCCCTAGCCTGTACCTCACTGAACTTGCCGTTGACCGGGAAAGTACGGGTGATGTCGGCGGTATAGAGGGTATCGTCTTCCACCCCGGCATCGACCAGCATGAGCTTGCCCTCTTCCACCGGCCCGTTGTTAGAAATCCAGTGCAAAATGGTGGCATTGTTACCGCAGGCCGCGATAGTGTCATAGCCCAGGTCATTGCCCTCAATCCTGGCCTGGGAGAAAAAGGCGGTCTCAACCACCCGTTCACCGCGCCGGTGGGCAAGAGCGGCAGGCAGCGAACGGATAACCTCAGCAAAACCATCGATGGTCAAATCGACCGAACGGCGCAGGTTCTCTACCTCAAGCTCATCCTTGACCAGGCGTGCCTGGGAGAGAGCCTCAGTCAGCGCCGCATCGAGCTTGTCGGACTCTTCTAAATCAACGGCGGTGTTGTAACGGGAGGTATCGACCAGGGCATCAACATTCAGGTCAACATCGCGTACTAGGCGGATCCTGATACCGCCCAGAGCCTGCGGCCCGGCGTTCTTGGTAATAGCGACTTCAAGCTCGGACAGATCAGCGGTGCGGATACCGTACTCGGCGCCCAGAGACTCCAGGGTAGGGCGGGGGCCAATCCAGAACTCACCGTAGCGGGGGTCGCGGTAAAACATCTCGGTGTCCCGACCAGCTAAGGGGCGAAAATACAGGGTAACCTCATGATTCGACCCCTGATCGCCGCTGCCTTCCTCAACTGGCTCGTAGACCAGCACAGCATCGGGCTCATGGTCCACACCCAGGCCGGTCTGGTGGGCAAAAGCGGAGTGCGGACGGAAGCGGTAGTCGGTGTCGTTTGAACGGACCTTAAGAGGGCCAGCGGGGATTACCAGGCGCTCGCCGGGGAAGAGCTTGGACAGAGCGGCGCGGCGGGTAGCGGCAAAATCAGCAGCGCGGGCGCGAGCAGGCAGGTCGCCGTTGGTCGGCGCCCAGTGAGCGGCCATAAATTCGGTAAAAGCTCTTGAACGGGGAGCGGCTGACCGGTTGGTGACGCGCTCTTCGATGGGCTGGTCATCACCGGGGGTGGGGGTCTTATCCTGTGTTGTCATACACACCAGTGTAGTGAGGGCGGTCAAGTACCGTCTAGCAGGACGGGGCCGCACACAAAGGTAGCAACCCGCTGCTCCCTGCAGACTTAGCCAAGCTCATACCCTGACCAAGCTGTTGGCCCTGTAATCTAGGGGTATGTATGACCTGCACACCCATTCCTGCACTTCCGATGGCACCCAGCCCGTAGCCGAGCTGGTTGCTGAAGTAGCCGCGCTCGGTCTGACCGGCTTTGCCCTGACCGACCACGACACCACCGCTGGGTGGAGCCTGGCGCAGGCGGAAGCGGACAAATGGGGCCTAGATTTTGTGCCCGGTATGGAAATCTCCTGTTCAGCGCAGGGCGTGAGCGTCCACCTGCTGTGCTACCTGCACGACCCCCACCACGAAGGCCTGTGCGCGGAGATGGAACGATCCAGGGTCGCCCGCCGGAGCAGGGCTCAGCGCATGGTGGAGCGCCTGAGCGAAGACTACCCGCTGACCTGGGATACCGTACAGGAACATGTGCATCAGGGGGCTACCGTAGGCCGCCCCCATATTGCCGATGCGCTGGTAGCTATCGGTGCGGTCACCACACGAACCGAAGCCTTCCAGCGGGTGCTCACCCCAAGTTCCCCCTACTACATTCCCCACTACGCGGTAGACCCGGTAGAGGCCGTCCAACTGGTGCGCCAGGCCGGGGGGGTCCCCGTTATGGCCCACCCCAGGGCACCTTCACGGGGCCGCCTAGCCAGTGATGAGACTATCTACGCCATGATTGATGCTGGCTTAGCTGGTGTTGAGGTCTACCACCGGGACAACCCACCCGAAGGTCGTCAGTGGCTACTGGATCTAGCCTCCCGCCACGACCTGCTGGTGACCGGCTCATCGGACTATCACGGTGCCGGTAAACCCAACCTTTTGGGTGAAAACACCACGGACCCGCAAACCGTAGCCGCCCTGCGCGCCCAGGCTGGCTCTCACCAGAAATTGGGGGAGCAGGTCTAAGCCCCCAGCTAATTCCCGCCGGTCTGTGTGCTCAACCACATAGACTAGAACCATGAAGTTCCTCAACGACACCAAGCCCACCACAGACCTCACCTACAACGACGTATTCATGGTTCCCTCGCCTTCCTCGGTTGGCTCCCGCATGGAAGTTGACCTGCGAACAGCAGATGGAACGGGCACCACCATCCCTCTGGTCATCGCCAATATGACCGCCGTATCGGGCCGCCGTATGGCTGAGACTGTTGCCCGGCGCGGGGGTATCGCCATTATTCCGCAGGATGTTCCGACCGATATCGTTGCCGAAACCATCAGGCGGGTCAAAAGCTCCCACCTGGTGTTCGATACTCCTATCACAGTCAAACCCCACCACACCGCAGGCTACGTTCGTCACCTGATTCCCAAGCGTGCTCACGGTGCTGCAATTGTGGTCGAGGATGACCGACCCGTCGGCATCATTACTCCTAAAGATATGCGCGGAGCCGATAATTTTGACCAGGTCCAAGACCTGATGAGCACCGAGCTACTGACCCTGAACCACAGCGTCACACCCCGCGAAGCCTTTGACATTCTCTACGAGCACTCCCGCAAGATCGCGCCCGTGGTTGATGAAGCCGGTCTACTGGTTGGTGTACTGACCCGGTCAGCGGCTCTGCGTGCTAGCCTCTACACACCGGCCACCGACCAAGCTGGCTGCCTGCGTATTGGGGTGGCTATCGGTATCAACGGTGACATCGCCGGTCGCGCGGAAAGCCTGATTCAAGCCGGTGCTGATGTGCTGGTGATTGATACCGCCCACGGCCACCAGGACACCATGATTGAGGCCCTCAAAAAGGTTCGTTCCCTCAACCCTTCTATCCCAATCGCCGCCGGTAACGTGGTCACGGCGCAGGGGGTGCGTGACCTGGCTGAAGCCGGTGCAGATATTATCAAGGTCGGTGTTGGCCCCGGTGCCATGTGCACCACCCGCATGCAAACCGGCGTGGGCCGCCCCCAATTCTCTGCCGTGCTTGAGTGTGCCCAAGAGGCTAGGAAGCTGGGTGTGCATGTCTGGGCCGACGGTGGTATCAAAGACCCCCGTGACGTTGCCCTTGCCCTAGCTGCCGGCGCATCCAATGTAATGATTGGCTCCTGGTTTGCCGGTACCCACGAATCTCCCGGGGATGTCCTCCAGGACTCCGAGGGCCGCCTCTACAAGGAAAGCTTCGGTATGGCCTCTCGCCGAGCGGTCATCAACCGTAACTCAAAGACCGAAGCCTTTGAAAAAGCCCGCCGCGAAATGTTCGAAGAGGGCATCTCTACCGCTCGCATCTACCTGCCTGAGGGCAGGGGCGGGGTGGAGGACCAGATTGATTCAATTATCTCCGGTGTGCGCTCAGCTTTCACCTACGCCGGGGCTTCCAGCATTGAAGAGTTCAGCGAACGGGCCGTGGTAGGTATTCAGTCAGCCGCAGGCTACGCAGAGGGTCAAGCCCGCTCTACCCGCTAAGCACAGCCACCGGGAGGTCATGAACCCATCCCCGAGTTGAAGCCCGGTGCCCAACAACAAGAATGACCCCCTCCACAAGGGAGGGGGTCATTCTGCCTGTGAGGAGCGCTAGGGGTAAACCAGCGCGACCTTAGCCTTCGCCGCCCTCTACCCGGCGGGTACGGCGGCGGCGACGGGGCCTAGTCGCCGCATTAGCGCCCTCAGCGGGCTGCCCACCCTCAGAACTAGGGCGACGGCTAGAGGCAGGCTTGCTATCTCCCTGAGAGGATGAACGGCGCTCACCGTTACGGCCACCCCGGCGCTCTGCCGAGCGTGACCCATTGCGGTTCTCACCGCGGCCACGGCGGTCCTGCCCGCCCCTAGCAGGGCGTGAGCCAGCGGACTGGCGACGACCTGGCTCCTGCCCACCAAAATCCTCGGCCGCCTCAGCCTCAAGACCGGCAGCGGTGCGCTCTTCCTTGGGCAGACGGCCCCTGGTGCCCTTGGGGATACCAAGATCTGCAAAGAGGTGGGGAGAGGAAGAATAGGTTTCCACCGGCTCATCAACACCCAGCTCCAAAGCCTTGTTAATAAGCTTCCAGCGGGGAATATCTTCCCAATCCACCAGGGTGATAGCGGTACCCAGCTTCTCTGCGCGACCGGTGCGGCCTACACGGTGCAGGTAGGTCTTCTCGTCCTCGGGGCACTGGTAGTTAATGACGTGGGTGACATCTTCAACGTCGATACCTCGGGCGGCAACATCGGTAGCGACCAGGATATCGACCTTACCGTTGCGAAAAGCACGCAGAGCCTGCTCGCGGGCACCCTGGTTGAGGTCACCGTGGATAGCTCCAGCGGCAAAACCGCGTGACTGAAGCTCATCGGAGAGCTTGGCAGCAGAACGCTTGGTCTTGGTGAAAATAACGGTACGGCCACGGCCTTCCGCGCGCAGGACCCGGCTGACCAGCTCGTCCTTATCGAGAGGGTGGGCACGGTAGATGACCTGGCGGATAGATGCCTTGGTCATGGTCTCTTCTTCGCCGGACTCGGCGCGAATGTGCATGGGCTGGCGCATGTAGCGCCGGGCCATAGTCAGCACGGGACCGGGCATGGTTGCCGAGAAGAGCATGGTCTGGCGGACCTCTGGTACAGCAGAGAGCAGGCGCTCCACATCGGGCAGGAATCCTAAGTCCAGCATCTCATCAGCCTCATCGAGCACAACTATCTTGACCTGGCTCAGATTCAGGTGGTGCTGGCGGTGCAAGTCGATGAGACGGCCGGGTGTGCCCACGACCAGCTCAACGCCGTCGGTGAGTTCCTTAATCTGGGATTCGTAGGGGCGGCCGCCGTAGAGGGTCGCTACTCGCACACCGGTTTTATCGGCGGCTACCGACAGGTCACTACCTACCTGGATAGCGAGTTCACGGGTGGGAACAATAATCAGGGCCTGGGGTGCGCCGGGCACCTTGACTTGCCCCCACTCATCAGACTTGGGGCCAATAACGGTCTGTAGAGCGGGCAACCCAAAGCCCAGGGTCTTACCGGTACCGGTCTTAGCCTGGCCGATAATATCCTGGCCTGCCAATGCGATAGGCAGGGTCAGGGCCTGAATGGGGAAGGGGCTGGTGATGCCTTGGGCCGCAAGCGCATCGGAGATGTCCTGACGAACACCGTAGTCGGCAAATGTTGATGGGGTTTGGTGGTCTGTCACGAATCGTTGTCCTTTGATGTGGCCCAATCATGGGCAAACGGGGGAGCCGATCGCGGGTTTATCGTGCAGGTGTGAGCCCTATCGACCACATGAGGAACCCCGTAAGAGAACCGGTGGGAGAGCTAATAAGCCAAATGAAAAGTTATATTGTACGACCGGGCAACCAATAACATGCACCATTCTACCGTCTCCGGCATAAAAAAGAAGAGAGGGCCGGCCGCTGGTCACCAGCGGCCGGCCCTCTATGCCGAAACATGGGTGTTTAGCCGATGCCAAAACCTACCCGGTGCTTGGACTCAATACCCAGCTCCACAAAGCCAATTTGAGCCCCGGGAACTAGGGTTGTGGCGCCCTTGGAGTCGGTCAGTTCCAGCAGGCCTCCGGTCTGCAGAGCTTCTGCCACCTTAGCGCGAACCTGCTCGGCGCTTTCATCAGATTCGATAACGACCTGGGTGGGAACGTTCAGTACACCAATTTTGATTTCCACGGGATACTTCCTTCGGTTTGGGCCCACCTGGCGCGGGCTCTGGCAGTGTTCCTCAGTCTACGGCAGGGGAGCGGCGGCTCGTGGCAGGTTTCGGTCTGAGCTGACAAGCACGCGGGGTAGGCCCGCCTACTCCCAATCTTCGTCAATAATTGAGATGCCACCCCAGGCAAGCCGGAAAACAGCTCTCTCGGCAAGCGCTAGCTGCTCAGCAGAAGTTTCGGTGCCTACCACCATGTGAGCGGCGGCCTGCGTCATGCCGGTGAGCATGCGAGCAGTCATCATAGCTTCGCTAAAGTCCATGCCTGCATTGGGCGCCAGAACATGTGCGATGTGCTCAGCGATCCGGGTGTGCATGCTCTCGATATGTTCTTGAACAGCAAAATCCGTCTGGATATCAGACTCAAAAATAATGCGGTAACCCACCACATTGGTGCGCGCGAAATTAAAGAAAGCCTCGATAACGCCTTTGACGCGTTCCTTATTGACGTTGGTTCCGTGCAAGGGGCTAACAAGGTTTGTAAGGAGCAGTTCAATCTGTTCATCGAGAACAGCTAGGTAAAGATCCTTCTTACCAGTGAAATGCTGATAGAGCACAGGCTTAGTGACCTGCGATGCCGAAGCAATATGATCCATGGTGGTGCAGTGGTAGCCCTGGGAAGCAAAAACGCGGGCCGCATTGCTAATCAGCTGTTGGCGACGTAAATCTTTGGGTAGGCGACTAATCCCGTTAGAATCGCCCTGAGCTGGCTGGTCGGGAAAGTATGCGGACATTGTGTGTGGCCGGACCTCTGGAACGGTGGATGTGGACAAGGCTAAGGCGGCCCTTGGCGTGGCCGCTCGCTAGGAGGCATCGGTTTGAGGCGATACCTCGTCAGCGGAGTTCTCTTGAACTTCGATGCCGTAAAGAGCTTCTAGCGCTGCCACATATTCATCGGTCCTACCGTCACGTGCCAACTCACGGGCTCGAACGGTGGGCGTATGTAACAGCGACTTGACCATGCGACGCATGGCCAGCTCAAGCTGCTCGGTAGCGGCAGTGCAACCGTACTGGTTATGTACCTTCGCTACCTCGGCATCAAGCACACTCATGGTGTGTTGCCTCAGAGCAACAATAGCAGCGTCTACACTGCGAGCCTTCTCTTTGACGGAAAACTCGGCAGCTTCTTCGTCCACAATTGTGCGGGCAGTATTAACCGACTCCACGGTTTCTTCGGGGGCGGCCAGGCGCACCGACTCCAGCGTGATGAGCTCGACCTGGGGAAGATCAGCTACCTCCGGCGCAAAGTCCCTAGTCAGGGCCAGGTCGAGGATAACGCGCTTTCCTTCGGGAATCTCAATGGGAAGCATGGGTGAAGCGCCACCAGAGCACCCAATAATGATGTCCGCCTTTCGCATCTGCTCATGGAGCTGGCCGTGGGGGACGGCAAAAACGCCTCGTTTGTCGGCAAAAGTAGCTGCACGATGAGAACGCGAATAAATCCAGATATCGCTGGTTCCCCTGCTGTGCAAGGCCGCTACAGTCGCGCCAGCGTAGGCTCCGGTGCCAAAAACCAGCACCCGACGATCCTGCCAGGACTTCTCGGCCACCTCATCTGCCATATCAAGGGCAACAGAAACAATAGAACGACCGCGCGAACCCAGTAATGTGCGCTGGCCAACCTTACGAGCAGTCTGCGCGCCGTGGTCAAAAAGCCTGACCAGGTTGCCTGTAGCCCGCCCCTTATCTTGCGCTAAGGTAAGGGCTCTGCGAACCTGGCCGGTAATTTCGCGCTCGCCAACCACAGCGGACTCAAGGCCAGAAGCCACAGTGAAAAGGTGGTGGGCGGCATCGGCATTGACCAGAATGTCGAAGCTATTCTCAACGATGTCGTAGGAGAGGCCGGAACCTCTAGCAATCAGCTCAAAGATACGCTCAGCAACTGTGATGACATCGTTGCTGATGTTTTGCTCGGTAGCGCCCGGTTTGCTGGGGATTTCTGCGTAGAGTTCGAGCCGATTGCAGGTAGACAAAATAACCTCACCACGAACACCGGTTTTCTCAAGGTTTCGCTGAATTTTCTCAACTCCTTCGCTGAGAAAAGCCACGGTGGTGAGGTCAACAGAGCGATGCGATGCTACAAGGCTAAAAATGGTCACAACGTCTCTATCATAAGGGGGTAAATGAGCTTTATCGCTGACAGTCTGTCACTAAGGTTCTCAAAAGTGGCCTGAAGTGTGCAAATATGGGGCAAAAGGTTCGTTCGAAAGTTGTCAATTATTTATGCGTTTCCCTCGGCTAGCCCCTGTGAAAAGAAGCATCCACCCCTGCACCGGCGACTCAACGACAGTTTGTCTCTAAAGTTTTGGCATAAACTTGGCAGAATGGAAGATATGAGTCAGACCAATACCGCCCCCCTGCGTCAGCGCGCCCTACTTACCGATGAGCAGCTCGCCCATCTACCCACCCATCACCCTCTCAAAACCGCACATACCGGTGAGTCCGCCATGATTCGCACCCTCACCGGCCGCTCCGCAGATCACTCACCGGTCTGGTTCATGCGCCAGGCAGGGCGCTCCCTGCCCGAATACCGCCAGATACGCGAGGGAATCCCCATGCTTGATTCCTGCCTCAACCCTGAGTTAGCCGCTGAGATTACCCTCCAGCCGGTTCGCCGCCACGGTGTCGATGCCGCTATCTTCTTCTCCGACATCGTTATCCCCATGAAGCTTGCGGGTGTCGGCGTAGATATCGTGCCCGGGCGTGGCCCCGTCCTCAATGCCCCCGTGCGCACCCTTGAAGACATCAAAAATCTGCCCGAGCTTGAAGACTCAGCACTTGATCCCATCCGTCAAGCAGTAGCCCTAACCGTTGAACAGCTGGGGTCCACCCCGCTCATCGGGTTTGCCGGTGCCCCTTTCACCGTGGCCGCCTACATGGTCGAAGGCGGGCCCTCGCGCGACCACCTGCGCCCGCGCACCATGATGCATGCAAACCCAGAAGCCTGGGAAGCTCTGGGTCAGTGGGCCGCCCGCACCTCAGCCCAGTTCCTTGCCGCCCAGATCGAGGCTGGCGCATCGGCCGTCCAGCTCTTTGACTCCTGGGCCGGCTCCCTAGGCCAAGCTGACTACCGCCGCTTCGTCCAGCCCCACTCAGCTGCCACCCTGACCGCCATTGAGCACTACGGTGTGCCCCGCATTCACTTTGGTACCGGCACCGCCGAACTGCTACCGGCCATGCTCGAGGCCGGCGCAGACGTTATCGGCGTGGACTACCGTCTTCCCCTGTCTGAAGCCCAGCGCAGACTCGGCGGCGGCATTGTCCTGCAGGGCAATATCGACCCCGCCCTGCTAGCCTCAGGTTGGGATGCCTTGGCCGCACACACCGACAGCGTTCTTGAAGAAGGTCGTTGCGCCCCGGCCCACGTGGTCAACCTGGGACACGGCGTACCGCCCACCACCGATCCCACCGTACTAACCAGACTCGTCGAATACATCCACACCCAGACCCGCAAGGCTAGCTGAGGCAGGCAATGGCACAGGAATTACACGGCACCAGACCGCAGAACACCGCCCTGGTGATTGGCGGTGGAGTCTCGGGCCTCTTAGCCGCCCGCCAACTCGCCCAAGCCGGTAAAAAAGTGACTCTGGTGGAACGCGAAAGCCACCTGGGTGGCGCTGTCGGTGCCCACCAGCTTGCAGGGCTGGTGCTGGACTCCGGTGCTGAATCCTTTGCAACTCGCACCACAGCGGTCAAAGATTTGCTGACCGAGCTGGGCCTAGCTGACCGTATCGTCACCCCTCAGCCACGCGGTTCCTGGCTCTACCTGCCCCAGGGAGCTTTTCCCTCACCGTCCACCGGTGTGCTGGGTATCCCCGGTAGCTTTGATGACCCAGCCTTCAAAAAGATTCTGGACCGCTCCGGCTACCGGCGAGCCAAACTGGACATGGTTCTGCCCCGCTCCGCAGGTACCCACGCCAAAACGCTGGGCGACCTGGTCCGTATCCGCATGGGCCAGCAGGTTCTGGACCGACTCGTTGCTCCCGTCGTTTCGGGCGTTCACGCTGTGCACCCTGATCAGCTAGAAATTGCAACCATCGCCCCCGGCCTGCTTGAGGGTCTTAAAGAACTGGGATCCCTAGCTGCCGCGTCGGCCCGTATGCGGGCAGCCTCACCGGCAGGATCCCAGATCGCAGGCATCGAGGGCGGCATGAACCAGCTCTCCGAGGCACTGGTCGATGAACTGCTACGGCACCGGGTACGTATTGTGACCGGCTTTGACACCATCGCCGTTGACCGTGACCCCGTCACCGGCGCCTGGACTGCTATCCAGCGCCAGCCCGAATACGGCGAGAAATCGGCCATGATTCACGGTGAACTCCTGGTGGTAGCAACCGATGCCCAAACCAGCATTCGCCTGCTCGGGCCTCACCTGCCTGCCTCGTCCTTACCTCCCATCACACCCGGCCCCGAGGTCGCACTGGTTTCCCTGGTCCTTGACCAACCAGCACTGGACTCAGCCCCCCGCGGAACCGGACTGCTGGTCAGCGAAGCCGTCACAACGGTCCGTGCCAAGGCTCTGACCCACGCCACCGCCAAATGGGACTGGGTCGCAGAAAAAGCGGGGGAGGGCCGCCACCTGGTCCGTCTCTCCTACGGGCGCGGTAAGGAACACGACACCTCACCCCTCTCAGAGCTAGCCTTGCACGATGATCAACTCGTTACCCTGGCCCTGCACGATGCCGGTCAGCTCCTGGGCGTTCCCATCAGTAAGAGCCAGCTGGTAGCCGCCGACGTAGTGCGCTGGCCAAGCGCCCTACCGGCTACCGCACCCGGGCACCGCCAACGGGTCGCCGGATTCCGCTCGGCTCTCGAAGACCTACCGGGAGCTACCGCAGTGGGAGCCTGGATCGCCGGCACCGGTTTAGCTGCCGTGACTGCAGACACACAAGCTCATATCCGCAGCTTTGCAGAACGCAAGAAGCCCACTGCATCCCACAAGGACTAACCATCACACCCCAGGACAGAAAGGTCCCCTCAATGTCACATCCCACCGCACAGCAGGGCCACGGCTACGGCGCTACAGGCCACGGATCACACCCCGGCCAGCCCCAGAAGGTTCAGGGGCAGGTTCCCGGTGCACCCGCCGAGGGCGATTCCCAGCTCTACTATGCCCTCTACACCGTTTTCGCCCGCGACACCGCACCTGTAGCTGATGTAACCGGTGCTGCCGCCACCGCCGAACTCGAACAGCTCGAAGAAGCCCTTAAAGCAGAGGGCGTAACCCTGCGAGGCTTCTACGATGTCTCGGCTATGCGCGATAACGCAGACATCATGGTCTGGATTCACGGCGAGAAGCCAGAAGCCCTGCAAGCCGCTGTCCGTAAAATCCGCCGCACCGCCGCTTTCTCTGGCACCAAAATTGTCTGGTCCACCATGGGTGTTCACCGCGATGCCGAGTTCACCCGCCAGCACGCCCCCTGCTTTGCCAAGGGGATCGCTCCCGAAGCCTGGGTCTGCGTCTACCCCTTCGTACGTTCCTGGGACTGGTACTACATGAACGCCGAACGTCGTGCCGAAATGCTTAAGAACCACGGTATGAAGGGGCGGGACTTCCCCCAGGTCCTGGCCAACACTATCGCCACTTTCGGCCTGAACGACTACGAATGGGTCCTGGCTCTTGAAGCCCCAGAACTGGTAGATTTGGTCGATATGATGCGTCACTTCCGAAACACCGAGGCCCGCCTCTACGTCCGCGAAGAGACCCCCTTTTACACCGGTCGCCGTATCCCGGCGGCAGAGATTGTGCAGGTACTTGCCTAAATGACTACTCAAATTCCTCAAGATATTATTCCCAACCTGACCGACCCTAACAACACTGCATCTAACGGCCCCGCCACACTAGATCAGACTACTTTGGGTTCTTACCACGGCGAAGAGAATCTGACCCGCCCTCGCGCTTCGGTCCCTGTTGACTACGACCTGGTCATCCTTTCTTCCTTCGGCGGCCCCGAAGGTCAGGAGGATGTGATTCCCTTCCTGCGTAATGTTACCGCCGGGCGCGGTATCCCTGACGAACGCCTGGAAGAGGTAGCAACCCACTACCGCGCCAATGGGGGAGTCTCACCCATCAACGCCCAGAACCGTGCCCTGCTTGGGGCCCTCCAAGAAGCTCTGGCCGAAAAAGGCCCAGATATTGAAATTACCTGGGCTAACCGCAACTGGGATCCCTACGTGCCAGATGTCGTTAAAGATGCCTACCGGCGCGGTAAACGCAAAATCTTGGTCTTAGCAACCAGTGCTTACCCCGGCTACTCATCCTGCCGCCAATACCGGGAGGACTACGGCCTTGCCCTAGAAAAATTGGGCTTAGAAGGCAAGTTACAGATTGACAAGGTCAGGCAGTTCTTTGACACCCCCGGCTTTATCACACCCTTTGTTGAGGGACTAGTTGAGGGCCTCAAAGACGTACGCGCTCGCCTGACTCAGACCCAGAAGCCTGCCGCCGGTAACGGTAAAATTCGTGTGATGTTCTGCACCCACTCGGTCCCTACCAGCGCCGCAAACGAAGCAGGCCCACGCGGGGTGGACTACGAAGGCGGTAGTGCCTATGTAGAAAAGCATCTGCAGGCCGCCCGCGCGGTTTTGTCCGGCGTTCAGCAGATTGACCCCGATCTGCTGGATAAGGTGGATTGGGAGCTGGTCTACCAGTCCCGTTCTGGCCCGCCCACCATGCCCTGGCTTGAACCGGATGTCAACGATGCCCTTGAGGCTCTCGAAGGTGCAGTGGATGGCGTGGTTCTAGTTCCCCTGGGATTCGTCTCAGACCATATGGAGGTCATGTGGGATCTTGATACTGAGGCTTTGGATACCTGCGAACGCCTCGGATTTGTAGCCACGCGCACCCCGACCCCCGGCACTCACCCCGCCTATGTGGAAGGCCTGCGCCAGCTGATTGCTGAGCGTGTTGCCTCCACCGCTCCGGCTCAGGATGCCCAAGGCGTGCAAGAAGCCAGAGACAGTGTCTGCGGTGGCAAGGGTTGGTTTGACTTCTGCAATCCCAACTGTTGCAAATCTACCCGCCCAGGCTCTGAGAAGCCCGTGATTGCCAACTACACCGGCGACATCACCGGCGGAACCCGCTAAGAAAGCACAGGCACCGATTGGCTCCTTACCCTACTGGCCCCGGTTCCCGTCTAGGGGACCGGGGCAGGGTAGTCTAGAGGACCCAAAAAAACAACGAGGATTCAGCGATGGCAGCTCAGCACTACAGGGTGGGCACACGAGGCTCAGCCCTGGCAACCACCCAGACAGCCTGGGCCGTGGAGCAGATACGCTCAGCAACCGGCCTAGTTTTGGACACCGTTACGGTGAAAACGGAAGGGGACGTCTTGACCGGCCCCCTATCGCAACTGGGTGGCACCGGTGTCTTCGCCGCGACCCTGCGTTGCCGCCTGCTGGAGGGGGAGGTTGATCTTGCCGTGCACTCCCTCAAAGATTTACCGAGTGCTCCCTGCCCAGGGCTAACCGTAGCCGCAACACCCCTGCGTGAAGACCCTCGGGATGCCCTGTGCGCTCGTGACGGACTGACCCTAGATACTCTGCCAGCCGGGGCCCGGGTGGGGACCGGCTCACCGCGCCGTGCCGCTCAGATCTTGGCCCTGCGCCCCGACCTAACCATCGTCGATATTCGCGGCAATGTGGGCACCCGCCTGGCCCGGGTGGCCGGGAATGAAGCCTATGGGGTGGGCGCTCACGGCCTGCACGGCGAGAAGAAACTGGGCGCTATCACCGGTGACTGCGACGCTGTGGTACTGGCCGCCGCTGGCCTGCGTCGACTGGGCCTGGAAAAGACCATTACCGAGTACCTCGATACCGACCGGGTGCTCCCGGCCCCCGGGCAGGGCGCCCTCGCCCTGGAAATTCGTTCTAAGGAACTTGAGGGGGCGGAAAAAACTGCCTTGGGTACCGCTGTGCTGGCGGTTAACCACACTGAGACCCAGCTTGCTGTGACTGCTGAGCGTGCTCTGCTCCGTCGTCTTGAAGCCGGGTGCGCCGCGCCTATTGGGGCCTACGCTCAGGTCAAGAGCGGTCAGCTCGAACTTTCGGTGGCCGTTGCCAACCCCGCAGGAACCCAAGTCATGCGACATAGGGCAGCTACCGCCACGCTCAGCCTAGAAACCGCCTACGAGCTGGGGGTGCGTGCGGCTGAGGAATTACTGGCAGGTGGCGCTGCTGAGCTGGCAGGGTTAGGAGAACAAAAATGAGCACCTACCTGATTACCAGAACCCCTCACCAGGCCGCCGCTTTTACCCGTCAAGTCCAGGCCCACGACCACGCCGCTCGGGTGCTGTGCGCACCCGTCCTCCAGGCGGTTGCCCGCCAACCTGAGGACTGGGAAGAAATCGCCTTTGCCCTGGTGCGCGGTGAGTTTTCCTGGGTCACTTTCACCTCTGCCAACGGGGTGCTGGGCCTTGAAAAACTGGCCCAAGAGATTGGTCAGCCCCTGGTTCAGCTCCTGGGAGCAGCCCAGATCGCGGCGGTTGGCCGGGCTACCGAAGCCGCCCTGACCGAACGCGGCCTGCTGGTTGATTTTGTTCCCCACACCCAGTCTGCCGCCGGCATGATTGAAGAATGGCTAATTGACGAAGAGTGGGAAGACCCCACCACCGAAAAGGTCCTGGCCGTGCAGGGTACTACCGCCAGCCCCGTCCTTGAAGATGGCCTGACCGATTACGGTTACACTGTTGCTCCGCTGGCCGTCTACGACATGGTGCCCTACCCGGCTGACCTGCCCCTAGCCGAACCCGAAGATACCCAGGATTCTCAGGCCCAGGACGATGCTGTGGCCCTCACGCTGGAGCAGGCCCGTGAAGCCCTGGCAGAAGTGGACGTTCTGGTAGCGACTTCACCCCTGCTCCTGAAAACCCTAGCCCGGTCGGTTGGTTTTGCCCTACCGCCCACCGTCGCTATTGGTGCCAGCACCCGGGCCGCGGCGGAGGCCCTGGCCCAGCCTGCCCGCCCGCAGAAGATTTCGGTAGCCACCAGCCCCGCCCCGGCAGCCCTGGCAACTGCCGCCTTCTCAGCCTCCCAGCCCGCATCCTAGAGAGTACAAAACAGTGTTCCAGCCTTCATCCTTACCCGTCCGCCCCCGCCGCCTGCGCACCACTGCCCCCATGCGGGCGCTGACCGCAGAAACCGCCCTGACCCCTGCCAACCTGGTCCAGGTTCTCTTCGTACGCGACGGCATCGACGCCCCGGTCGCCATTGAATCCATGCCCGGCCAGTACCAGCACACTCTAGACACCGTCATTGGTGAGGTCCAAAAGGCCGTGGATGCCGGTGTGCGCTGTATCGACCTCTTTGGTGTTCCCCGCGACCAAGATAAGGACGCTATCGGCTCTGCCGCCTGGGCACGGGAGGGCATTCTCAACCGCGCTATCGCCACTGTGCGCCAGCACTTCGGGGACTCCGTGGTTGTTATGGCCGACACCTGCCTGGACGAGTTCACCGACCACGGCCACTGCGGCCCGCTGACCACCGACTCCCAGGGTAATACCGTGGTTGATAATGACGCGGCGGTAGAGGCCTACTGCAAGATGGCTGTTTCCCAGGCACAAGCCGGTGCTCACACGGTCAGCCCCTCGGGCATGATGGACGGCCAAATCGCCGCCATGCGTACCGCCCTAGACCAGGCCGGCTTCACCGATGTCTCTATCCTGGCCTACTCCGCCAAGTACGCCTCTGCCTTCTTTGGTCCCTTCCGCGAGGCGGTAGGTTCCACCTTCACCGGGGACCGCAAGACCTACCAGCAGGATCCCGCCAACCGCCGCGAATCCCTCTACGAGGTTCAGCTTGATATTGAGCAGGGCGCCGATATGGTCATGATTAAACCGGCTACCGCCTACCTGGACATCGTGCGGGAGGTTACTGACTTCTCACCCGTGCCGGTGGCCGCCTACCAGGTCTCGGGGGAGTACGCCATGATTGAGGCCGCCGCCGCCGCTGGCTGGATTGACCGCAAGGCCGTAGCTCTAGAAGCCCTTATGGGGATTCGCCGGGCCGGTGCCTCCATTATCCTCACCTACTACGCCACAGAAGCCGCTACCTGGTTGCGCCAGAAGGCCTAGCGGGTTAGCTTAGACTCAGACTCAGACTCACCGGGGCGCTCTTGCCATACCGAGCGCGCCGTCCCCACGAAAGGAAGCCCGGTCAATGACCGTCTCTGAAGAACTTTTTGCCCGCTCCACCCAGGTTATTCCCGGTGGCGTGAACTCCCCGGTTCGTGCCTTTAACTCGGTGGGTGGCACCCCCGCTTTTATGGTGGAGGCGTCCGGCCCCTACCTGACCGATGCCGATGGCCACAACTATGTCGATTTGGTCTGCTCCTGGGGCCCAGCCCTGCTGGGGCACAAACACTCCGCCGTTATCGAGGCGGTGCACGCCGCTGTGGAACACGGCCTATCTTTTGGCGCTTCGACCGCCGCCGAAACCGAACTGGCCGAGCTGGTGGTCAACCGTATTAACGCTGTTGCACCGGGCACTATAGACCAGGTGCGCATGGTTTCCACCGGCACCGAAGCCACCATGACCGCTATCCGCCTGGCACGCGGCTACACCGGCCGCGACAAGATCATCAAGTTTGCTGGCTGCTACCACGGCCACGTGGACGCTCTGCTCTCCGAGGCAGGCTCGGGTGTTGCCACCCTCTCCCTGCCCGGCTCCGCAGGTGTTACCGCCGCAACCGCCGCCGAGACTATCGTCCTGCCCTACAACGACGAAGAGGCTGTACGCGCGGCCTTTGCCGCCCACCCCGGCCAGATTGCCGCCATCATCACCGAGGCCGCCCCCTGCAACATGGGCGTGGTGACTCCCGGCGAGGGATTCAACGCTTTCCTGCGCCAGGTCACCAGCGAGAACGGCGCTCTGCTGATTTTTGATGAGGTGCTGACCGGATTCCGCGTATCCTCTGCTGGCTACTGGGGCTACTCCGCTCCTTCCGAGGGTAACTGGGCCCCCGATATTTTCACCTTTGGCAAGGTTATTGGTGGAGGCATGCCCACTGCGGCTCTGGGCGGTAAGCGCCAGGTGATGGAGTATCTGGCACCGACCGGCCCGGTCTACCAGGCGGGCACTCTCTCGGGTAACCCGATTGCTATGGCCGCTGGCCTGGCAACGCTTAGGGCCGCCGATGACTCGGTCTACGCCACCATTGATGCCCGTTCGGCCCAGCTTCAGCAGGCCCTGACCGAGGCTCTGAATGCCGCCGGTGTAAACCACTCGCTCCAGCGGGCGGGCAACCTGTTCTCGGTTGCTTTTGGTACCGCTGAGACCGGTGTGCACAACTACGAGGATATTAAGAACTCGCAGACCTACCGTTACAATGCTTTCTTCCATTCCATGCTCAAATCCGGGGTCTACCTGCCCCCGAGTGCCTATGAGGCCTGGTTCCTCTCTGCCGCGCATGACGATGCGGCCATGGATCGGATTATCTCGGCCCTGCCTGCTGCAGCGGAAGCCGCTGCACAGGCTGTGGCCTAAAGGCTGAGAAATAGCCGGACCAGCTCATCAGGCGGGGCCTAAAGAAGCCCCGCCAAGCGCAGAAGCACCGCCAAGCGCAGAAGCCCCGTACCGGCGGATCCCCGGTGCTGGGCTTCGTTTAGTTGAGAGTAAGCCTTAGTAGTTCTGGTAGGGTGATTTTCAGGAACGTACCTCCAACTGAGAAAGCCTAGCTAGTATGACGACATGACCGCATGAAGTTAGAAATGATAGTTCTGTGGCCCAGCAACAGGCGACAGAACTGTCTTCACCAGCCCAGGCTTTGACCGCTGTAACTGCCCCAACTCGTGATACCGCCACTACTGTTACGGGTAACAGCACCGCTCATTCGTCGCTTGACTCGATGCTGGCTGCGACAACAGAGATTGCCTGCGCGGTCCAGGATGCCGTGACACAAATAGGCACTATCTACCAGAATTTTGTGGATGCTGATATGGCTGGTGGCCGTTAAATGCCGGGCCCTGTGGATACCTGGCGTGGGGATATAAAACGCCTTGAGCTAGAGCATGATGATTTGCATCGGCGGGCTAAAAAGCTGGAGAACTTGATACAGGAGTTCGCTACGCACTTTTGGCAGACTCAGCATCTTGTTGACTCAGTTGCTCAAACCTACCGTGATAATCCTACTTTTGCCCGTTGCGCTGAGGACGTGTGTAGGGAGCGCCGGCAGATGATGGGCGCGCTTGAAAGTGCATATACAGAGTTGCGTGAACAGATCTCTGCTGTTCAGGGGGAGAAAGACAGCCTCCAAGAAAAAGTTAGTCGTGGCGCTGATAATGAAGCTCACTCTTCTAGAAAGTAGTACCTATGAGCATCGATATGTATGTGGAAGATTCAACTACTCAGGCAAATACTACGCACTCGACTGTGCTGTAGCTGGTAGATAGTTATGGCAAGCTTAAAATTGCTATTGATCGGTTCGCCCTGTGCCAAGAGTTACATTCTCAGACCTATTCGAGCGCTAAAAGGTATTTTACAGATGTTATTAAGCCCCTGGTTCAGGGCGGTGAGGTGCTGTCTGTGGCGGTGGGGGAGGCTGTGAAACGTTTGCCCCAGGAGTTCACAGCCCGGGTGTGTGGGCATTCTGTTAAAGAGTCGGAATTGCTTGAACAGATTGCCCAGGTGGGGGCGAGCATCACACAGGAGCAAAGGCTCCTGGGGCAGCTTAAAGAGGATGAGCTGTTGAAGAAGATAGCCGTTCAGACCAATCTATCTGCTTTGTCTGGAGTGCAGATGGGGTTGGAGGGTCTTCTACAGCGATTAAGGGATTTTAATGCCTCTTCCTCTTCGCTGTTTAGCGATATTGATGCTGTGCATACGGCGATTGGCAGGGGGCTTGTTGTCGCCCGGTCTGCTTTTAAGGCGGGTTCTAATACTTTTGTGTTGCCGAATGATATGACATGGGCTGATGATATTCGCGGTGCTGTGGCTCGCTACGATGAGGAGCTTTTCGTGCGCGAGATGGCTGATAACTACGGATGGGATGAGGCAAAGGCTCGGTGCTGGTACCCCTATAAGTCCCAGTACGGTTACAAGTGCTACGAGATTTCATTGATGGCCACTGTGCGTGATGGTATTAGCAAGAAGTTTCCAAATTTGAGCCAGGAGCAGCAAGATTATTTATGGCTCCGGATCATGGGTGGCGCTACGTACGGCCCAGATAGTTTCAAGCAACAAGCTAAGTGGGATGCGACTGCAGGCCCTTTGAGCGCTAAGCCCTATTATCCATTTATTGCGTATTCTTTAAATCTGCTACCAGTACCAGGCGTTTCAGCCATCGCTCTACCAGCTGATGCGTATATTTTAAGTACGCCCCCCTTCTATACTTCAGATATTAGGAGTATTTATAGATCGCTGGGATTAGATGCTGAGCAGGCAAACCAGCTTTATTATGAATTAAGGTTGCAGCATCAGTTTTCTGGGCAGACAGGGGATATATACAGTGCTGATTTAAAAGCCCCGAATGAATTATATAAGTATCAAGAAGTTAAAGCTTCAATGGAAAAAGTTTACGGTCCTATGACTGATGAAGAGTTTGATAGACGGTGGGATAGCAGGGTCTCCCGTTACAGACGCGGTAGTGACTTTACCCATCAGTTGATCACTACGGCCACGGAGCGCTATAGGGGGCAGGACCAGGGGATAGCTGATAATTCCGTTAATGCCCTATCAGATGTTTTGGCCCAGAAAACATATGGTGCCGATGTAAGAGGGCTCTCCGGTTGGAATGGAGATGTAACCGATAAGGCAGGTCCTGATCCGTCCATTGGAGATGCAAATTATAGGGCGGACCTGGATGCTGTCAATATTAGTAGGCTCATTGATGCTACGGGGCTTCCCTACCAGGTGGTACAGGCGCAGTACTACAGCGAGCTTCAAGCGGGCACCACAAACCGTGCCCAAGAATTTAATTCGCATATCAGTATCAGTGACATTAAGCATCAGGTTTATTCTATGGTTCCAGAGAAGTACTCAACAGAGAGTGAAAAGCTGCAGTATTTGAAAGAGACATACCCTCAGTCGTATAACTTTTTAAGGTCTGTGGAAAAGCGCGATAATCATATAGTCGACTATGCCAAGCAGGAGGGGTAGAACATGACGTGGAGTAAAGACATTAAACTAGCTGTAGCTATGTGTAGTGTGCTTGTTCTCATGGTGGCCTGCGCTCTTGGGTATCTGGGGTGGAAGGTGGCTACCTGGGGGTCTATTCCTGCTCAGGAGAGTATCTTTGCTGAGATTTATGCGGATACGGCTAAGAATTATGAGAATCGCCCGAGTATTAGCCATATTCAGGCAGCGGGGCAGGTTGATACCCTATCTATGATTGATGGGGACCCGGGGCCTTTATATGACTTCCATAAAAACTCTGATGAGTTAGATGATATTGATGATATTTCTATGCGGTTCTTTTTTAACAGTGAAGAGTTTGTAATTATTTATCACATTAAGGCTCCTAATGGTTTGGTTCTGCGGGAATACGCGTTGTTTAATGTTCAGGCCGGTGAGCTACGCAAGAATATTCGGGTTAAGGGCGCTGATGGTAAGTATCTTAAGGGTCGTGATGTTATAGCGCAGGCTCTTGCGGATGCTGGTATTACTAAGGCTGATGTGGAGGGGTATTACCGGGCTGTGGTGGATGATTATATTCTTGCGGATTGGGTGGAGGTGTTTGATTCTGATTTTTCTCCGTTGTCGTATGGTGATGTGAGGGTTGTGGATGAGTGGGATGTTTATTTTTCAATCAGGACATAGAATATCCTTATATCCAAATAACTAAAGATTTTGCAAAGGGGTTCGTTACCGCATATGTTCCTTGGAGAGCGCCCCCAGGTTCTGGGTGTCCCGGTCGTAGAGCCAGTCACGGTCCATGAGCAGACGGGAGAAAGCCAGCCCCATTCCCAGGGCAAGGAAAATCAGCAGAACCCTCACCAGACTGTTGAGAGCCTGAGCCACATCTCCGTTGGAGAAATGGGCCATGGACATGTAGAACATGACCCCCGGGACCATGGTGACAGCCGCCGGGACAGACAGAGAGATACGGGAGAATCGCCGCTGGTAAAGCGGGGTAATAACCTCAGATAGCACACCCGCCGTAAAGACAGCCAGGGCAATAGCCAGGTGCGGTGCCCAGCCTGCCTCGGTGAGCCAGATCCTGCCGGGGTTCACCAGGGCCGCTATCAGCCCCGCCCAAGTACAGGCCAGGGGAGTGGCAGAGAAAAGCATGGCGAAGCCGTAGGCGGCGGTAAAACTGGCCAGTACCTGCACAATGATAAGCCCAGGCAGGGGCAGATGAGGTGGCGGAGCCTGTTCCAGGGGCAGACTAAAGAGTAGAGCCACCAGCCAGACTGCACCCGAGGCACTGGTGAGTAGCAGAGTGACGTAGGTGAGCCTAGAGATGCCCGAGGCGAAATCCATGCGGGCTATATCCAAGAGGCCCGTGACCAGGGGGAAGCCCGGAACCAGGTAGAGGACCGAGGAGATAAAGCCGACCAGGTGGTTATCGGCTATCAGCCCCGGCAGAATCAGGGCGTTCATGGTTGCCACATACAGACCAGCCGAGAGTAGGCCGCACAGGAGCCAGACCGCCATATGGTTCATACCCTTGTGCACGAGTTTGGAGCGTAGCAACTGCCCCGCGAAGGCTGAAAGTAGGACCACTGCGCACTCAATGGGCCCGCCCCGGTTAAGGAAGGCGAAGCCGGCACAGGCCAGGCCAGCGGCCAGGGCGAGAAGCCAAGGCGCGTAGAGGGGCTTTTTCTTCTCAATACGGGTCAGTGTGGCTGCGGCTACGGCGGGGTCAATCTGCTCGGGTAGGGAGGACACAAAATCCCCGAGTAGGTCAATCTTGTAGGCGTTGATGCCCTTGGTGCGGGTTTCGGCGATTTCGGTGCGAAAGTGCTCACCGGCGTAGGCGGTGGTGGAGATTTCGGTGAAGGTGATGTGGGCGTGGTGCTCATCCAGCCCCACCGCTTTGGCCAGGCGGGCCATTGAGGCCTTAACCCGGTAAGCGCTAGCGCCCGATTTCATCAAGAGAAGACCTAGCTGCATGACTACCGCCGATTGGGCAACAAGGCGCTGGTGGGCGGTAGGGTTAGCCCCCATATAGATGCCGCCGGTGGGTGCTGGCTCGTTCACGGTCGTCCTTTGGGCTAGTTTGTGGGGTATTTCTCCTCTATCTAATCTAGTTGAGTCCTCCCCCTAAATGGCCTCTCGAAGAGCGTGACGGTGCTTATTTTATGCCCTTGTGCGGGATAGACGGAGGGTGCCGGTGCCCCACATGATCCCGGTAAGGATGAGCAGGCAACCTAGCCCCTGGAGCTGGAAGAGGCTAGGCGTAGGTGCGCACCGGCCATTGGCCGGAAACCTCGGCCTGCTTGCCGATGCGGTTGAAGTAGTCCTGAAGCTCAGCGGCCTGCTCAGCAGCCCAGGTCACCTGGAGCTCGTGCAAGGCGGTTGCGGCTTGCTCAATCTCCGGGTACTCAAGGCTCATAGCGGTCAGGAGACGCTCGGCAGCCAGCGCGTCGTCCTTAGATGTATGCGCGTTTTCCAGGTCCACCCCGTACTCACCGGCCAGCACCTCCAGGGTGCGCTTACCCTTCTTAAACTTGTGAACCCGCTTATTAATAACCAGGGGATCAAGAACCGGGTAGCAGGTCAGAGCTGGGTAGCCGTAGCGGGCCAGCTCCTGGTTAAGGACCGAAAAATCGTAGGAGGCGTTAAAAGCAATCACGGGGACACCATCGGCAAAGAGACCACCAAGTGCCATAGCCACCTCGTAGGCTACTTTTTGGGCGGGTTGGCCGTGCTCACGGGCGTACTCGGTGGTGATGCCGTGGACCGCCGCCGCCTGCTCTGGGATCTCAACCCCGGGGTCAGCTAGCCACTCACCGGCGCGCAGAACCTCGCCCTCCGGGTCAACCAGCACCAAGGAAGCGGTGACGATGCGGGCAGTCTGCGGGTCAACGCCCGTGGTTTCAAGGTCAAAGGTGGCGCGGGGAAGCACGGTCCAAGAAGTCATACTACCGATAGTAGCCGCTCAGCCCGCTCCGGCTAAATATTGGAGGGCACAATAGACGGCATGCTTAAAGTGTCAGCCACCTATGATGGTATGGAAGAAGAATATTCACAGAGCAAGAACCCGCCCGGCCCCAGAAAGACCCCTATGAGTGATAACCTCCCCCCGTCAGGCTCCGCGACCCTGATTTTGGGTGCCCCGGGCACCGGCAAAACCCATAGCTTGCTCGCCCAGGCTGTTGAACATATTGAGTCGGGGGCTGACCCCGCCCGCCTGCTCGTTCTCACCCCAACCCGTGTGAGCGCAACCCGCTTCCGTGAGGCTCTTTCCGCCCGTATCACCGCCACCGTTTCCAGCGCTCCGGTACGCGCCTGGCAGGCCTACGCTTTTGACCTACTCCGCCGCGCCCACATCCAGGGCTACCTGCCCGGGGTTGAGTTTTCTCCCAAGCTCCTGAGCGGGCCGGAACAAGATGTCTTGCTCAAAGAACTTTTGGAGGGGCACCGCCAGGGGCAGGGGAGCGCCCTCACCTGGCCCCATGACCTGCGTGAGGCTCTGGATACTCGGGGCTTCCGCCACGAGATCCGTGACTTCTTTGACCGCATGGCCGAATATGACCTCACCGCTGAGCGGGTGCGGGAACTCGGGGAGAGCCTGAACCGGCCCGAATGGGTGGCGCTTGCCGCTCTCTACACCGAATACCGCCAGGTCCGTGCCCTGCGCGCACCCCACGCCTACGACCCTGCCGGGCTGATCCACGAGGCAGTCAAAGCCCTGGTCGCCAACCCGGCCCTGCTGACCGCTGAGCGGGCGAGGTTTGACCTGGTGCTCATCGACGATATCCAGGAGCTGACCCCCTCAATTTACCGCCTGCTCACGGTGCTGGTGGGGCACGATGCCGCCGGTTTCCTGGCAGAGAGCGCCGGTGCCACGGCTGAGCTAGCCCGCCAACAGGCAGACGACATAACCGCTGCCTTTGCCCACCGGCCAGCCGTCACCCTCACCTCTTGCACGGACACCGTGGTGCAGGGCTTCCGTGGGGCCAGCCCCCACTTAGCCAGCACCCTGCCAGGGGTCTTTGCCGGTCGGCTTGAAACCTGTCACCTAAGCACCAGCTGGCGCATGGCCCCCGAGCTTGCCCAGCGCTGGCAGGCCGTGGCTCAGCGCCTTCCCCTGCTGGCTCATGCCGCCCACACCCGCCAGCTTGACCCGGCACCGCAAGCACCCAGTGAGCAGGCCCTGCTACCCCTGGGCGATGACGGCTCCCTGCTCAACCCCGAAAAGGCGGGCGATAGCCGTCCATCGGTCATGGGCCTGGTGGTGGAGAACCCGCAGCAGGAAAACCAGCTGATTGCCCAAATGATTCTGGAAGACCACCTGTTCAGGGGCAGAGCCTTCAAGCGGAGCGCCATTATTGTGCGTAAGGGCTCCGACGTCACCCGCCTCAAACGAGCTTTGAGTAATCTTGGTATTCCCGTGGCGACCGCCGCTTCGCTGACTCCCGTGCGTGACGAACCGGCGGTACGCCCCTTCCTGGACGCGCTGAGCCTGATTTTGCATACCCGCTCCCTGCGAGAAGCCGAAGCGGAAAACAGCGGGGGCACCGAACCGCAGAGCCCAGATAGCATGGAAACTCCCAGCACAGAAAACTCTGACACCGAGAGACCGCAGGCTGAGGGCCTACCGGCTGGTGCACAACCCACCGGAGCCGGGACCACAGATGCTCTTGCCCGCTGGGGCCTGGGGGCTGACACTGCTGTTGCCCTGCTGACCTCCCGCCTGGGCGGGGCATCCACCATGGAAATCCGTAGGCTCCGCCAGCGGCTTCGTGCCGATGAACTGCGAGCCGGTGGCAACCGCGATAGCGACGCCCTACTGGTAGAAGCCCTGGTCAATCCGCACCTTCTTCCTAGCACAGGGGCCGGGCCGGCCGCCCGCAGACTGGCCGCCGTGCTGACCGCTGGTGATCGCGCTCTTGACCAGGCCGGTGCTACCGCCGAGACCGTGCTGTGGGCACTCTGGGAGGCATCGGGGCTGGGGCCCCTGTGGCAAGAGCAGTCCACCACCGGGGGCAGTGGTGCCGACCGAGCCAGCCGCGACATCGACGCCATGATCGGCCTCTTCGAAGCCGCCGAACGCTACACCGACCAGATGCCCGGCGCTACCGCCGAACAGTTCCTGGCCTACATCGATGCCCAAGACCTGCCCATGGATACCCTGGCCGAGCGCACCAGCTACCGGGACGCACTGGAAATCATGACACCCGCCCTGGCCGCTGGCCGCCAGTGGGACACCGTCTATGTAGCTGGGCTCCAAGACGGCACCTGGCCCAACACCACCGTGCGCGGCTCACTACTGGGCAGTCTTGACCTGGTCGATGCGGCCATCGGCTCCCTGGCAGGTAACCAGCAGAGCGGCGGCCCCCAGCCAGCGCAGGGCGTCAGCCGTGGCCAGCTCCTGACCGAACGCCTGCGCGCCACCCGCTACGACGAAATCCGCATGTTCTCCACCGCCATCTCCCGCGCCAGCGACCGGGTGGTGTGCACCGCCGTCTCGTCCCCGGACCAGGCACCCAGCGAACTGCTCGATATCTTCGCCCCGGCCCCCGGCGGTGAACGGGAACTCACCGAGGTTCGCAGGCCCATGACCCTGCGCTCGCTGATTGCTGAGCTCCGCCAGTGGGCTGAGGCCCAGCATCTTTCACCGGCCAAGGCTGAGGCCGCCGCCCGGCTCCTGCACCGGCTGGCTGACCCCGACCAGACCGCTGGCTTCACCCTACCCGGTGCTTCACCGGCCTCCTGGTGGGGCATGCTCCCGCTGTCCTCGACCAGCCCGGCTTTTGATGGTTCAGGGCCGGTCCCGGTGTCGCCCTCACAGATTGAGAAGATTCACCGGTCGCCCCTGGACTGGTTTGTGGCCGCCTCCCGCGCTGAAGCGGCCACCGACACCTCCCGCTCCCTGGGTACCCTGATTCATGCCATCTGCGAAGAGATGCCCGATGCCAACGGCACCGATTTGCGCGATGAACTGCACCGCCGCCTGCCCCAGCTGGGTCTGCCCGACACCTGGGAGAGTCAGAAACTGGTGGAGCGGGCAGAGAAGATGATTCAGCGCTTTGCCGACTATGTGCGTGAACTCAAATCCAAGGGCCGTTCCCTGGTGGGTGTAGAAGGCTCCTTCAGCGTGCTGGTGCCCGGACCTGCCCGGGACGCCCTGCTCTCGGGCCGCGTGGACCGTATTGAGGTGGACCAGCTGGGGCGTTTCCTGATTCTTGATATAAAGACCGGCAAGCAGAAGCCCACCCGGGCCGAGCTGGAACGCCACCCTCAACTGGCGGCCTACCAGGTCGCCCTCGAAGCCGGTGCCGGTGCCCTCATGCGCCAGGCCCTTGCCCCCGACCGGGAACAAGCCCAGTCCGCTAGCTTGGATCTTCCCACTCAGGAGGTTGGGGGCCGCCAGGTACCGGTGCTAACCGGCCTGCAGGAGCTCTCCGGCGGTGCCCTGCTGCTACAGCTAGGTGGCTCAACTGCCAGCTACAGCGAGCAGGAGCAGGCACCTCTCACCGCAGAGAGCACCTGGGCCGTAGAGCTCATCAACCGGGCCGCCGTCCTGATTGCGGGTCGGGAGCTCCAAGCTCGCCATACCGCCGGTGGCCCCTTCGGCATCGGCTGTGCCCTGCCCGATATCTGCCCGCTGTGTTCACGGGGACGCACCATTACCCACCGCCCTGCCCAGTAAGTTTCAGGAGAATCATGACCAGCTACGACCCCACCGCTGCCCAGCCCTTCCTGACCCCTGAGCAGATAGCCCAAGCCCTGGGGCGGCCAGAACCCACACCTGAACAATCCGCTATCATTTCTTCCCCGCTGGTGCCCCGCCTAGTGGTGGCCGGTGCCGGGTCCGGCAAAACGGCCACCATGGTAGACCGCGTGGTCTGGTTGGTAGCCAACGGCCTGGTGCGGGCTGACCAGGTGCTGGGCGTGACCTTTACCCGCAAGGCCGCCGGTGAGCTACGCGAGCGTATGCGCTCCCGCCTTGAAGAACTGCGCAGACAGGGGCTGGTTCGCCAGGTGCCGGGGGAGCGGGGCGAGAACATGACCTCCGACCCCACCATTTCCACCTACCACTCCTACGCCAATACGCTAGTTTCCCAGTACGGTTTGCGCCTGGGCATTGAGGACGACGCCCAGATGCTCGGCGGGGCGCAGACCTGGCAGCTAGTGGCTCAAATTGTGGAGCACTATGACGGTAAGCTCCCCGAGAAAGAGGTGGCTAAATCCACTATGGTGAAGGCTGTCATTGAGCTTTCGGGCGAGTGCGCCGAGCACCTGGTCAGCCCCGACCAAGTCATTGAGTGGTGCCTGAAGACCCGGGCCTCCATTGCGCCCCTGGGCAAGCCCACAGTCAAAGGGGCTACCGGTGAGCAGAGAGAAATCGTCCAGAACCTTGACCTGCGAATATTCTACGCAGACCTGGTCAAACGCTACTCTGCCATCAAGGCAGGTATGCAGGTCATGGACTACGGTGATCTCATTGCCTACGCCGCCAGGATTGCCCGCGAGGTTCCCCTGGCCGCTGAGACTGAGCGCGAGCGCTACCGGGTTGTTCTGCTTGATGAGTTCCAGGACACCTCCCACGCTCAGATGCAGTTGTTCTCTGACCTTTTTAGTGCTTCTAAGGGGCGTGAGGCCCACCCGGTCATGGCGGTGGGCGACCCCAAACAGTCTATTTATGGTTTCCGTGGGGCATCGGACGGTCAGCTCTTTAGCTTCTACGATTATTTCCCTGCCCAGGACTGCAGCGCCAGCTACCTGACGGTGGCTTGGCGTAACGACCGGGCGATTTTGGATGTGGCCAACTACAGCGCCGCCCCGCTGAGTTCTCAGCCGGAGTGGGTACGTTCGGCCCACCGCATCGAGGTGCCCGCTCTAAAGCCCCGTGAGCAGGCCGACGCTGGCCGTGTGCTGGTGGGCAACTATCCGACCGACCAGCACGAGGCTCGTGCCCTGGCTCAGCAGATCGCCTCAGAACGTGCTCGCTGGGCCCCTGAACCGCTGAGCCAGATGCCCACCATGGCGGTGCTCTGCAAGAAGCGGGCCATGATGGAGCCTATCCGTGAGGCCTTGGACGAGCTGGGCCTTCCCTACCAGGTGGTGGGCCTGGGCGGTCTGCTCGATACCCCCGAGATCGTCGATACGGTAGCCGTCCTGCGCGTGCTCAGTGACCCGGGACGGTCGGATGCGCTCATGCGCCTACTGGCCGGTGCCCGCTGGCGACTGGGTGTTTCTGACCTGCTGGCTTTTGCTGAGTGGTCGGGGGTTCTCAAACGCCAGCGTGAGCTGGAAATCCGCTACGGTATGGCCGCTGAGTATGCCCAGGTGCGGGCTGAACAGGAAATCCTGGACGGCCTGGATAGGGCCCCAAGCCCTGCTACCCAGGGGAAGGAGGAAGAACTAGCACCGGAAGAGGCCTACCGCAGGCTCCTGCAGGCGGCGGCCCCCGATGTCACCGATGGCTCCTCCCTGGTTGAGGCCCTGGAGAATCTGCCCGAGCCGGGGTGGGTATCACCGCGCACCGGGCGGAGTATCACCGATGAGGGCCTGCACCGCCTGCACCTGCTTGCCCAGGAGTTAGAGCACCTGCGCCAGTTCACTGCTGATGACCTGGGCACCCTGCTGACTGAAATTGAGCGCACCCTGCTGCTTGATATTGAGTTGGCCGCCCGCCCCGGCACCCGTTCGGCCCTTGCCCGCCGCCACCTGGACGCTTTCCAGGAGGTCGCGGCCTCCTATGAGGCCAGCGCCCCCCGCGTGAACGCCCTGCTTCTGGCCGCAGCTAAGGGTCTGGAGGCGGAGGAGGGCGAAAACACCGTGCGCTTCTCGCTGAGTTCTAGCGCTTCGTCAGCCTCAGGCATCAGCGGTTTTTTGGCTTGGTTGGATGCCGCCGCTCAGGAAGAGTCCGGGCTGGATATGGCCGCTGAGGCTCCCCGGCACGATGCCGTCCAGCTTCTGACCGTCCACGCTTCTAAGGGCCTGGAATGGGATCAGGTCTATGTGCCCGGTTTGGCGGTCGGAGAGTTCCCCGATGCTAAGGATGAGCGGTGGACTAAGAAGAGTAGTACCCTGCCCTGGCCCCTGCGCGGGGACGCAAACTATCTGCCCGGTTGGCGCGAGGACTTTGAAAACCTGCGTGACCTGGGCGAGTTTACCGCCCTGCTCTCGGAGCAGGCTGTGGAGCACCGCATCGGTGAAGAGCGCCGTTTAGCCTATGTGGGTTTTACCCGTGCGCGTTCCCTGCTTACCCTGACTAGTTCGGCCTGGAAGGGTACCGCAACTAAGCCCCGTGCATTCTCGGAGTTTGTGGAAGAACTTATCCAGGCCCCCACCCCGCTGGTGGAGGTAATCGCCAGGGTGGATGAGGACCAGGTGGGTGTTGCCAACCCGCAGTCGGCTAGCATCACCACCGCCGCCTGGCCTTTTGACCCCTTTGACGGGCCGCAGGTGCGCACCTGGCAGAGCCTAGAAGAACTTGAATCCGCCACCGATGCTCCCCCGCAGGTGGAGCCGGTAGCAGTCGGGTCTGCTACGGGGCTAACTCCCCGGCAGGTGGTGGAGCGGGCGGCCCGGAACGTGGTGCGTGGCGGTCTTGACCCGCAGGAGGGGCCCAGTTCCGAGCAGGCCCTTGCTGAGCTGAGTGCGGAGCAGAGAGCGCAGACCCTTAAAACCCTCGAGGACTGGCAGGAGGAAACCGAGCTTTTGCTGGCTCTGCTTGCTGCACCACCTGCCGAGAGTGACTTTGAACTACCGGGGCATCTTTCTGCCTCCTTGCTGGTGAACCTGGTGGCTTCACCCGAGCAGGTGCTGGCCCAGATTCGCAGGCCCATGCCGCAGAGGCCGGGTATTGCCGCCCGCCAGGGTACCCTCTTCCATAGCTGGGTGGAGGAGCATTTTGGGCAGACCGGCATGCTGGATGTGGATGAAGATTTTGACGATGATTCCGCTGATCAAGAGCTGAACCTTCCCCAGCTTCAAGAGAACTTCTTGGGCAGTGAGTGGGCGGACCGAACCCCTTGGGCGCTGGAGTATCCCCTAGAAACTCCACTGGGTGCTGTGACGGTGCGTGGCCGTATTGACGCGGTCTTTACCACCGTTGATGAGCAGGGGCAGACTGTCTGGGAACTGGTGGACTGGAAGACCGGTCGGCCCCCGCGTACGGAGAAGGAACTTAAAAAGCGGTCGGTTCAGCTTTCGCTTTACCGGCTGGGTTTTGCTCGCCTGCAGGGGATTGCACCGGAGCAGGTCCGGGCCTACTTCTTCTATGCCTCAACGGGCCAAACTAAAGAAATTACCCGTTTTAGTAGTCTGCAAGAGCTGGAGAAGGCCCTAGCCCGGGCCGAGAAGCTGGGGCGGGAAGGCTAGAGCTAGTCCAGGGGCTGGGGTTTTTCCTCGTCCAGGGCCGGGGCAAGCGCCTTGACAGCAAGCAGTTCGGCTTCAAGGTGATTGAGCATGGAGACCGCCTCAGAGATCATGACGCGGTCTTCAAGCTCGGTGCCCCGAATAAGCCACTGAGCCAGGCCGAACTCTGCGTAGAGGCTGGCGCGGGCTTCTAGGTTGCGGTCGGGCTCCTGGGGCATTTCTTTGCGGTAGGTTTCAAAGATCCGCTCCCTAAAGAGGGGGTCTTCGCAGGCGTAGAGCCAGGCAAAGTCTTGGGCAGGGTCGCCTACACAGACCTCGGACCAGCCGGTAATTTCGACGACCTTTTTCTGGTCGAGTACTAGGTTGTCTTCGTTGAGGTCGCCGTGAATCACGCGGGGGCGGAATTGCCACATGGCGGAGTTATTGAGTTGCTGTTCCCAGCGGGTGAGCAGACCTGAGGGGACTTTGCCGGTAGCTACGGCGCGGTCAAGCTCGGCTAGGCGGCGTTCCCGGATCTGTTCGCCGGTGTAGACCGGCAGGTCGGCTTCTTCAACGATGGTGGTGGGGAAGACGTGAATGGTGGCGATGTAGTGGGCGATCTCATCGGCGATGTTGGTCTTGCCATCGCGGGTGGAGTAGGAGATATCGGCTAGCTCGTCGATGTCGCAGTGCTTACCCGGGATATGGGTGTAGATGAAGGCTTGGCGGCCATCGAGCGGTACGGTTCCTACGATGGTGGGTACCAAAAAGGGCAGACGGGCGCGGATACCGGGCGAGAAAGACTGGAGGATAACGTGTTCGGCTTCAAGGCGCACGCTGGCTTCGGGGTGTTTGGGTGCACGCACGCGCCAGCGTTTATCGGCTGAGTCGATGATGATAGCTGAGTCGAAGTCGAGGGCATCGTCGGCTGAGGGCAGTGCGGCTACGGGGTAGAGCCCGGGTACGCCTGCTGATACGATGGCGGCAAGTTGAAGGGGAGTTGAAGTCACACTTCCAAGGGTACAAGAGAAGACGGGATGAATTGGAGATGAACGCTGAGAATTTAACCAATCTCTTAGCCGATGGGGCGGGTAGGGGCCTTGCTCCCGGTGTGCTGAGGCCTTTGGGGCCGCTACCGCTGGTGGCTGATGGGGTGCCTGCCTGTGCAAGGGCGCGGGAGGTCGAGGGCTTTTTCGCAGGTTTGGGGCGGGCACTGGCCGGTGAGCTTGACCCGGCTTTACCTACCTGCTGGCGGGAGCTTTACCCCTGGGCGCAACGGCCCTACCTGGTTGCCGTGGATTCTGGTCGCGTTTTGGTGGGGGAGGGTGAGCGCCCGGTGCCCCTGAATCTAGCAGAGATTTTTGAGCTGAATACTGCTGCCCTGCTGGATTACACGGCAGTGGATAGACACCGGCAGGTTAGTCTGCTCTACGCCGGCAGTCTATGCTCCCGCGCGCAGAACACGAGCGCATCACAGGGGCCGGGTCAACCCCAGCTAGGGCAGGCCCCCGTTCTTGCGCTGACTGATCGGTTTGAAGATTTCTTGTGCCTTGGCCCGATAGTGGCCCAGGGCTTTGAGAACCAAGAAGCAGGCATCGCCCAGGTGCTGGCGGCCCGTGCCGGTGGTCGCTGGGTGGGCATCCGTGACTATGCGGCTTACGGTTACGGCGGGTCGAGCCTGGCCTATGCCTGGGGTCGGGTGCTAGCTTCGGCTGCCTCCTTGACCGCCTGGCACGCTTCGGCAGGTTTTGACCCGGCTACCGGGCAGGCTACATTCGCTACCCGGGCCGGCTGGGTGCGGGTCAGTGAATCGGGCCGCGAGATTTTCCCCCGCACCGATCCGGCGGTGATTAGCGCAGTGACCGCTCGCTGGGAGGGAGCAGAGAAAATTCTGCTGGGCCAGGCCCGCGCCTGGGGGCCGGGGCGCTACTCAACCTTCGCTGGGTTTGTGGAGGGCGGGGAAGCCCTCGAAAGCGCGGTCCTGCGGGAAGTCTACGAAGAGTGCGGCGGTCAGGTAAGCGCCATGCGCTACCTGGGGTCACAGCCCTGGCCTTTTCCGCGCTCGCTCATGTGCGGTTTTATGGCTGAGATTTCTAACCCGCAGGCAGTCAAACCCGACGGCCTGGAAATCGAAAGAATCCGCTGGTTTACCCGCCAGGAGCTGGTCCGGGCCTATAGCTCGGGCGAGGTTCAGCTCCCGGGTACCGGTTCAATCTCCCGCCACCTCATAGAATACTGGCTGGGCGCTCCGCTCCCGGTTAAAGGAGAGCTGTAGACTAGATAACCGGCCCTGCTCGGGGCCCAATGATACACAGCGAGGGCAAGGGGAGTAGCACCATGAACCAGGACAAACTACGGGCACACCCCATTAGCCTGACCGCCCCCGCCGCTGACAGTATTCTGGAGGGCCTTGACCCCGAACAGCGCCGGGTGGCGACCGAGTTGTCTGGCCCCATGTGTGTTATGGCCGGTGCTGGCACTGGTAAGACCCGGGCTATTACCCACCGCATTGCCTACGGCATCGCTATTGGTCGCTACAACCCACGCGCGGTACTGGCCCTAACCTTTACTAACCGGGCCGCCGAAGAGATGAAGGTGCGCCTGCGCCAGCTCGGTGCTACCGGAGTGGTGGCCCGTACCTTCCACTCTGCCGCCCTAAGCCAGCTCCGTTACTTCTGGCCCCAGGCCATTGGGGGGAGCCTGCCCGAAATCATCAAAAACAAGGCCCAGTACATTATTGAGTCGGCCCGCAGGCTGGGCCTGGCAACTGACCGCGCTATCGTCCGCGACCTTGCCAGTGAAATTGAGTGGGCCAAAGTCTCCATGCTGACCGCAGAGACCCTCATGCCCCATCTGGCCCACCGGGAACTACCCGCCGATATCAGCCCTATCGACATGGTCCGCCTGCTGCGCACCTACGAGGAACTCAAAGACGAACGCAACGTCATCGACTTTGAAGATATCCTTCTGCTGACCGTGGCAATTATCGAAGAGAACCCCGAAATCGCCGCCCAGATTCACCAGCAGTACCGGCACTTTGTGGTTGATGAATACCAGGACGTCTCGCCCCTCCAACAGCGGCTTCTGGATGCCTGGCTGGGTGCCCGCGACGACCTGTGCGTGGTGGGCGATGCCTCCCAGACCATCTACTCCTTTGCTGGTGCAACCAGCCGCCACCTGCTGGAATTCCGCAGCCGTTTTGAGCAGGCCACGGTGGTCAAACTGGTGCGCGACTACCGTTCCAGCCCGCAGGTGGTCGGCCTAGCCAACCGCCTGCTGGCCGCCCGCAAACAGCGCCCTGACTCCACCCGCTACTCCTGGGCGCCCCCGCTTCAACTTATTTCCCAGCGTGCGGAAGGGCCGGCGCCCCAGTGGTTCGAGTATGCTGACGATGAGCAAGAAGCGATCGGTATAGCCGAAGACATTAAAGACCTGATAGAAAAGGACGGCATTCCCGCCGCTGACATTGCTGTGCTCTACCGCACCAACTCCCAGTCAGCCGCCCTGGAACAGGCCCTTAACGACCTTGGCATCAACTACCAGTTGCGCGGTGCTGAACAGTTCTTTGACCGGGCTGAGGTGCGCGCCGCTATCAGCATGCTTCAGGGTGCCGCCAAGGGCGCAGAAGAGACCGACTCTATACCCCAGCTGGTACGCGATAACCTCAAAAACTTAGGCTGGTCACCCAAAGCGCCCCAGCGCTCAGGCCAGGAACGCGCCCGCTGGGAGTCCTTGGAAACACTGGTTTCCCTGGCCGACCGGCTGGTTGCTGAGCGCACCTTGGCGCGTGAACAGGCCCAAGCCAACGGTGCAAGCGAACTGCCCCCGGAGCTCACCCTCTACGAGCTAGTAGCTGTCCTCATTCAACGCTCCCAGCACCGCGACGCGCCCTCCCTCAACGGTGTCACCCTGGCCTCTCTGCACTCAGCCAAGGGCTTGGAATGGGAGGCTGTTTTCCTCTGTGGCCTCAATGAGGGGCTCATGCCTATCTCCTTTGCCCAGAGCAGTGACGAGGTGGACGAAGAACGCCGCCTACTCTATGTGGGCATCACTCGCGCCCGCTCCTACCTAACCCTCACCTGGTCGCGCTCGCGTACCCCCGGCGGTAGGGCTGGGCGTAAGCGCTCACGATTCTTGGACGACATCGCCCCTCAGGGAGTTTAAATGGCTAGCATCCGAGAGGTACTGCCGGCCACCGCGCACCGCCCGGAGATTGAGGTGGTGCGCTCCACCCGCCGCAGGCGCACCGTCCAGGCTCAGCCACTTGAGGGCGGGCGGATTCGCCTGATGGTTCCTGCATCCAGCACACCAGAGGACCTTGAGATTTACATAGAGAACCTGCTCCCCAAAATACAGCGCCGCGCGGCTCGAAAGAAACAGAGCCACCGCAGAGCTATTTCCGATGAGCTTTTGGCTCAAAGAGCTGAGAAACTTCGCCGGGCCTACCTCCCGCAGGCACCGTCTGCCTCATCTATCCGCTGGGTCACCAACCAGAAGCACCGCTGGGGGTCAGCAACACCGGCTGAGCGCACTATCCGCATCTCCCACACCTTGCAAGGTGCTCCTGGCTACGTGCTTGATTCCGTGATTTTTCACGAGCTTTGCCACTTTCTAGAACCCAACCACAGCCCGCAATTTAGGGAACTAGAAGCCCTCTACCCGGAACAGGAGAAGGCGCGTGCCTTTCTGGAAGGAGTGACCTTCGGTCAGCGCGTGCCTGGCACCCCACCCCCATCAGGGGAATAAATAAGGAGGATTATTCATAAGGTAGGCCAGCCCCGGCCAGCAAATTCGCTATGAGCCTGCCTTACCTGCCTCGGATCAAATAAACCCCAAGGTTGAGGGCCTAAGCCTTGGGGGAGCCACCACCTTCTGAGCCTTCACCGGGTTCTTCATCGGGCTGGTCGTAGCCACCGGCCAGGAGCTTTTCGAGAGCCGCATCGAACTCATCTTGGCTAGCTGTCAGCAGAGCACGGCGGTAGGCAAAGCCTTCGGGATCATCGAGGTCTTCACTGGTGGGCAGAGTCTCAGGGCCCTGCCAGAGCTGATCACGGGCTTCAAAGCCATGCTGCTCTTCGTAATGCCGCCAGAAAGCCAGGGCTTCGCGCATCTTGCGGGGGCGCAGCTCCAGGCCGACGAGCTGGGCGAAAGCGTGTTCGGCTGGGCCACCGGTTGCACGACGGCGGGCCATAGACTCAGAAAGCTGGGGCGCCATCGGCAGATTCTTGGTGGCCTGCTCGGTAATGAGAGATACCCAGCCCTCAATGAGAGCAAGCAGGGTTTCCAAACGGTCCAGGGCCAGCTGCTGGTCCTCGGTGTGCTGGGGAGCGAACATGTCCCCGGCAAAGACCTCCATCATGGCCTCGGGGTTAGCTGGATCAAAATCAATCTCTTGGGCTGATGCCTGCATACGCTCAATATCAACGCGAATACCGCGTGAGAAGCGCTGAATCAGGCCTATGATGTCCTCGCGTAACCAGGGGTTAGCCTTGTGCAGGCGAATCAGAGTGGCCTCACGCACTGCCAGGTAGAGGATAACCTCCTGGGCCGGGATTTCAAGGCCCTCACTAAAAGCGGCAACACCGCCGGGGAGCAGAGCAGAACGCCCTTGAGCCAGGGGGATCCCGATGTCGGTGGACGAGACAATCTCTTCAGCAAGCTTGCCGATAGCCTGCCCCATTTGCATACCGAACATCATGCCGCCCAGGCCCGCAAAAATATTGCCGCCACCGAGCATGCCGGAAAGTTCTTCGGGCAGCTGCTGCTGTATCGAAGCGTTCATAGCCGAAGTGACCTCAGTAGCTACCGGGCCAGCAATTTCTTTCCAAGTAGCAAACGAGTTCTCCACCCATTCAGCCTTAGACCAGGCTTCGACGCTAAAGGCCGGACGCTCAAAAATGGTGACAGGGTCAAGCCACAAGTCAGCCAGAGCTGCGGCATCTCGTACCGCACCGGTCTGGCTAGAAGTTATCGAAGGGTCCTTGCCCAGGGCCAGTACCTGGCGGGCGTTCTGCTGGGCAAGATCCCAGTTGACCGGCTCATCACTGCTCTGAGCGTTCATCATAGAATTCACCTGGGCAAAAATACCCGAGAACATGGCGGGGTCAAGGGGAAGACCCATCTTGCGCAGGGCATCGGCATCAAAAGCCTGGGCACCGTTCATGGCATTGGGGTCAAAACCCTGCTCACGGAGTTTTTTCAGGAACTCTTCTAGGGGGTCATGACCTGAAGAATCAAAGGGGTGATTCGACACTGCTTGCCTCATTTCCAGAACACGCGGTGGGGCAACAGGAGCGCCGCCCCGCTTTCCCTCTAGCCTACTGGTCTACCTGCCGCAAAAAGTGGCTTTTAGCCCACAGCCAAGTGGGAGTTTGCTGGGTTGAGGGACGGAGCGAATTTTTTACTTGTAATCTTGTTCCTATGGGTTTTTTATCGAGGGAACAGATGGGCCGCCTTGCGCGCAAGCCCCGCATAAATCTATACACGGTAAGCGCAACAGGCCTTACGGGCCTCTCCCTACTATCTTTAGTTATCCCCGTGAACTTTGTCACGGAGTCCCCGGGGCCTACCTTCAACACCATCGGCGAATTCAATAAGAAGCCGCTGATTGAGATTGAGGGCGCAGAGACCTACCCTGTAACCGGCTACCTGGACATGACCACCGTGCAAGTAGCCGGTGGACCCAACTCAACCCTCGGTTCCCTGGGTGCCTTGTCGACCTGGCTGGAGGAATCAACCACGGTGCTCCCCAGCGACCTGGTCTATGACCCCACCGTCACCAGTGAAGAGGTCAGCGCTCGCAATAGCGCCGATATGACCAACTCCCAGGAGGTTGCTCAGGCAGCGGCTCTGACTCAGCTGGGTATCGACTACACCGAGACACTGAATGTTTCTGGCGCGGTGGAGGGTGGCCCGAGTGAAGGCCTGGTTCAGGAGGGCGATATCATCACGGACATCAACGATGAACCCCTCACCAAATATTCCGACTTGACTGACCGGGTTAATGCCTCCGGCGGCCAACCTGTCACCGTGACCCTGAAGCGTGATGCTCAGACTCAGCAGGTAACGGTCACCCCCGTATATAACGATAAGAGCGGTCGCTATGTTCTTGGCCTCTATCTTTCCCGCACTTTTAATTTCCCACTGACCGTCAAGTACGGGCTAGAAGAAGTGGGCGGGCCCTCGGCGGGCATGATGTTCGCGCTAGGTATTATTGACGAGTTGACCGAGGGCGATATGACCGGTGGCGAGCACTTTGCTGGCACCGGCACCATTGAATCTGACGGCACGGTAGGCCCTATCGGCGGCATTGAGCAGAAGATGAAGGGTGCCGCCGATGCCGGTGCCACCGTCTTCCTGGCCCCCGCCAGTAACTGCGATGAGGTGGTGGGCAAGGTCCCCAGCCGCCTGTCGGTGGTTAAGGTGGAGACTCTGGATGAAGCGGTCGAGGCGGTGACGCGTATTGGTCAGGGCCAAGACCCCGCTAACTTCCCGACCTGCACTGCCCCTAAAGTCGGTGCTGAGAGCTGAAAAGGTAAGCCAGCTCTCGTAAGTCACCCTGTTCTTTGGCAAAATGGTTTCTTATTACACAGCGTCCCCGTATTGATTGTGGCGCTGTGGGACCGAGCCGTTCGCGCGGCAGACACACAAGACAACTAAAGGACATCCGTGAGTACCGGAAACACCCCTCCCCGTTCTCCATCACGCAGGCCCCAAGGTAAGAACAAGCCCCTGGGCATGACCGTTGCAATCGTGGCGGTTCTCGTCATTGCTTTTGTTGGGGCCACCCAGATTTACACCGACGTCCTCTGGTATGACCAGTTGGGCTACCTGCAGGTGTTCATTACCCAGAACCTGACTAAGGGTGCTGTCTTCCTAGGCTCAACCTTACTTGCCGGTCTGGCTATCTGGGCTAGTATGCGCTACGCCTACAAACACGGTGTACCGCAGACCCCCGCCCCCCGGCGGGCATCGGCTCCGCGCATTGACGCTAACGGTGACCCTGTTCCTGATCCTTACGCAGATATCCAGGAAGTGTTCAACCAGAACATGGAGCGCTACCGTAAGAGCATCGATAAGATGCGTAAGCTCATGCTCCTGGTGGTTCCCCTGGTGCTGGGTGCCTTTGTGGGCGCGGGTGCTACCAGCCAGTGGGAGTCTGTGCTCCTGTTTATGAACGGTGAGAGCTTCGGCCAGACCGACCCCGAGTTCGGTCTTGATCTGGGGTTCTTCCTTTTTACTCTGCCTTTCCTTAATTTTGGGACCGGTCTGTTGAGCACCTTTATCCTGTTCTCGGCCATGGCTGGCCTGGTGGTGCATTACTTCTACGGTGGAATCATCGTGGGTGAAAAGGGCATCACCACCACAGTCTTCTTCCGCCGTCATCTGGCTCTGCTGGGTGCCGTCTTCATTCTGGTGCGGGCGGCGAGCCTGTGGCTGGCCCGCTATAACGCTACCCAGGATCAGAGCGGTTCGTGGGCCGGTGCCATGTACACCGACGTGAACGCAATCATCCCGGTTAACGCCATTTTGGCTGTTGCCTCACTTCTGGTGGCTGCGCTCTTTGCCGTGGCAATTCTTAAGGGCAATTTCCGCCTGCCCCTTATTGGCACCGTGGTGCTGGTTGTGACCTCTCTGGTGGCAGGCAGTATTTACCCTTGGGTTATTCAGCGTTTCCAGGTTGTGCCCAACGAGCAGGCGACTGAGGCCCCTTACATTCAGCGCAATATTGATGCCACTCGCGCCGCCTATGGCCTTGACGCTATCGAGGTCAAGAACTACGATGCTACGACCTCCACTGCCGCAGGTGCCCTGCGGGGGGAGAGCGAAACGATTTCTAACATTCGCCTGCTTGACCCCAACGTGGTCTCGGGTGCCTTCGCCCAGCTTCAGCAGTTCCGCCCCTACTACCAGTTCGGCAAGAATCTTTCGGTGGACCGCTACTCCATTAACGGGGTAGAAACCGATACCGTGATTGCGGCCCGTGAGCTGAACCCAGCGCAGAACGCCAACTCATCCTGGGTGAACCAGCACGTTGTCTACACGCACGGCTACGGTGTGATTGCCGCCTACGGCAACCAGGTTGAGGCTGACGGTAAGCCCAAGTTTATTCAGTCCGGTATCCGCGCGACCGGTGCTATTAGCGAGGACTATGAGCCGCGCATTTACTTTGGTCAGAGCTCCCCGGAATACTCTATTGTGGGAGGTAGCGCTGAGGACGAGCCACTGGAACTGGACCGCCCACAGACCACCGACGACGCCAGCGGGAATGACGCCAAGTACACCTTTACTGGCAAGGGCGGCCCCAATATCGGTAACGCTTTTAACCGTCTGTCCTACGCTATTAAGTTCCAGTCTTCTGACATTCTGCTTTCAGATGCGGTACGTTCTGAGTCCCAGATCCTCTACGACCGTGACCCGTCAGCCCGGGTTAAGAAGGTCGCCCCCTACCTGACGGTGGATGGGAACCCCTACCCGGCGATTATCGATGGTCAGGTCCAGTGGGTCGTGGATGCCTATACCACCAGTAATCAGTACCCCTACTCGCAGGCAGCTAGCCTTGAGAGCGCTACCGCTGACTCAGAGACAGCTACCGGTGTCGCGCAGGCTCTGCCCAACAAGCAGGTCAACTACATTCGTAACTCCGTCAAGGCTACTGTGAATGCCTACGACGGTTCGGTGACCCTTTACGCCTGGGATGACCAGGACCCGGTTCTGAAGACCTGGCAGAAGGTCTACCCCGGGACGGTGCGCCCCTACAGCGAGATGAGCGCATCACTGATTGGGCATGTGCGCTACCCGCAGGACCTCTTCAAGGTTCAGCGTGAGGTGCTCAACGCCTACCATGTGACCGATGCCTCAAGCCTGTACGCGCGGGATGATATGTGGTCAATCCCGAACGACCCCACCAACAATAGCGGTAAGCCGCTCCCGCCCTATTACCTGTCCCTGCAGATGCCCGGCGAGGATTCCGCTAAGTTCTCGCTGACCACCTCCTTTATCCCTCAGCAGTCGGATAGCAACACCCGTAACGTCATGTACGGCTTCCTCTCTGCTAACGGTGACGCGGGGACCGGTAAGGACGGCGAGAAGGCCGCAGGCTACGGCAAACTGACCCTGCTGGAACTGCCGCGTTCATCGGTGGTTCCTGGCCCCGGCCAGGCGCAGAACGTCTTTAACTCTGATACTGCGGTTTCGACCGAGCTGAACCTGCTCCGCCAGGGCGCTTCGGACGTTATCAACGGCAACCTGCTGACCCTGCCCGTGGGCGGCGGTATTCTCTATGTCCAGCCGGTCTATGTTCAGTCCTCCGGTGATGCGGCCTATCCGTCGCTACGCCGCGTGCTGGTGGGCTTTGGTGAGCAGGTTGGCTTTGCCCCCACCCTGGAGGAGGCCCTGAACGAGCTCTTTAGTGGCTCCTCAGGTGCTCAGACAGCCGCCGACGCCGGTGTCGATGAGTCCGAGGCCACTCAGGCCACCGGCGGCACCGCAAGTGGTGACAGTGGCACCCTGCAGAGCGCGCTACAGGATGCCCGTAAGGCTATGCAGGATTCCGATGCCGCTATGAAGGCCGGTGACTGGACTGCCTACGGTGAAGCTCAGAAGCGTTTGAACGATGCCCTCCAGCGCGCGATTGAGGCTGAGGGTATCGAAGGTCAGGTTTCTGGCGCTAGTCCTTCGGCTAGCCCCTCAGCATCAGCTGGCAACTAGCCTGCTCTAGCTGCCCGGTTTCTTGGGCTAGCTATCCTGGCTTCACCTGAGGGCGCGGTACTCTCCCCTGCGGAGGAGGGCACCGCGCCTTTTGTGCTGGCTAGGTTTCTGGGGGGGGCTGGTTGCCCAGCAGTATGACTGGGCAGATCAGAGAGCCAGGGGCAGGTGAGTTAAGTTTTTGCGGAACTACAAATGTACTCTCACTCACAAATAGTCTTTTCAACTTGCACTGAGGAGTAGGGGTGCGTATAGTTATATGAGTCGCCGCGGGGTGGAGCAGTTCGGTAGCTCGCCGGGCTCATAACCCGGAGGTCACAGGTTCAAATCCTGTCCCCGCAACCAAGACGAAAAGCGTCTCACGGAAGTGAGGCGCTTTTCTTTTTGTCCTTTATCGCGGGAATCCAGCGGGAGAGGGCCTTTTGGGTTATGAACACCCTCCCTATGCAGTTATTCTTTAGTTGCAATAACTGCCCCGTGCGCCCTTGTGCCTGGGTATACCCGGTGCTCTTGTTTGAGGATGCTGAACTCGGTTTCTGTCAGTAGGTTGGTGATGAAGCTATCCGGCCAGTACCAGGCTTGAGTTACTGCGTGATCGAATGGCTCCAAGGCTTCTCCTCGGAAATAGCCAATGAGTAAGCTACCCTTCTTGGGGAGGGCCCAGTGAATCAGCTTGAGTTCCTTCTTGAGGTCATCAGGGGAACAATGAATCAACGAGTACCAAGCGAGAATTCCCTGGTAGTCCCCTGAACAAGTGTCGGCAATGGTTCCTACTTCAAAATTATCGTGAGGATATTTTGCCGAAGCGAGTTCTATAAACAGGGGAGTAGGGTCTACCCCTAGTACAGTTTTGCCCTGAGCTGCAATATAGTGCGTCCAATGTCCTGGGCCGCACCCTAAATCAAGAATTTTCCCTGAGAAAGATCCACACCATTCCGTGATGAGGTCCCTGTCTGGCTCCTGGGTAGCCCTCATGTCTCCAAGGGCTTTAGCATACTCTTTTGCTCTCATTGAGTAGTCGAAAGTAACTTGATCAAGTGATGCCATGATGTGTCTCCGGGGGCGCTGGGGGCGGACTAAAGGTAAGCGCACACCCAGCATGACACAGGGTAGGTAAATCTTGGAATATTCTCTCTAGCTGTCTCTCCGTTTGGTTATGCTCTCTCGACCCACCTTCCAGGAATGATCTGTTCCTGTAGGGCTTATTTAATGCTCCCTGAACAACCCAGCCCAACCTCAATAACTAGTACATATATTCTATAAAACATAGAATATATGTACTATTCTAGGGGTATGAAAGTTACCCTCCTTGCTCGGCTTTGCGCGAGTAGCCCCCTGCTGGTTCCCAGCCCCGATGTTGCTGTGCCAGCCGGCTTTCCCTCACCCGCCCAGGACTACCGGGCCACCAGCATCGACCTCAACGACATCCTAATTAGGGACCGCGCGGCCACCTATATTTTGCGCGTCACCGGCTCCTCTATGGTCGATGCGGGGATCGCAGACGGTGACGAAATTATCGTGGATCGCTCCCTCGAACCGGCAGAAGGCTCCATCGTCGTAGCCGCTATCGATGGCGAGTTCACCATCAAACGTTTCCACACCGACCGGGCAGGTCGCGGCTGGCTGCTGCCCGAGAACCCCGCCTACCCACCCATCCCTATCCCGCAAGAATCTGACTTCCTGATTTTTGGGGTTGTGACCCGCTGCCTGCACCATGTCTAACCTGATCTTTCATATCGATATCAACACCTGCTACGTCTCCTGCGAACGCCTGCTCGACCCTTCCTTGGTGGGCCGGCCGGTACTGGTGCTCTCCAACAACGACGGCTGTGTCATCTCTCTTTCGGCTGAGGCCAAGGCGCTGGGCTATCTTATGGGAACTCCCTGGTATCAGGTGCAAGAGCGCGCAGAAAGCCAAGGGGTCGCTGTGCGCTCCTCAAACTATGAGCTTTATGGCGATATCTCCCAACGGGTTATGTCCGTCCTCCAAGAGCACGCAGCCGACTTTGAGCAGTACTCCATTGATGAGGCCTTCCTGACCGCGCCCGTGACCCAAGACCAGGCGCACCATCTGGCACACGCTATCAAAGCGGATTTAGCCCGCCGGGTGGGCGTCCCCGTGTGTGTTGGGGTAGCCCCCTCCAAAACGCTGGCTAAGCTGGCCAATAAGACCGCTAAAAAGGTGCCTGCCCTCAACGGTGTGTGCGTCTGGGGTCTGCTGCCTGCTGCGCGCAGGCAGGCCCTTCTGGCTGCTCTGCCGGTCTCCGAAGTATGGGGGGTGGGTAGGCGCACAACGGTGCGGCTCGAGAAGATGGGGGTTGCTTCCATCGCAGATCTTGCACAGTCGCCCCCAGAACTCATCCGCAAACGGTTTAGTGTGGTGCTCATGCGTACGGTTCTGGAACTGAATGGGGTCAAGGCTATCGAGCTTGAGCCGGAACGAGCCTTCAAAGAGCAACTGATCTATTCGCGTTCCTTTTCCACCCCCATAACAACCCGTGACCAGATGCACCAGGTACTCAGTATTTACGCTCAGCGGGGTGCTGAACGCCTGGTTGGCCACAGCCAGTTAGCAGGCCTACTCACGGCCTACTGCGGTACAAGCCCCTTTAGGGTGGGTCAGGCTCACTACCCCTCAGTGCAGGTCAAGCTCCCGGGAAAAACCGCTGACCCGCTGGTTCTTACCCGCGCCGCCCTCCGCCTGTTGGAACAGGTAGATACAGGGTATGCCTCCTATGTCCGGGCGGGAATTGTACTCAGTGACCTCGTGCCAGCGGGCCTTAACCTGCCGCTTGAAGGGCTGGCCTATCAGCATGAGGCCCAGGATATCGCCGGCTTAATGAATCGCATACGAGAGCGGTGCGGCCAGGCTGCCGTGGGTCTGGGCCTAGCTGGATTTTCCGCACCCGCAGGCTGGGAAATGAAGCGCGACATGCTCTCACCGCGCGGGACAACTCACTGGGGTGAGTTAGTCCCTGCCAAAATCACCTAAACATGCGGTAGGCACACAACCGGCCCCGCAGGTAAAGGGCGGGGCCGGTTTGAAAATTGCTGTGGGGAAGCCTGGTTAGGCAGCTACTGCCCAGTGTTCTGAGAGCTTTGCAGTCAGCAGGTTGCGCAGAACAGCGACAAAGGGTGCTGGGATACGGCTGAGTCGGTGACCATTAAGGGTGAGAGTATGACCTAGCAACGGGAAATAGCTGAGCTTGGCCTGATCCAGCGTTTGAAGATCAAACGAAAGGCTCTGCCCGGTCTGGAAAGTGTTACGGAGCAGAAGTACACGTTCGTTGGTGATCACCATCAGCGTATCGCCCAAGCCACTGTATTTGCCGACAACAAAGTCCACAACAGTCTCACCGCGAACCATACTGTCCGCCATGTGCAGGGCCTTGTGGAATTTCTTGAGCCCACCGTGAGATGAATGACGCTTGACAGCGGAGCTGAGCGAGACGTTTGAGTACCTGTCGGTAACCCAACTTTCAAAATGCATAGCGGGCTTCCTTGTCTGAGGTGTACGTGTTGTTAGTCCTCTAGACACTATACACACATTATGTCCCCTAAAAGGTGGGTTTTTCTTATTTTTTGTCCCCAAAAGCGAGAGTTTGGTCTAGGTCCTGGGTTATTTTGTGGGGTAGGTAGCCGGGGTGGGTTCCATATGTTTTAGGGTGGGGGTGGCTACTGACAAGGAGATATATATTCAGAATTCTTGGTCAGATTCAGCTAAACCAGCGGCAAATGTCTCTTCTTGGCCTGATGAAAGGTCCCGTAAAAATATGATCAAGCGCTTGACTGTACGGTGTGTAGATAGAGGCAGAACCATGCCACAATAGAAGGCGATGGCAACCTCTCACTTCTAGGGCTGGGCAGATTCATGAAACCACTGATTATCGGTATTGCTGGTGGCACCGGTTCGGGTAAAACAACCCTCACCAACTCCTTACTAGAGCGTTTTGACGGCCAAGTAGGGGTAATCTACCACGATAACTACTACAAGAGGAATGACCACCTCACCTACGATGAACGATGCCTGCTGAACTACGATGCACCGGAGGCTTTCGATAACGACCTGCTGGTGCAGCACCTCAAAACACTGCTGACCGGTCAGAGGATTGAGACGCCGGTCTATGACTTTGCTACCCACAACCGCTCCGATGAGACCATGGAAGTGGCTCCCCAGCCTATCCTTATTCTCGAAGGGATCCTGATTTTTGTGGAGCCCGAAATCAGGGAACTGTGCGATATCAAGATTTTTGTGGACACCGATGCCGATGTTCGCATTCTGCGCAGGCTTCGCCGAGATGTCATCGAGCGTGGCCGCACCATCGAATCGGTCGAGAGCCAGTACCTCACCACGGTCAAGCCTATGCATGAGCTCTACGTGGAGCCGTCCAAGAAGCATGTGGACATGATCATTCCAGAGGGCGTGAACATGGTAGCGCTCGATATGCTCTACCACCGGATTACCGGCCAGATCGAATCTGCACCCTAGAACCAGCGGGGGAGGAGCAACCCAGTACCTGACCCGCCCCGAACACCGAGGGGCCCGGCGGCTCGCACACACGCGAAACCACCGGGCCCCTCTTCACAGCTTGTTATTGTTTAGGCCTACTTGCCTGCCTTGAGGGCAGCCAGACGAGCCTCTAGTTCGGTCTGCTTACCCAAATCTTCAAGGTCATTGAACTGGGCATCAAGTGAGGAAGCCGCCAGTTCCTGCTCACCGCGTACACGAGCTTCTTCGCGGCGAACTTTCTCTTCAAAGCGGGAAATCTCGCTGGTAGGATCCATGACGCTGAAAGACTTGAGCGCGTCATTGACCTGGGTTTGAGCCGCTGCGGACTTCTGACGGGCAGCGAGCTCATCACGCTTACGGGTGATCTCGCTAAGCTTTTCCTTCATCTGGGTCAGACCGGTCTTGAGCTGCTCCACGACCTGGGTCTGAGAGTCAATCTGCGGCTTGATAGAAGAGGCCGTGTTCTCTGCCTGGAGCTGGCGGCCCAGAGCCATCTTGGCCAGATTATCGAACTTATCGGCGTTAACGGTGTCGCCTGCGGCGCGGAACTCATCGGCCTTGTTGGAAGCGGCCAGAGCCTTTGAGCCCCATTCGGCTGCTTCACGGAGGTCTTCGGCGTGGTCCTCTTCCAGCAGGCGCAGGTTGCCGATGGTCTGAGCGACAGCCTGCTCGGCTTCAGCGATATTGTTGCTGTAGTCACGAACCATCTGGTCCAGCATCTTCTGGGGATCTTCAGCCGCATCAATGAGGGAGTTGATGTTTGCTTTGGTGAGCTGGGCGATACGGCTAAAAATGGTTTGCTTGGCCATGGAGTATCTACCTTTCGGTGGAGGGGTAAGCGAGAGCAGGCTTGCTACGCTCTAGTTTCTATTGTGTCAATAACGGTGCCTATTTGGGCCCTGGTGGGTGTGGGTTTTGCTACGTCCTGAGCGAAAACGGGCTGAGCCCGGCGGTGGCAGGAGAGCTAGAAATTACCGCCAGCACCGCCACCGCTACCGAAGCCACCGCCACTGCTAAAGCCGCCGCCGCCGAAGCCGCCGCCGAATGACCCGCCACCCCAGCTACTGCCGGAGCTACCCTGGCTACTTCCACCGCCTAGCAGAGTTCCCAGAAGAATACCGCCCAGCATTGCTGAGTTGGAGGTGTTGCCCCTGTAGCCCCTATTGTTTTGGCTAAAGACATTAACGTCGTTTTCAGCAATACGCTGGGCATCTGTTGCCAGGCGGATCGCATCATTGGCATGGGAGAGGGCTGTGACAGGGTCTGAGGACTGAAGTTCTTGGGCTTCAGCCAGATGACGTTCAGCTTCCCGTAGACGGGTCCGGGCTTCTGCCTTGACCCCGCCCCGGCGAGCCCACACGTATTCACCGGCTGAAGATACCCGAGCCTGGGCGGAGAGAAGCGTATGAGCTAGCTTCTCACGGGCGTTTTGCTCCTGCTCGTGAACCTGACGGACACCTGCTAGGGCCGCATCAAGTTCTGAGCGTACCTCGTGCAGGCGCTGATTGAGCAGGTAGGGGTCAATCAGGCCACCCGCGCGCTCAGCACGAATCTGACCGAGCACAGCCTGCACACCTGCGGCGGCACCCGATAGTTGGCTACTGCTTCCCGCGCCCGTACGAGCTAACTCTTGAGCCTGAGCAACGTCGCGCTCAGCCAGAATGAGGGCATCGTCGAGGGAGGCTGCCATCTTAGCTAGGTCAGTTTCGGCGTGGTGCACAGATTCAAGGAGCCCCTTGGCCTGGCCCAGAGACTCTTCGCCAGCACGGAGCTCCAAGATCGCTTGGCTCCTATCGGTTGCCAAAAGCTCCTGGGCCTTCTGAGCTGAGCTACGGGCAAACTCAAGGCGTGACTGTGCTTCTTCGATGTTGTCGGCTATAGCCCCGTAAGCGCTGGGGGCGTAGAGGCCTTTGAGCCTGCCCAGAGCTGCTTGAGCGGGGGCGAAGAGCGGGTCAGCTGCCCTGATCTGCTCCTTGAGAGTGGTAAGCACCTGGGGCGCATTTTCTTCGAGCTTTCGCAGCTTGGTAAAGTTCTCGACCTGCTCGTTGAGAGAGGCCTGGGCTTGCTGGGTTCTGCTGATAATCTCTGTCAACCAGGCTCGCTGGTCGGCCTCGGTATCGGGGATATCGTCTTCAAGCTGTTTCTGGAGCTGGAAAGACTGCTGCATATGCTCTTTGGCGGCCTTAATAGCGTTCAGGAAGGGCGCTACTTCCTCCTCCCCGTACTGGAGGCGCGCGAATTCAACTTCTTGTAAGGAGTGGGCAATAGCGTCATCGGTGCTCACAAGTTGCTGACCGGCCTGGGTTCGTAGCTCTGCTAGGGAGGGCAGGGGGGCCTGCGGTGCCGCGGTGCCACTTGGCTGACCTGCATGAGGGGTTTTAGACGAACGTTTTCTGCTCCACAGCAGTGCTCCTGCACCGCCCAGAACACCAACGCTAATCAGTGTGGTTGCTCCCACCGCTACAGCCCCGGTGGAGGTGCCCGCGGCCCCGGATCCAAGCTGGGACTTTATCCCGGTGACTGCGGCCTGGGCGGCGGCCTTGTAATCAGATTTTGCTAGCTCAGGGTAGATGTAGTCCTGATAAATTTTTTCTTGCTCTTTGGCGGAGAGTAGCGAAGTTGAGCCTGCTAGGAAGTAGGCTTGGCGGTCCTCAGTAGCGATGACCAGGACAACATCGTTGGTTCCCATGTTGTTGAGAGATGCAAATTTTTCAACCCACTGGCCCGATGAGGTTGGGCTTTCAAAAGCATCAATTGTTACGACGAAAAGGTTGACCTGGTCATCGGTGGCAAGTTGCTGGATAGATTCTTTGAGGGCGGAGGTGTCCCCCAGGGATGAGGTGGTGTCGCTGACTCTTACCCCCGCATCCAAATCGTAGGGGGCGGCTGCGAAAGCGGCGGGCATAATACCTAACCCAAGGGAAGAAACCAGCAGGGCTGTGGCAAGGTGCTTGCGGGGCATGGGAACTCTTTTCCGGGGAACAGGCAAACGGTATGGACTATATTCTATCCTTGGGGCTGCCATCTTGGGCAGAGTTCTGGCTGAGGCTCACAGATGGTACACGGCCCCGCTCTTAGGTTTTCTCTATGGAACCCTGCAGTCAACATACAGCTTAGTTACATCTCTATCCCAGAACTGTGAAGCATAGTAGAAGCAGTTGAAAAATATGCGAGTAAGTAATTCGCACTAAAGAAAGTTGTTAACTGCCATGTCGAATAACCCTTGGGAACAGGAAAACTTGCAGTCTGCTGATGACCGTACTATGCCACTTAACAGCGAGCACATTCAAGCGGTGGGTGCGCAGCAAGCACAGCCCCATAATGCGCAGAACCCGATTCAAGGCCAGGTAGATCCGAGCTCGGGAGCTTCCTACCAGCAGCCGGCACCGGCTAGGGGCGCACAACCTGCACATAATCATCAGGGTGCATCAACAGCCGGAAGTTATAACTATGCACATGCAGTGCAGGGACAGCCCCCTTCCGCACAGGCCTACCCGCAGAACTACTATGCGCAGGTGGCCCCTGCTAAGAAACACTCCACTACGGCTCTCATTTCTGCGGCCGCTATTGCGGCTCTGATTGGCGGTGGCGTGGGCGGCGGGGTAGCGGCTACTCTGGGAGCACTGGATTCGGCAAGCATCACCAGGACCAGCGCCGGAACCACTATCGTCAATAACACCGACTCGGTGAACGCCGTAACCGCTGCTGCCGCAAAGGCTATCCCCTCGGTGGTGACTATTTCCGCAAACACTAGGAGCGAAGCGGGATCAGGCTCCGGGATCATCCTGGATGACCAGGGGCATATTCTCACCAACACCCACGTGGTCACACTGGACGGGGCAACTTCTAAGGCAAACCTAGAAGTCCAGCTCTCAGATGGTAACGTTCGTGCGGCCACGGTGGTAGGAACTGACCCGACCAGTGACCTAGCGGTCATCAAGATAAGTGATACTAGCGGGCTGAACCTGACACCTGCAAGCCTCGGGGACTCGGGGGCACTGAACGTGGGTGATACGACCGTTGCTATCGGTGCGCCCCTAGGGCTTTCAAACACGGTGACCACCGGTATTGTGTCCAACATGGTGCGAACCATCGAGGTGGCATCCTCAGCCGCCAAGGACTCCAACAGTGACTCGGACAGTAGCGACCCCTTTGGCGGATCCCCTTTCCAATTTGAAATGCCAGGCCAGCAACGCTATTCCAGCTCAAATAACTCCAGTATCTCGCTTAATGTCATCCAGACCGATGCTGCAGTTAATCCCGGCAACTCTGGTGGTGCGCTGGTTAACTCTGCCGGTGAGGTTATTGGCGTGAATGTGGCTATCGCTTCAACCGATACCAGCACTACTTCTAGCAGCGGCAATATTGGTGTGGGTTTCGCAATCCCTATTAACTATGCCAAGCGTGTAGCCAACGAAATTATTGAGAGCGGCTCAGCTAGCCACGGCATGCTGGGGGCTTCTGTCACTACATCACCGGCCAATAAGGACGCTTCAGAGTCCTTTGGCGATGGTGCCCTGATCAAGGAGGTTACCAGCGGAGGTGCCGCTGAGAAAGCCGGGCTGGAAAAGGGCGATGTAGTTACTGCAGTTGATGGGCGAACCATTAGCGAAGCAACCGAGCTGACAGCCGCAGTCCGTGAGGCCGCTGCCGGTCAGACTGTTACCCTCACCGTTGAGCGTAAAGGGTCTTCCCAGCAGGTTGAGGTGACCCTGGGGCAGGCTACCTCCTAGAGGGTTCCTCCGGCGTAGCCGTGCTGGCGCCAGGCCTCAAACACCGCGATAGATGCGCTGTTAGCCAGGTTCAGTGAACGGCGGCCCGGGACCATAGGGATTTTGACACGCTCGGTGATGTGCTCATCGTCCTGAACATACTGGGGGAGACCCACAGATTCAGGGCCGAACATGAGCACGTCACCGGGCTTGTAGTCTATCTCGGCGTAGTTTGTTGATGCCGTTGTGGTGAATGCAAAAACTCGGGCGGGGGCCAGCACTTCCCAGGCATCTTCAAGGGTTTCGTGGACGGTCATGACCGCTAGATCGTGGTAGTCCAGGCCCGCGCGGCGCAGATGAGCATCCTCAAAGTTAAAGCCTAGGGGCTTGACCAGGTGCAGTTCGGCGCCTGTGATGGCAGCTAGTCGGATAGCGTTACCGGTATTGCCGGGAATTTCGGGGGCATAAAAAAGAATTTTAAACACCCCACCAGTGTACGTGCCCCCAATACCTTCCACCGTGAACCACCCCATAGAGGTCAGAGCCCGGCGGGGAGTATGATGGAGGGCTGATACTTTTCGCCCACGCTTTGAGAGGCAGGCCTATGCCCCGGGTCTACATGGACCACGCCGCCACTACCAATGTTCTTCCCGAAACCGTACAAGCGGTGACCGAACAAATGTTCACAGGCGGTAATCCGTCATCTCTCCACTCAGCTGGCCGCCGTGCCCGTGCGGCAGTGGAACAGGCTCGTGATCGTGTTGCCCGTGCCCTCAACTGTGACTCTGCGGAGGTTATTTTTACCTCGGGCGGGACCGAAGCCGATAACCTAGCGGTCAAGGGCCTCTACTGGTCGAGGACCAAGGCTAACCGAGCCGCCTGCAGGATTATTGTCTCGGCGATTGAACATCACGCGGTAGGTGATGCTGTGGAATGGCTAGAGACCCACGAAGGTGCTGAACCCGTGTGGATTTCTCCCAACTCAGAGGGCATCATTACCCCCGAGGCTGTTGCCCAGGCTGTGGGGGAGAGCCCCGATACGGTTGCGCTGATCACGGTCATGTGGGCTAACAACGAGATGGGAGCAGTCCAGCCTATTGCTGAGATCGCCCAGCTGGCCGAAAGCCACGGTATTCCTTTCCATACCGATGCGGTCCAGGCTTTTGGTGCCCTAGATATTGACTTCCGGGCTTGCGGTGCCACGACCCTGGCTATTTCCGGGCACAAGATTGGTGGCCCCATGGGTGTGGGTGCCCTGATTGCTACCCGCACTGCGCCCCTGGCTCCTCTGCTTCACGGTGGCGGGCAGGAGCGCTCTGTGCGCTCCGGTACCATCGATGCCCCCGCTATCGCAGGTTTTGGTGTGGCCGCTCAGTCCGTGACTAACCACCGCGCAGAAGAAAGCCGCCGACTGGCGAATCTGCGGAACCTGCTTATTGAGGGTGTGCGTCATGCTATCCCCGAAGCCACCCTCAACGGCCCCGAACCCGAAAATTCTGAGCAAATCGCTGACGGTGCTTTCCGCCGGCTCCCGGGAAATGCACACTTTACTTTCCCCGGGTGTGAGGGCGACTCTCTGCTCTTCTTGCTCGATATGGCCGGTATTGAATCATCGACAGGTTCCGCCTGTAACGCCGGTGTGCCTCGACCCTCCCACGTTCTTTTGGCTATGGGAGTGGATGAGGGAATTGCACGGGGGGCCCAGCGGTTTACCTTAGGGCACACCAGCTCAGAAGCCGACGTGCAAGCCCTGCTTGGGGCTCTGCCCGCGGCTTGGGAACAGGCTAAAAAAGCAGGCATGGCCGCCCAGGCCCCTGACTCCCAGCGCTGGAACTAAAGACTTTTTGACAACCTATAAGGAATGACCCCATGAAAATACTTGCTGCTATGAGTGGCGGCGTAGACTCAGCCGTAGCCGCCGCGCGCGCTGTTGAAGCGGGCCACGATGTGGTAGGCGTACACCTGGCGCTTTCTCGTATGCCCGGAACCCTCCGCACCGGCTCACGCGGCTGCTGCACTATTGAAGACTCTATGGATGCCCGCCGGGTCTGCGACCAGCTCGGCATCCCCTTCTATGTCTGGGACTTCTCCGAGCGCTTCAAAGAAGATGTTGTCGATGACTTCATCAGCGAATATGAACAGGGGCGGACCCCCAACCCCTGCATGCGGTGCAACGAGAAGATTAAGTTTGCTGCCCTGCTCGAGAAGGCTGTGGCCCTGGGCTTTGATGCCGTTGTGACCGGCCACTACGCCAAGGTCATTACTACCGAGGGCGGCAACCGCGAACTGCACCGTGCTGCGACCTGGGCCAAGGACCAGTCCTATGTTCTGGGTGTGCTGACCCACGAACAGCTCAAGCATGCCTGGTTCCCCTTAGCCGATACTCCCTCCAAGGATCTGGTGCGTGCTGAGGCCGCCGAACGCGGGTTCTCCGTGGCCAAGAAGCCGGACTCCTACGATATTTGTTTTATCCCCGAGGGCGATACTCGCGAGTGGCTCGAAGAGCACATTGAAATGACCGAGGGCGCTATTAAGGACACCGAGGGGCGAGTCCTGGGTACCCACCGAGGTGCTCAGGCCTTTACCGTGGGCCAGCGCAAGGGCCTGGCTATTGGTCACCCTGCTGCAGACGGTAAGCCCCGCTTTGTGCTTGAAATCCGCCCCAAAACTAATGAGGTTATCGTGGGGGGCAAGGACCTGCTTGAAATTGACGAGATTCGCGGTATCCGCGAAACCTGGGCAGGCCTACCCGTCCAACAAGCCGCACACTTTTTGGCCCTTGACCCTGTGGAGGGCGCACAGAGTGGGTCTTTTGAAGTGACCGCCCAGGTGCGGGCACACGCAGATCCGGTGCCCTCCACCGCCCACCTAGAATGGGTTGCCGATGATGAAGCCGCTGAGCCTGGTGCCCTGCGCCTAGAGACCGTGGTGCGCCTGCACGATAAGCTTCGCGGCGTTGCCCCCGGGCAGACCATGGTGCTCTACCAGGGCACCCGGGTATTGGGCCAGTCCACTATCGCTCGGGCCTACTCCCTGGACCGCGCGGACATCACTGCTCCCTAAATTCACGTTCCATACCGTGAAATGATGGGAGTCACTCCTGCACCCAAGGCCCACCCGCGCCCTAGACTAAAGACATGAGCCCAAGAGAAACTTCTGATGACGTGCAAGCCCACGCAGATTTTAATCCCCGAGCAACATCCATGGAGGGGGTTGATCCTGCCGTCTTGGACAAGCTTTTGACTATGCGCCAGACTATCGACAATATGGACGCTGCCCTGGTCCATATCCTGGCAGAGCGTTTCCGCGCCACCCAGCGAGTAGGGCACCTTAAAGCCGCCCATAGCCTGCCGGCAGGGGACCCTGGGAGGGAAGAAGCCCAGATTAGGCGCTTGCGCGGCCTGGCCGAGGCTGCTGATCTGGACCCGGAATTTGCAGAAAAGTTCCTAAACTTCATCATCTCCGAAGTTATCCGCCACCATGAAAAGATAGCGGCTGAGACTGAAATTCAGCACCCCAATCACCCCTAGAAAGGTCAACCGTCCGTGCATCGTGCCGCACCAGCCCTCTACCTGCCAACCGATGCAGAAATGCTCGCAATCCGTAAGGACAGCGAAAAACCCCTCACTTTCGAGAAACATCTCACGGTCAGAGCGAGCGGTCTGGGTAGCTGGGCAGGGGAGAACATCTTTGACGCAGTCACCAGGATCCGAGGGGAGCTGGGGGAGCCTCACATTAGCTATCTGCCTGACCTACCCGGTAGGGGCTACCGGGCCAGCCTGCTGGCCAGAACCATCGCGGTACTTGAGGGGTTGAGCGCCGATGCTACAGCCAGTGGCTGGCGGATAACCAGCGGTTTTGCCGCTGAGGGGAGCTCAGCCCGGAGCCTGCTGGAGTCGGATATTAATGTGCTTGCCGATGTGGTCGGAAGGGAATCTGGGCTGTCGGTCTCACCGCTCAAGATAGGCTTGTTGGGGCCACTGAGCCTGGCAGCTAGCACCTACCTCACCAATGGCGAGCGACTGATCTCGGATCCAGGTGCGCGCACCGATCTAGCGCAGTCGCTGATGGCGGGGCTGGATTACCTCACCCGCCAGCTGCGGCAGGCTGTTCCTGGCGCGCCACTAGTGATTCAGTTTGATGAGCCGCTTCTCACCCCTGTGGCAGCTGGAACTATCCCTACCTCGAGCGGCTACCGTACCTTGCGGTCGGTGCCCCGGCATGAGCTGGTTGCTACTCTGAACGAGCTTCACGGGGCTACAGCGGCCTTGGAAGCTCAGCCCCTTGTACGTACTGATCTGTTGGCACTTGACCCCGAAGTCCAAAGGGTTATTGCCACCCCTGTCGTCGATATGACAGGGAGTAAGACAGCTGACTGGGAGCCGCTTGCCGCGCGGCTTGAAGCCGGTGGCGGTCTTTACCTTGAAACCGCTGATCCAATCACTCGCACTGCCAGTGGGGATCTGGCCCGTAGCCTGTGGAAAACCTGGCGTGATTTGGGTCTTCACAAGGCGCTTCTGAATCAGATGATTTTGACTGAACGCGGTGATTTAGCGACCACCGACCCTGCTCGTGCCACTACCGTTTTGGGGCATCTGACCGATACCGCCCGCGCTCTCTCCGAAATTGCCCAGGAAGCCTAAGCCTCCCCCTGAACCTGAGCTCACACTCACCGGGGGACAAACCGGTTACACTAGGGAAAGGCCTGCATCACACCCCCTCTATCCAGGAGAACACCCGTGAAAGAAACCATCCTTGTAGTCGATGACGATGACGCCCTCTCAGAGATGGTCGGTATTGTGCTTGCTCAAGAAGGCTACGAGACGGTCTTCTGCGATTCCGGTGACCGGGCTTTTGAGGCTTTCGTCAACAATCACCCCGACCTGATTTTGCTCGATTTTATGCTCCCCGGTATGGACGGTATCGAGGTGTGCACCCAGATTCGTAGTGAGTCTGAGGTTCCTATCATTATGCTGACCGCCAAGGGCGACACCGAGGACGTCGTCAAGGGTCTTGAGGCTGGTGCCGATGACTACATGACTAAGCCTTTTAAGCCAGCTGAACTGCTGGCGCGTGTGCGTGCCCGCCTGCGCCCCCGCGAGGAGCGTCATAATGAACCCTTGCGTATTGGCAACCTGGTCATCGACCTAGCAGGGCATACAGTGACCCGTGATGGGCAGGGTATTCCGCTGACACCGCTGGAATTTGAGCTTCTGGCTAACCTGGCCCGCCAGCCAGGCCAGGTTATGACCCGTGAGGCCCTATTGGGCAATGTATGGGGCTACGAAAAGACTGTGGACTCCCGTCTGGTGAACGTTCATATTCAGCGTCTTCGAGCCAAGATTGAGCGTGACCCGGAGAATCCCGAAATTGTTCTTACTGTGCGTGGGGTGGGCTATAAGGCTGCCTCCGACGGGCACCGCTAGGCAGTGACTTTCCTTGTCTGTTACCTCTGAACCGCAGTCAGTAGAGCCTCCCGCTCGTTCACACCGTTTGAGGCTTCTCCATACTGTTCGCAGGTTGTGGCAGCAGTCGCTACAGTTCCGTGCAGTGGTGGCTTCAGCCTCGCTCCTGCTGGTGGCCTTCATCTTTGTGGGTTCGTTTATTTCTCACCAAATAGCGAACTCACTTTTCCGGGGAAATCTGGCCCAGGCTCTTGAAGAGTCAGCTGCGGGTTTCAGTAGTGTGCAGACCCTCATGAACGGTTCTGATGCAACCGGCCGTACCGAGATCCAGCGAGATGTGAGGCGCTTTATCACGGTCTTGGAGACCAGCAGCGCTGATAGTAACCGCCATTGGGTTCTTCTCAAAGACCCTAAGGCTCCTACAGATGGTTTTATTACCGAGCAGTCGCAGAGCAAGGAGGTGACGGGGGAAGACATTCCGGCTGACCTGGCTACGAGTGTGAGTGAGGGGTCAGGTATCTACTGGCAGTCCTCACAGGCCACCTGGGATGATGGACATACAGCGCCGGTGCTGGTGGTAGGCACAAAGGTCTCTATACCGCAGAACCCTGATTACGCTATCTACTTGGTCTATGACCTGTCGGCTTCTCAGGCTACCGTGCAGTACATCAATTTGGTGGTCTGGGTCGGGTTCAGTATCTTGCTGGTAGTAGTTTTGACTATCGTGTGGATGATTGCCCGTTTGGTTATTCGACCCATTAGTTCTACCGCTATTACAGCGGAGAAACTGGCTGCGGGGGATCTCGACCAGCGTGTTCTGGTCCGGGGGCAGAACGAAACTGCCCGTTTGGGGCTTTCCTTCAACCGAATGGCTGACTCCCTGCAGGATCAGATTTCCCGGTTGGAAAAGCTTTCGACCATGCAGCAACGTTTTGTGTCGGATGTTTCCCATGAGCTGCGGACCCCATTGACAACGGTTCGCATGGCAGCGGATATGTTGCACGATAACCGTGAGAATATGGAGCCACTCTACAAACGTTCTACCGAGTTGCTCTATAACCAGGTGGACCGCTTCGATTCCCTGCTGGCAGATCTCCTTGAAATTTCGCGTTTTGACGCTGGATCCCAGACCCTAGAAATCGTGTCGGTGGATTTTATGGCTGTGCTTGATGAGGTGCTCAAAGCGGTTGAACCGCATCTGATGCGCACCAATACCGAACTCACAGTTCATACTGACCACACCGAGATCATGGTTGATATGGACCACCGACGGATTGAGCGTGTTCTGCGGAATCTGCTCTTTAACGCGGTAGAGCACTCAGAGGGTAGACCTATTGATGTGTATGTGGATGCCACCGAAACCACCCTGGGCCTTGCTGTCCGTGACCACGGTATCGGTTTGAGCCCCGAGGAAACCGAGCAAGTCTTTAACCGTTTTTGGCGTGCTGATACTTCGCGCAAGCGCACCCTGGGAGGTACCGGGCTGGGGCTGTCCATTGCGGCAGAAGATGTACGTCTTCACCAGGGCCTGCTAGAAGCCTGGGGTATCAAGGGGGAGGGCGCCTGCTTCCGCATGACCATTCCTGTTGACCAGGACCTACCGATGGGTCCATCGCCTGTCTTGCTGAGCGGTGAGCCTCTTGCTCCTGAGCCTTTGGCTCTGGAGGCCCGACCGCTAGAAGGAAGCATCGACGAATACGACCGACCGGAGGCCACCGATGGCTAAGATCTCACGCCGCACCGCCCTTAGCATGACTTTGAGTTCCTTAGTTGCATCTGTAAGCGCCTGCGCTACGATTCCAACTGACGGTGAGGTCAACCATTACGCTGACCCGCAGGCGACGGGCTCAACTGCTGGTACCTCTGCCGGTCCGCAAGGCCCTCAGCCGGGGGCCAGTCCTTCAGAGATTATTGAGGGGTTCTTACACGCTGGAACCGGTGTTAAAGACGATTACAGTGTTGCCCGCCAGTATCTGACTAAAGACCTGGCACAGTCGTGGCGACCCGATGGCAGGACCCTGGTCTATAACTCATCCTTTACAACCAGGGCGACCGGGGAGAATAGCTATGTGGTTGCGGTGCCCACCAGCACTGAGATTGATAACAGGGGGCTGGCTACCTCATACACGACCTTTACCGATACCGAAATCGAGTTCTCTTTGGAGAAAGTGCAGCAGGAATGGCGAATTTCTGCGGTGCCTGACGGAACGGTTCTGAGCCGCACTGAATTTGGTGAGGTGTTCAATCCTTTTACTCTCTACTTTTACGACCCGACTTTCACCTACGCGGTGCCCGATATCCGATGGTTTGCTGAACGCTCGACGATCGCTACATCGCTCATTCGGGTTTTGTTAGAGGGACCGGCTCCCTACCTTGAGGGCGCGGTGGTGACTGCTGTGCCGCAGGAAACTCGCCTGGCCATCAACTCGGTTCCTGTGGAAAACGGGGTAGCTGATATTCAGCTGGCTGGTGGTAATGCTCTGGTCACGGCAAGTGCTTTGGAGACTGAGCGGTTAAGGACTCAGCTCACTCAGGCTCTGTCGAACCTGGCTACGGTTGCCTCGGTTCAGATGAGTATCAATAATCAGGTGGTAGCTGCCCAGAACCTCGAGAACTATAAAGAACCCACCATTAATGCTGTGGTGTCAGGAGCCGTGGTGGGGATTGAGAACAATCGGCTGGTAAGCCGGAGCGCTTTGGTCGATACAGCTAGCCAGCAGACTATTGTCGAGGGCGTAGCCTACGGCGCTATTACACAGCCAGCAATGAACTACACCCGCAACTTTTATGCCTACACAAATGCTGGTCGCAACGAGATATGGCTGGCCAATTCAAACCGGTCTGGTTCTATTCACCGGGGGAATGGCATCTTGCAACCAAGTTTTGATCACCTGAATTGGCTCTGGCTGGGTGAGCAAGGTGGAAGGGTGAGGGCTTACCCGGCTGGCCAGGAAAATGGTGAGCTTCTGACGGTCAAGACATGGCTAACGGAGGAAACCGTGCACAGCCTTGCGATAGCTCGTGACGGTAGCCGTGCCCTTGTGGTGACCTCCGTCGGGGGGAATGACTACGCCGCTTGGGTTTCTGCTATCCGCCGGGCATCTGATGGTACACCGCAGGAGCTCATGGCCCCGGTACGTATTGGCTCGGATATTAATCCAAGGGGCGCTGAATGGCATACCGATGAAGAGGTTTTCCTGTGGAATACCGAAACCACTCAAACCGAAATTGTTTCGCTTTCTGGGCATAGTACCCAGTACGATCCGCTTCAGGGAATTGTGCGTATTGTGACGGGTAACGGGCTTGATCAGGCTGTAGCGATGACTGATGAAAACGGTCTGTATATTGTTGCCGGTAGGAGCTGGACCCGGATCGAGACTAGCCTGAGTGAAGTGAATTACTCTGGCTAAAGGTGTTCCCGATGTACACACCCCTGGCTGGTTTTCATAGACCCAGGAATACTTCAGGGTGTGCATTACCTCTTCCAAAGACATGAGACGAGACCTGCTGATAAAGGCCTTCTGGGGCACCTGAGCCAGACTGCTGAGCTCTTTTTCCCCAGGGTCTGCGCTAGTTGCTGGGCTTATGGCAGGACTATGCAAGGCTCTGGGGCGCTTTGTCCGCTCTGTGACCGATTGTTGCGCCTGGCAACACTGGCGGTTGAGCCCACCACTGTTGCCTATGCGCGCTTACCGATTTATACGGCTGGCCGGTATGAGTACGAGCTGGCACGCTGTATTCTGGCTTTCAAAGACGGTGGCAGAACCGATCTAGCCCCTTACCTTGTGAGTGCGCTCAACCGTTCTCTGCTTGCGCTACTTGCGGGAACTGGAAGCCGGTCTAGCGGCCACCCTCTGCACCTGGTTCCACTGCCGTCCAGTAGAGCCGCAACCCGCCGTCGGGGTTATGCCCCTGCACCTCTTCTTGCCTCGGCTCTGGTGCGTGCTGTGCGAGGGCAAGTGGATGTACGGCTCCTGCCTGTCCTTGAGCCGGTCCCTACCTGGTGCAGGCCAGGGGTGGGGCATCGTACCGGTGCGCAAAAGACCCTGAGTAAGTACGACCGCCAGCGGGCGATGAACGGAAAGCTACGCTTAGGGCAGCCGCTCTTCCACAGCCTGGGGCGTTCATATAAGCTAGCTGGTGCCCGCTGCATACTGGTCGATGATGTGGTCACTACGGGCGCATCCTTAGCAGAAGCCCAGCGTCTCTTGCGCCAGGCCGGGGTGCTGGTGGAAGGGGCTATCGCCGTGGCTCGGGTCCCTCGTGTAGACCTTGCTAACACATGATAGGTTTAGAGCACTTTAGCCCCGTAAAATACGACTGAATTTGCCCGACAAGCTCCCAAGGCAATGACTTGAAACACAAATAGGCGTAAAGTTGCAGTAAGGAATCCACAAGGCAGATTCCCCAATACGAGGCAGTCACAAGGCCCCGTATTCACCCCCTGAGAATGGAGGGAATTGTGGAATTCAAGATCGTCGGTCGCAACGTCAAAGTGGGCCAGCGTTTGCAGGAATACATTGAAAGCAGAATCACCAAGTTTGAAGTTTTGGGTGATAATGTCACCGATATTGAGGTCAAATTCACCAGGGAAAGCGAAAGCGGCCCGGCCTCAATCCGAGCGGAAATAACCGTTATTGGTCGCGGTCCTATCCTGCGTGCAGAATCAACTGGCCAGGACAAGTTCGCTGTGTTTGACGAAACCTACGGCAAGCTCCTTGAGCGCCTGCGTCGCGCACGAGATCGTCGCAAGACCCGTCGCGCCGGTGGCAAGCACCCCGTTTCTGTAGCCGAGGCAACCGGCTCAATGCCTATCATTACCGAAGAGGTTGCGCTCACTGAGATTCGCACCGATGAACTACCGGTTGAAGAAGCCGCATTCGCTGGTGAGTATGACCTGCACGATGAGGTTTCTTCCCCCATCGAAATCAGAAAGAAGAGCTTCCCCGCAGATCATCTGACAGCAGAAGAAGCTGTTGACCGTATGGAGCTGGTTGGCCACGATTTCTTCCTCTTCGTTGACCGCGAAACAGGTGCACCGGCAGCCGTCTACCGGCGTAAGGGTTGGTCCTACGGTGTCATCCTGCTTGAAGATACCGAGAGCTAAGCTCTTCTGAATCGCCCCATGATGGCTCCCTCCCCAATGACGGGGAGGGAGCCATTGTATGGGGCCCTGGTTACTCTCAGGGCTACCTGGGAGCGCCCAATGACCTTAAGAAAAGCTTGTATCACGCCCACAGGTGAAAGAGTCTGAGGGGCTAAAGGACTAAACTACAATAGAGTGAGCATGGTGGGCCTACCCACCTTACGACTATTTCAAATCTACAAGGAGCAAACTTCAGTGGCATCTCTCTTGGAAAAGCTACTCCGCAGCGGAGACAAGAAAGTCCTCAAACAGCTGCGTGCTTACACCGATGCAGTGAACACACTCGAAGACAGCTTTGTCTCTATGACCGATGCTGAACTTCGCGCTGAGACCGACTCCTTCCGCAAACGTGTTGAAGACGGCGAATCCCTGGATCTCTTGCTGCCCGAGGCCTTCGCAGTAGTCCGTGAAGCCTCAAAGCGCACGCTGGGCAAGCGGCACTACGACGTTCAGCTCATGGGCGGCGCCGCCCTGCACCTGGGCAATATCGCCGAAATGAAGACCGGTGAAGGTAAGACCCTGGTCGCTACTGCACCGGCCTACCTGAACGCCCTCTCTGGCAAGGGTGTGCACATTGTTACGGTGAATGACTATCTGGCGGAGTACCAGGCTAACCTCATGGGCCGTGTTTTCCGTTTCTTGGGCATGGAATGCGGCGTCATTTTGGCTAACCAGACCCCCGAAGTCCGCCGTAAGCAATACGAAGCTGACATCACCTACGGCACAAACAATGAGTTCGGCTTTGACTACCTGCGCGATAATATGGCCTGGACCAAGGACGAGCAGGTACAGCGTGGACATAACTTTGCCATTGTCGATGAGGTTGACTCCATCCTGATTGACGAGGCCCGTACCCCGCTGATTATCTCCGGCCCCGCAATGGGGGAGGCCAACCGCTGGTACGGCGAGTTCGCCCGGATTGCCCGCACCCTGGTACCCGGCAAGGACTATGAGGTTGACGAGAAGAAGCGCACTGTGGGCGTCCTGGAAAGCGGTATCGACAAGGTGGAAGATCACCTGGGTATCGATAACCTCTACGAACCCGAGAACACCCCGCTCATCGGCTTCCTCAACAATGCTATTAAGGCCAAAGAACTCTTTAAGGGCAACAAAGACTACGTTGTGATGAACGGTGAGGTGCTGATTGTTGATGAGCACACCGGCCGTATCCTTGCTGGCCGCCGTTACAATGACGGTATTCACCAGGCAATCGAAGCCAAGGAAGAGGTTGAGGTTAAGCCTGAGAACCAGACCATGGCAACCGTGACCTTGCAGAACTACTTCCGCATGTACGATAAGCTCTCGGGCATGACCGGTACCGCCGAAACCGAGGCCGCTGAGTTCATGAACACCTACGAGCTGGGTGTTGTGCCGATTCCCACCAACAAGGACGTTCAGCGTATCGACCAGCCCGATAAGGTCTACAAGAACGAAATCGCTAAGTTCAACGCCGTTGTTAAGGACATTGAGGCCCGCCACGAGTCCGGCCAGCCCGTTCTGGTCGGTACAACCAGCGTTGAGAAGTCTGAGTACCTTTCCAAGCTCCTGTCCAAGGCTGGTATCCGTCATGAGGTTCTGAACGCTAAGAACAATGCCCGTGAAGCGGTAATTGTGGCTCAGGCTGGTCGTAAGGGCGCCGTGACCGTGGCAACCAACATGGCAGGCCGTGGTACTGACATCATGCTCGGTGGTAACCCTGAGTTCGAGGCCGTAGAAACCATGAAGCGTCTGGGCCTGGATCCCAACGATAACCCCGAAGACTACGAGGCCAAGTGGCCCGAGGTCCTCAAGGCCGCTGAGGAAGCGTCAGCCGCTGAACACGATGAGGTCACCGAGCTGGGCGGCCTGTACGTCCTGGGCACCGAGCGCCACGAGTCCCGCCGTATCGATAACCAGCTCCGAGGCCGTTCTGGCCGTCAGGGTGATCCCGGTGAGTCACGCTTCTACCTGTCACTTTCCGATGACCTGATGCGCCTGTTCAACGGTCAGGCTGCCGCCCGCCTGATGGCCGGCGCCCCCGATGACACCGCGCTAGAAGCCAAAATTGTTTCCCGTGTCATTGCCAACGCTCAGGGCCAGGTCGAGGCCCGTAACGCTGAGCAGCGCAAGAACGTGCTCAAGTACGACGATGTTCTCAACCGCCAGCGTGAGGCCATGTACACCGACCGCGCCCAAATTCTTGATGGCGATGATCTGCAAGAGCAGATGAGCAAGTTCCGTACCGAGGTTATTACCTCAACCATTGACGCTCAGGTAGCTGAGGGCCACGCCGAAGACTGGGACTTTGATAAGCTCTGGGAGGCCCTGCGCTCTATCTTCCCCGTGACCATTACACCCGAGGACCTAGACGAAGAAGCGGGGGACCGCACCAAGGTCACCCGTAATCAGATCGTCAAGGAAATCTTGGCTGATGCTGAGCTCCAGTACAAGGAACGCGAAGAGTCAGTGGGGCAAGATGCCATGCGCGAAATTGAACGCCGTGTTGTGCTCTCTGTTATCGGTAAGCGCTGGCCTGAGCACCTCTACGAGATGGACTATCTCAAGGAGGGCATCGGCCTGCGAGCTATGGCTCAGCGGGACCCCCTGGTGGAGTACCAGCGTGAAGGCTACGCCCTGTACCAGGGCATGATGGACGCTATCCGTGAGGAAACCGTTACCATGCTCTATCAGATTGATCTTTCCAAGCAACGTACTCAGCAGACTAACATTCAGCTGAAGATTCCTGCTCAGCCTAAGTTCTTGCAGTACTCGGCACCGTCCGAGAGCGGCCAGACCGAGGTTCATACCGAGGCTGTCAAGGACAGGACCAACGAGCAGATTTCTCTTCTCAAGAAAAAGAAGTAGAAACCCTGCCCCCTAGAAGAAGCCGGCTCCCCGAATATTCGGGGAGCCGGCTTTTTAAGTAGGGAATCCATAAGATTCAGTTAAGGCGCAGGCCCACAGCAAGCGTGAGCCCCTAGGCCTTGTCTATAAATATCGCAGACAGGCAGCACCTAGAGCGTCTTGTCTGTGCCCAGGTACTCCAGCGCGGATCGATGCAGATGCCCGTTGGTTGCCAGGGCGTTGCCGCCGTGGGGGCCGTCCTCACCGGCCAGGGAGGTAAACTTACCGCCAGCTTCGGTGACGATTGGGACCAGGGCCGCCATGTCGTAGAGGCCAAGCTCCGGTTCGGCGGCTATATCGACAGCACCCTCTGCCACCATCATGTAGGACCAGAAGTCGCCGTAGGCACGGGTTCGCCAGACCCTATCGGTCATATCAATGAACTGATCTCGGATGCCCAGTTCCTTCCAGCCACTGAGAGATGAGTAAGAAAGTGAAGCATGGTTCAGAGACCTCACCGATGAAACCGATATGCGGGTGGCCTTAGCCAAGGAACGTCCGGTATAGGCACCGGTGCCTAGAGCTGCCCACCAGCGCCTTTGTAGGGCGGGGGCAGAAACCACGCCAACAACGGGCTGACCGTGATCGAGCAGGGCAATGAGGGTGGCCCATACCGGTACACCACGCACATAGTTTTTGGTGCCGTCGATGGGGTCAATCACCCACTGGCGTGGGGAAGAACCTGTCTCCCCGAATTCCTCGCCCAGAACGGAGTCGCGGGTGCGGACGCGGGAGAGCTGGGAGCGGATATGCTGTTCAGCTTCGCGGTCTACCTCGGTGACAGGGGTGAGATCGGGTTTGGTCTCTACGGTGAAATCCTGCGCGTTGAAACGAGCCAGCGTGAGCCGGTCAACGGAGTCAGCCATGATGTGAGCTAGACGGAGGTCATCGTTGTAGTTGGTCATGTGTCTTTACCCTTGAGTGTGTGGTCGCTAGGAGGCTACGACGCCAAGTTCTTTTTCGGAGTCACCGGTTTCTTCATCGACGCGAAGAAGTTTGCGGAGGGATTCTAAACGCTCTGCACCTGCGGCACCGGCTAGGCCTGCTTCAACGTAGGCCTGGATTCCACAGTTGGGGCTTGCAGAAGCGTGGGTGCACCCTTTGGGGCAGTTGGCTGAGCCGGGGGCTAGGTCGCTAAAAGAAGCAACCAGGGTTTCTGGCTCAACATGGGCTAGGCCAAAGGAACGGATGCCGGGGGTGTCAATAATCCAGGTTCCGGCCTGCTTGTCTTTGGGTTGCAGTGCCAGGGCGGACGATGAGGTGTGCCTGCCGCGCCCGGTGACAGAGTTGACGTGGCCGGTGGCTCTCTCAGCGCCGGTGAGCGCATTGACCAAAGTGGACTTGCCGACACCGGAATGGCCAAGGAGGACCGAGACTGACCCGGTGAGAAGGTCACTGAGCTGGTCGATCAGGGACAGATCAAGGCCCTCGGAGCCCTCTTCGCTGGGGGCTCGACCGTCCCGGGCCTTAGAAAGCACAAGGGTGAGCTCAACGTCTTTATAGTAGTCCAGCAGACGTTGGGGGTATTTCAGGTCGGTCTTGGTAATACAGAGAACCGGGTCAAGGCCGGCATCAAAGGCAGCGGCCAAGGAACGGTCAATGAAGCCGGTGCGGGGCTCGGGGTTTTCTGCGGCCACCACAATAACCAGCTTGTCGGCGTTGGCAACAACGGCCCGCTCGATGGGGTCGGTGTCATCGGCGCTACGGCGCAACAGGTTCGTGCGCTCTTCAATACGGACCAGGCGGGCTAGCGTATCAGGCTTACCGCTGGTGTCACCCACCAGCGCAACCCGATCGCCCACCACAATGGGGCAGCGGCGCAGTTCCCGGGCACGGACGGCTGTTACCCGGCGCTCTGTTGAGAGACCCTCATCGAGTACCGCTGTGTAGCGGCCACGGTCAACAGTAACGATACGACCGATGTGAGCATCAGCATAGGAGGGGCGGTCCTTGGTGCGTGGGCGGGAACCCTTCTTATTGGGGCGAACCCGCACGTCGCTTTCATCCCAGGTGCGGCGCATTAGCGGTCACCAGCCTTGAACTGGTCCAGCATGTTCATCCACAGACCGGTGAAACCGGGCAGGGTTTTAGCAGTGGTTTCAACCTCCTGCACGATGACCTGGGGAAGGTGCAGGCCGATAATGGCGGCGGCTGTTGCCATGCGGTGGTCGGCGTAGGTCAGGAAGAACCCGCCGTGCTGAACCGGAGCTGTAACTTTGATGCCGTCCTCTGTTTCTTCCGCTTGGCCTCCCAAACGGTTGATTTCAGCGGTAAGGGCCGCCAGCCGGTCAGTTTCGTGCCCCCGCAGGTGAGCAATACCTCTGAGAACGCTGGTGGCCGGTGAGAGCGCGATCAGCGCGGCAACTGTAGGTGCCAGCTCGCCGGCTTCTGACAGGTCAAGGTCAAGACCGGGTAGGCCCGCTACGGCACCGCCAGCTGGGCCGGTGACAGTCAGGTTCCCGTCATGTAGCTCAACCTGAGCACCGAGCTGGGGCAGAATAGTGAGCCAGTGATTACCGCCCTGGGTAGTGTGTTCGGGCCAGCCTGCAATAGTGACCTGCGCGCCGGTGACCACTGCTGCGGCCAAAAAGGGCCCAGCGTTAGAGAGGTCGGGTTCTACTGTGACTTCGAAACCGGGGAAGCCGCCGGGTGCTACCGTCCAGGTGTTGGCTCCATCGAACTCGACTGCGATACCGAGCTCCCGCATAGTCTCAACAGTCATCTCAATATGAGGCATGGAGGGCAGCGCCCCGCCCTCATGGTGCAGAATCAGCCCCTGAGGGAGCCGACAGGCGGCTAGAAGCAGGGCAGAAACAAACTGCGAAGACTCAGAAGCGTCAATGGTAAGCTCAGCAACCTGGTGCCTGCCGTCTGAAATCAGGGTAAAGGGAAGAGCCCTATCTCCGCCCTCCTCAAGGGTGGCACCTAGACTGCGCAAGGCATCGATGACCGGGCCCATAGGTCGAATTCGAGCGTGGGGGTCACCGTCAAAAGAAAACCTACCGGGGAGCAGAGCTGCCACCGGGGGAACAAAACGCATGACCGTACCCGCTAGGCCCACATCGATGGAGGCTGTCTTAGGCTGTGGGTGAGAAAAATTCAGGGGAGTAACTCGCAGATCCGGCCCAAAGGGACTGCCTGTTGGAATCTCATCGAACCGGGCACCCAGCTCGCTGAGGGCGGCAATCATCAGAGCTGAATCGCGGGAATGCAGGGGTGCATGGATAATCGAGGGGCTATCGGCAAGGGCCGCTAGCACAAGGTAGCGGTTGGTGAGCGACTTGGAGCCCGGGATCTCAAGGCGGGCTCGAGCGCCTGGTTGCACCGATACGGTGGGGGCGTGCCAGTCACCATCTGCTACTGACACTGTGCTGGGCACATCAACCACGAAAAACCTACCTACCTTTTCTTATAAGGGCATACTGCTACCTATTTTAGGTTGCTAGAAGGGGTAGAAGAAAACCCCGCACCGTTTGGTGCAGGGTTTTCTAGTTTTTGGCCGCCCTTAAAGTCTTAGGCAGACAGCAAATCGCTGACCTTCTTTTGCGCATCGTGGGCTACATCCTGCACCTCAGAGGCAAGCCGTGAAGACTTGTGGGCCACCTTGTCGCTGAGCTTAGATGCACGCCAAACCAGTGAAGGGTTGCCATTGGTGTCTACTGCTGAAATTGCGATAGCACCCAGCAAGGAGCCGTTGGCAAGGGCAACATTGCGGCGGGCTGTTTTTTCGTTCTTAGTGTTGGCCTCAGCGGCACGGTACTCAACGTAGGAGTTGATGGCCCCGGTGATGAAAAGCTGTGTGGCGGCCAAACGGGGGAACTTTCCCAGAGCAAAAAGCGTACCAGCGGCAACCTGAGAACCCGCCAGAACCTTACCGACCAGTTCTTCCTGCCCCTTGAGGGCCTTGAGCTGGGGGCTGATGCTAGCTGCCACATCGACTAGCTTGGTCAGGTGCTTGGATGAACCTGGGGTACGCAGGCGGTCAACACCCGAGACAATAAAGCTAGAAGCCAAGAGGGGGCGAGCAACTTTACGAACCAAAGACATGATTTTCTCCTTTGAGGGGGGTCCCACCGCAGCGCGATAGATTCTTTCAGTTCCCAGCATACAGAGCCGAACAGGTTCAGGGGGCCGGTACACCCTGAGGCAGGCGACAAGAATCAAAAAATTCACGGGAATAAAAGGGGCAGGAGATAGTGTTATACCCTGTGTCGCCCAGGGTACTGTTACCCGCTACTGGCAGGTAGAGTAGGACGATAAGACCCCAGATACGGGAGGGACATGACCACCACAGGCTCCATGGAAACCGCAGGAGACACCGGGCAAAGCCAGAAGGAAGGCCCCGAGCTGAATGCTGGGCAAAAAGCCAGGTTTGAAGGCGAAGCCCTCCAGTACGTGGACCAGCTCTACGCGGCGGCTCTGCGCATGGCCCGCAACCCTCAGGACGCCGAGGACCTGGTGCAGGAAGCCTACATGAAAGCTTTTGCTGCATTCCACCAGTACAAGCCCGGCACCAACCTCAAAGCCTGGCTTTACCGGATTCTGACCAACACCTACATCAATGTCTACCGCAAGCGTCAGCGGGAACCCTACCAGGCCAACACCGATACGGTAGAGGACTGGCAACTGGCGCAGGCAGGTGCCCACGACTCACGTGGCCTGCCCTCCGCCGAATCAGAGGCCCTGGCCCGTCTTCCCGACAGTGACGTCAAAGAAGCCCTCCAAGCAATCCCGGAGGACTTCCGCATGGCGGTCTACTACTCAGATGTTGAGGGTTTTTCCTACAAAGAAATCTCCGAGATTATGGATACCCCTATCGGCACCGTCATGTCCCGCCTGCACCGTGGGCGCAAACTTTTACGTGACAAACTTACAGACTATGCAGCTGAACGCGGCATCAAGACCTCGGTTTAAGAAAGGAGCCATCATGCCCACGGCACACGGCGCAGACGGCGCCCCCAACCCCTGCCAGGAACGACTCACCAGAATTTACGACTACCTGGATGACCCACTGAGTTGCCAGGATCTCGAAGAGCTCCAAGCCCACCTGGCCGAGTGCAAATATTGTGCTCAGGAATACGACCTCGAATGTATTATCCGGCAGGCGGTGCGAAGAACCTGCTCCGAAAGGGCGCCCCAGGATCTCAAGAGCCGTATCCGGGACTGCATCGACACCCTGCACAGCCAGGCCCATACCGAGGCCTAGGTGCGTCAGACATACGAAAGGGCCCTCACTCTGTGAAGAGTGAGGGCCCTTGGTGATTGCCTTATGAATTGGGGCGCTTACCGTGGTTAGCGCCACCCTTACGGCGATCCTTACGCTTGCGACCGCGCTTGCTCATATGAGCCTCCTTGATCAAGGTGGAGTGCCCGCCAGGATAACGGAGCACAAAATGGTCGATAGCACCCGTTAACAGGCACTTCTCACCATTTTGGCATACCTTAGCCCTGATTGCACAATACTGCTTTGAATATCACGCCAGTTTGTTGGCTTAGACCGGCTCAGAAATCTGGAGCCAGTTGTACCAGCCGCGGTGAAGAACCAGCCAGGCAATCAAGCCGTATCCGGACTGGCCCGGGCGGCCGTCGTTAGCGGCAAGGTCGTTGCGCCACTGCTCGTGGTGAAGGAGCGGGTTGAAGGTATCAACGTAGACGTGGTTACGGCGGGTAACCACATCGGCGTAAGCTGCGGAGAGGTCAGCAATCTTGCGGTTGCGCTCGGAGTCCAGGGTGGGGGGAGGGCCAACTACAAGAACCTTGACATTGTTCTGAGAAGCCATATCGACCATGTTCGCTAGGTTCAGGCGTGAACGTGCGCTGGTGATACCCAGGTCAATGTCAAAAGTGGAGGGCGCGATCACCAGGCGGTTATCGTGACCCTGGGCAAAACGGCGGCTGGCTTCTTCAAACCAGCGTGAGTTGAGCTGTTCACTGCCTTCACCGGGGGCTGCCAAGTTATAGGCCGAGATGGAGGCTGAGTTCTGGGGGGTGCGTGCCATAACGCGACCAAACCACCCCAGGGTGCGGGGGTCCCCAACGCCTGCGAGCAGTTCATCGCCAACGGCTACAAGCCGAATTTTTCGCTGATCCACGTGCTTCTTTCTCTAGGCCGTGGGGTAAGTGCCCCACAGCAACGGTTGTCTTATTTCTTTCTTAGTCTAAACCCTGGGAGCCAGCCAACGCACGCTCGCAAGGCCGGTAGCGCCTGTTTTTCAGTCAGCCGGGACTAAAAACAGGTGCTCCACTGTCAAAAACGGTGGAGCACCTGCTTGGTGAGCCAGGGGCTAAGAGAGTTAGCGGTCAAACACCTCGGAAATGAGGTTATTGAGCTCACGCTGGTGGCGCTTGCCGGTACCCGCAGCGGGCGAGGCAGCGGCTGGGCGGGAGACCAGAGCCATCTTGTAGCCAATCTGGGGGAGCAGGTTGACCGCCATGAAGGGCCACTGGCCCTGGTTGGCAGGTTCGTCCTGAGCCCAGATGACCTCGGCATTGGGGTAGGCCGCAATCTGTTCCTTGATCTCCTGGGCAGGGAGCGGGTAGAGCTGCTCTACGCGCACCAGCGCGGTGGTCCTGTCATTGCGCTTAGCTCGCTCAGCCTCGAGGTCGTAGTAGAGGCGGCCGGAGACAAAGACCAGGCGGGTGACCTCGGCCGGGCTCAGATTGGCCTGATCCTCAATCACGGGCTTGAAGCTACCGGTGGTGAAGTCCTCTACCGACGAAGCTGCGGCCTTCAGACGCAGGAGCTGCTTGGGGGTAATCACAATCATCGGCTTGTGGGGGCGTGAGTGCGCCTGGCGGCGTAGCAGGTGGAAGTAGGATGCTGGGGTAGAGGGAACCGCAACAGTCATATTGTTCTCAGCGCACAGCTGCAGGTAGCGCTCCATACGGGCTGATGAGTGGTCCGGGCCCTGGCCCTCAAAGCCGTGGGGCAGGAGCAGAACCAGCGAGGAACGCTGAGCCCACTTCTGCTCAGCGGAAGAGATGAACTCGTCCACAATGGTCTGGGCGCCGTTGGCGAAGTCACCGAACTGGGCCTCCCAGAGCACCAGGGAATCGGGGCTTTCCACGGAGTAGCCGTATTCAAAGCCCATGACACCGTACTCAGAGAGCAGGGAGTTGTAGATAGCGTACTTGCCCTGGGTCTCGGAGAGGTGGGCCAGCGGGTTCCACTCTTGGTCGGTCCTTGAGTCGTGTAGAACCGAGTGACGCTGGACGAAGGTGCCACGCTGGACATCCTGGCCGGTGAGGCGGACATTGCGGCCTTCAAGGAGCAGGGAGGCAAAGGCAGCAAGTTCGCCAAAGCCCCAGTTAATCTCGCCCTCGGTGGACATTTTCACACGCTGATCCAGGAGCTTCTTGAGCTTCTTGTGAACGGTGAAGCCTTGGGGAACCTCTGCAAAGGCCTGGCCAATACGGGCCAGGGTCTCGGGCGAGATAGCGGTTTCACCGGCAACACGAACGGAGTCCTCATTCTGCTGGGCGGCAGGGCGCTCAATGTTCGAAACTGCTGCTGCATCGGCAGTGACCAGGGGAGCAGAGGATGACTGAGCCTCGTGAGTTTCGGTGAAGATCTGCTCCAGGCGGCTCTGATAGTCCTTGAGCGCGCGCTCGGCTTCATCCTGGGTGATGTCGCCACGACCTACCAGCGCCTCGGTGTAAATCTTGCGGGTTGAGGGGAGCTCCTCAATCTGCTGGTACATCTTGGGCTGAGTCATTGAGGGATCATCGGCCTCGTTGTGGCCGCGGCGGCGGTAGCAGACCAGGTCGATAACGACATCCTTGTTAAAGGCCTGGCGGTAGGCAAAAGCGATAGAGCCCGCGCGTACAACGGCCTCGGGGTCATCGGCGTTGACATGCAGGATAGGTGCCTGAATCATGCGGGCAACGTCGGTGGAGTAGGTAGCGGTACGACCATCGCGCGGAGTAGTGGTGAAGCCAACCTGATTATTGACCACAATGTGGACGGTACCGCCGGTGGTGTAACCCTCCAGCTTGGACATCTGCAGGGTTTCCATAACGATGCCCTGGCCAGCAAAGGCGGCATCGCCGTGAACCAGAATGGGCAGGACCGGGTAGTTGATGATGCCCTGGTCAGCGAGGGCATCCTGCTTAGCGCGGACGATTCCCTCAAGTACGGTGTTGACCGCTTCAAGGTGAGAGGGGTTAGCGGCCAGGTAGACCTGGGTCTGGTTGCCGTTGTGGGAAGTGAAGACACCCTCGGTACCCAGGTGGTATTTAACGTCACCAGAACCGCCGGTGAGGCGCGGGTCAAGCTGGCCCTCAAATTCACGGAAAATCTGTGCGTAGGACTTGCCGGCAATGTTGGTCAGTACGTTCAGGCGGCCACGGTGGGCCATGCCGATGCCAACGCCCGAAAGTCCGGCGTCGGCAGCTTCGGAAATGACCGAGTCCAGGAGCGGAATCAGCGACTCGCCGCCCTCTAGGGAGAAGCGCTTCTGGCCCAGGTACTTGGTCTGCAAGAAGGTTTCAAAAGCCTCAGCGGCGTTCAGAGTACCCAGGACGCGGAACTGTTCATCACGGGAAGGCTTGGTGTAGCCGTGTTCGAGGCGGTCCTGGAACCACTGGCGCTCTTGGGGGTTCTCAATGTGCATGTATTCCACGCCCAGGGTACGGGTGTAGGCTTCGCGCAGGAGTTCCAGAATGGTGCGCAGGGGCAAGGATTCCTTATCGCCAAACCCGCCGGTGGGCCAGTGGCGGTCAAGATCCCAGAGGGTGAGCCCGTAGTTTTCCAGCCGCAGGTCCGGGTGGGAGAGCATCTGGTAGCCGATGGGGTTGGTCTGGGCAATCAGATGACCGCGTACACGGAAAGCGTGAATGAGCTGCTGAATGCGCGCGACCTTGGAGACCTCAGCCTCGGGGTTAACCTGGTTATCGCGGGCCCAGCGGACGGGCTCAAAGGGGATGCGCAGGTCCTCAAAAATCTGGTCGTAGAAGTTGTCGCCACCTAACAGGTAGTGCTCCACCAGCTTGAGGAATTCACCAGAACCGGCACCCTGGATAACGCGGTGGTCATAGGTGGAGGTCAGGGTCAGGATCTTGGAGACACCGTTGCGGGCAATGACCTTATCGGAGGTGCCACGGTACTCGGCCGGGTAGTCAAGGGCACCGGCACCGATAATAGCAGCCTGCCCCTTGGAGAGGCGTGGCACGGAGTGAACGGTCCCGATGCCGCCGGGGTTGGTCAGTGAGACGGTGGTTCCCTGGAAATCCTCTACACCGAGCTTGCCTTCGCGGCCGCGCTGAACGATGTCGTTGTAGGCATGCCAGAACTCGGAGAACGACAGCGACTCTGCACCCTTGATATTAGGCACTACCAGGTTGCGGGAGCCGTCAGGGCGAGGTAGATCGATAGCCAGACCAAAATTGACGTGGGCGTGCTGAATAGCGGCGGGCTTACCCTTGGCGTCCTCACCGTAGCTCACGTTCATGGAGGGGAAGTTTGCCAGTGCGCGAATGATGGCGTAGCCAATGATGTGAGTGAAGGAGACCTTACCGCCGCGAGTGCGAGCCAGGTAGCTGTTAATCTCTGTGCGGTTATCGATAAGCAGCTTAGCGGGTACCGCGCGCACGGTGGTGGCGGTGGGAACGCTCAGAGACTGATCCATGTTGGTGGCAACTGCTTTGGCAGGGCCACGGAGGGTGACAATCTGGTCTTCTTCGGGTGCAGTGCTCACAGGTTCTTCTTTCTGAGGAGCTGGGGTGGTTACCTGGGGTGATGAAACAGCGGGCGCAGGACTAGTCGCGGCGGGCTGGGGAGCTGCAGGTTGTTGAGTAGAGCGCTGGGGCGAAGTTGCCTGCTGGGTGACCGGTGCCTTGGCGGGAGTTGCATTAGCTGTGGGGGCACCTTTGCCTACCCACTGTTCGAAGAGGGGCCACCACTTCTGATCGACCGCACTGCGGTCTGCCTCAAACTTCTCAAAGAGTTCTTCAACGAGCCACTCGTTGCCCGCAAATTCTTCAGGCACAGTATGTTCTGGCTGGTTTGGCACTGTCTAACGCCTCTTCCATCTCGTATGGTCATTGGGCACCGCAAGGTTCTTGGGCGCCGGGCTGAATGGTTCATCGCGCACACCCTTGGGCGCGTGATGTATTGCATATCTTTGTCTAGTTTAGGAGTGTTCAGGGCATACGTCCAACACGCCCCACCGGGCAAAGAGCCAGTAAAGGGTCAACCTCTGGTGGGGGTAAAGCTCATACCCCACTGGCTAGGGCTGTGTACTTAGCTGATAAAGCGACATTAAGCCACGGGGAACATGCGTCAATAGATGGTCTTGTGTGGGACTATGTTGGTTCATGTGATGGGCCAGTGCCATATGCTTCTTTCTAAAGAATGAGACAGCTGCCCCTTACAATTTCGCACCCGGTGAAAGCAACCGCGCGCCTCTCTTGAGTTTTCGCTAGAATGGGCGACTATGGAAGACCCTTCTAGTTGTCGCTGCACTCAGCAGCTTTCTAACATACACCTGGGCAAGAGCCCCGTAACATATCGACATGATGCTCCCGCACTTGCCTTAGTGCCAACCTTTGCTAACGGGGCGGTGAATAGCTAAATGGAATGGCTCCTGCTCATAGTTGGCTTCCTCCTTATTCTGGGGACCGGCTTCTTCGTGGCCGTGGAGTTCTCTCTGGTAGCTCTCGACCAGTCCAAGGTCCAGCAAGAGATTGACCGAGGGGACAAGCGGGGCAGGCAAGTCATGTCTTGTCTCAAATCCCTCTCCACCCAGCTCTCAAGCTGCCAGCTAGGTATCACTATCACCACCCTGCTTACCGGCTACACACTCGATAGCAGTATTAACGCTCTGGCTGGTGACACCATTGCCTCCTGGGGGCTGAGCACCGGCGTCGCTTCAGCCCTGACCCTCATTTTCTCTATGGGTATAGCCACCCTGCTCTCCATGATCATTGGTGAGCTGGTCCCTAAGAATCTGGCAATTGCTGAACCCTACCGGGTCGCCCGTTCCCTGGCACCGCTCCAGCTGCTGTTTACCAAGGTCATGGGCCCCATCGTCCGAACCGCCAACGGATCCGCCAACTGGATTCTGCACCGCTTCGGCATGGAAGCCAAGGAAGAACTGTCTGCCGCGCGCTCGCCCGAGGAGTTATCCTCTATGGTCCGCCGCTCCGCTGACCTGGGTACCCTGGACTCAGACACCGCGCGCTTCCTTGACCGCACTCTTTCCTTTGCGGAGCTGACCGCCGCCGACGTCATGACCCCTCGCCGCAAGGTCATCATGCTCGAAGACACCTCCCCGGTCAGCGACGTTATCGAGCTAGCTCGTACCACCGGGCACTCCCGTTTCCCCCTCTACCGTGAAGATCAGGACAACATCGTGGGTGTTGTCCACGTCAAGAAAGCCGTCGGCCTACCCCTAGATAAGCGAGAAACCCTTGAGGCCGGTATTCTCATGGAAGATGTGCTTCAGGTGCCCGAAACCGTGCACCTCGACTCCCTGCTGATTCAGCTTCGCGAAGGCGCTCTTCAACTGGCCGTGGTGCTCGATGAATACGGCGGAACCGCCGGTATCACCACCTTGGAAGACCTGGTCGAAGAAATTGTGGGCGAAGTCTCCGATGAGCATGACGTCCATTCCCCAGACGAACGCCCCCTGCGCGTAGGCAACGGCGATTACATCTTCCCCGGCCTTCTGCGACCCGATGAGGTCAACGACTACATCCAGGTCCTTGAAATCGAGGACGACCCCGCCTACGAAACCATGGGTGGCTTTATGATGGACCGCCTGGGCAGGGTTCCTGAGACCGGGGACGTGGTGCCCCTTGAGGGCGGATACCTGCGGGTAGAGAAGATGGAACAGCGCCGCGTGGACCGAATCCGCTATGTGCACGATACCCCCGCCACCCCTGAGGTTCAGCCCGCTACCGCTAAGGAGGCCCGCCGATGAGTGACTGGGTCGCTATCTCGCTTCTGTTTGTTTTGCTGGCCGGTAATGCTTTCTTCGTGGCCGGTGAGTTTGCGGTTATGTCTACCCGCCGTTCGCAGGTGGAGCCTCTGGCCGAAACCGGCAATAAGCGAGCTATCACGGTCTTGTACGCCCTGGAGAACGTTTCGCTCATGCTGGCTACCTGCCAGCTGGGCATCACTATCTGCTCTCTGCTGATTCTGAACGTATCGGAACCTGCCCTGCACCACCTGGTATCGGCACCCCTGGAAAGCTGGGGCATTCCCTACTCCGTAGCCAGCGCCGTGGGCTTTGCCTTCGCCCTGATCCTGGTCACCTACCTACACGTTATTCTAGGTGAAATGGTGCCCAAGAATATGGCAGTCTCTCTGGCGGCTCGGGGCGTAGCCCTGTGGATCGCTCCGCCGCTGGTTACGATCTCCCGACTGCTCAAACCAATCGTCAGTCTGCTCAACTGGATTGCCGACCACACACTGCGGCTGATGAAAGTGGAGCCTAAAGCCGAAGTCGCCTCCACCTTTACCCTGGATGAGCTACAGAACATCGTGGCCCAGTCCACGGCTGAAGGCACCGTCGATGACGGCTCAGGAGTACTCTCAGGGGCACTGGAATTCAGTACAAAAACGGTAGCTGACATTATGGTGCCCGGTGACAAGCTCATCACCATGGTCTTTCCCTGCACTCCGGCGGAATTAGAAAAGGCGGTGGCCCATACCGGCTACTCCCGCTTCGTCATGGAAGACCGTGAAGGCGGGACCTACATGGGCTACCTGCACATTAAAGACGCTCTGGTCTACGAGGCTGAGCGAATGGACCAGCCCATTGCCTGGGGCAAGCTCCGCCAGATGTCTGTTGTCAAACCCGAAACTGAGATTGATGACGCGCTCGCAGTCATGCAGCGCAACCGCGCCCACGTTTCGCACGTGGTCGATGGTAAGGGTCAGAGCGTGGGCGTGCTCTTCCTGGAAGATATTTTGGAGGAGCTGGTGGGTGAAATTAAGGACACCACCCAGGAGCATGTGCGGCGCCGCCAGGAGGCCGCAGCCCGCTTTACCTCTGAGCCCTAAGGCAAGCCCCGACATCCTACAGGGTTATTGAGTCAACCGCCGCCCCTCCCGTCTAGGGGAGGGGCGGCGGTTCTCTGTTTGGTCGGTGGGAGGAAGCACATTGATATTATTTGCGAACGGTTCGCAAAAGGGGGTAGGCTAATAAAACGAAAACCTGAACCTGGCTAGAAAGATATATCGTGAAAAAAATCCTCCCCGCTACCTCCCTGTTGATGCTCTCGGTGCTTGGCCTTTCGGCTTGCGGCCAGCAAAGCTCCAACAGCGCCGCACCTGATCAAGGCGCAATCAAAGTAGTGGCTACCACCGATGTTTATGCTGACCTGGTTAAAGAAATCGGTGGTGAACGAGTGGAAGCCACCCCGCTGATCGCCTCAACGGCTGTAGATCCCCACTCTTACGAGGCAACCAGCCAGGATCGTCTGGCTGTCAAGGACGCGGATATAGTAGTTGTTAACGGGGGAGGCTACGATGCCTTTCTAACCGATCTGGCTGGAAACGATAACCCCGGCCAGAAGATCGTCAATGCCGTTGAAGTTTCTGGGCTCTTTAGCGCAGATGACCTGGCTCATATGCAAGAAGAGCACCACGGGGAGGCAGATACGGATCATGACCATGAGGGTCACGATCATGAGGGGCACGATCATGAGGGGCACGATCATGAGGGCCACGATCATGAGGGCCACGACCACCACGCCTACAACGAGCATGTCTGGTATGACCTGGACACCATGAAAAAGGTTGCCGACCAGGTGGCAGCTGACCTGGCGGAACTCGATCCCGACCAGGCCGATACCTACCGCAGCGCCGCGCGTGACTTCTCGACCCGCCTGGATGAGCTCATCACCCGCCTCAAAGCCGTAGACAGCAAGAAACGCACCTATCTTGCCACTGAGCCCGTCTCCGGCTACTTACTCCAAGACGCAGGTTTCACGGATGCCACCCCGGCAGACCTAACAGCGGCGGTAGACAGTGAAAGCGACATCGCCCCGCTGACCCTGCAGGAAGCCAAAGATCTTCTCGGCGCCGGGAAGATTGACCTGCTGGCCTTCAACGAACAAACCCAGACCGCACAAACTGCTGAAATCTTTAGTTACGCCCAAAACAAAGATGTACCCAGCGTCTCGTTCACCGAGACCCTTCCCGAAAACACCGGTTACATTGAGTGGATGAACCAGAATATCGACAACCTCGAAAAGGCAGTTGCATAGGAGCTATGTCAGATTCTTCCCCCCAGCTCGCCCCCGCTATAGAGATCACCGGGGGTGGGCTGTCCTTTGGGCACCGCACCCTCTGGAAGGACCTTAGCCTCTCTGTAGAACGCGGCGAATACTTTGCGGTACTCGGCCCCAACGGCTCAGGTAAATCAACCTTTATCAAGGTTATTCTGGGCCTGACCCAGCTTAGCCAAGGTAAGATTGCCGTCTTGGGCGCTGCAGCGGGTCTGGGGAACCCGGCACTAGGCTACATCCCCCAACAAAAAGCCTTGGGGACCGAATTGCCTCTGCGCGCTCGGGACTTTGTAGGTTTAGGGGTGGACGGACACCGCTGGGGCTTCCGCTTCAAAAACCGGGACTACCGGGCCAAGGTTGATAGTCTGCTAGAAGCCGTCGGCGCACAAGACTACGCCAATGTTCCGGTGGGTTTAATCTCCGGCGGGGAACAGCAGCGCCTACGCATCGCCCAGGCCCTAGCCAACGACCCAGCTATTATCCTGGCAGATGAGGCCCTGCTCTCCCTTGACCTTAACCACCAGTATGCGGTTTCGGATTTGATCCACCGTTACAACCGTGAAAATGGGGCTACCGTGGTCTTCGTAACCCACGAAATCAACCCCATCATCGATCATGTGGATCGGGTGCTCTACCTAGCCGGTGGACGCTTTACTGTCGGTACAGTACCCCAGGTCATGCGCTCAGAGGTGCTCACTGATCTCTACCAAACCCCCGTCTCCGTTATTCACACCAAGGGGCGCTATGTGGTGGTGGGCGGGGAGTACCGCGAGGACCACTGCGCCCTAGAAACAGATGATCCGCTTCTACACCTACCTGCCACCCGGGGAGAACAAGGATGAGCCTAGCTGACTTTTGGAGCAAAGTTTTTGTCTTTGACCGCTACGGTGAGCTCCTAGAACTCCTGAGCCAGTCCATTATCGCCGGTGCAGTTTTGGGCCTTATTGGGGGGTTCGTTGGACTCTTCGTCATGCTCCGCCGCCATGCCTTTGCCGTTCACGCTATTGCTGAGATGTCTTTCGCTGGTGCGGCGCTCTTCTTGCTCCTGGGCTACAACGTGGTCACCGGCTCGCTGATAGGGTCGATCTTCTCGGCCCTCATAATTGCCCTGATGGGTGCCAAGGTGCATGAGAACGACTCCATCATTGGGGCGCTCATGCCCTTTGGGCTGGGTCTGGGTATTCTCTTCTTATCCCTCTACTCGGGACGCTCGGCCAACAAGTTCTCTCTGTTGACCGGTCAGATTGTGGCGGTTGATTCGGCCCAGCTTACCTCTATGGTAGTTGGTGGGGCAGTTATCATTACGGCTCTAGCGCTCATGTGGCGGCCTCTGATGTTTGCCTCATTGGACCCGGTGGTTGCGCAGGCTAAAGGCCTGCCGCTACGCTTGCTCTCTGTCGCTTTTATGGTGGTGCTCGGTATCGCCACTGCGCTATCGGTTCAGGTGGTGGGGTCGCTCCTGGTGCTAGCCCTGCTTATCACCCCGGCTGCCTCAGCTCTTCAGGTTACAGCTTCACCCCTGCGGGCGCTCATCCTATCGGTACTCTTTGCTGAGGTCGCCATGGTAGGCGGAATCCTGCTGGCACTAGCCGGCTCACTCCCTATCAGCCCCTACGTCACCACGCTGTCTTTTCTTATCTTTGTCATGTGCCGCGGTATTCGGGCAGTACGCCAGCGCTACTCAGCATCGGGCCGCAAGCGCAGTGAGCCTGGGCTGGAGAAATAGCCGTATAAGCCATTACGTTCGCTTAGCACCCGGTGTGCCAACATCCCCGAACGCCAGACCCGAGCCAGTTGGCACACCGGGTGCTAAGCCGGGCTGTGGATGCGCTTGCCAATCTCGCCGAACGCCAGACCCGAGCCAGTTGGTAGCCTGGCCGCTGGGTCGCTTACCGGCCCTCAGCTGCGCAGGTAGCGCAGAGGCCCGTAATCTCAATGACGTGGCTGACCTGGGTGTAGCCGTGCTGACCGGCAATAGCGTGAACGAGCTCTTCAAGCTCAGGAATCTCAAACTCCTGGGCCGCCCCGCAGGACCGGCAGAGAATATGGTGATGGTGGTGCTCAAGGCCGCACTGGCGGTAAATGGCTTCGCCCTCTTCGGTTTTGAGGGTTTCGACCTCCCCAGCGTTCACCATGGACTGCAAGAGACGGTAAATCGTCGCCAGGGAAACCTTCTCGCCGCGTGAGAGCATGAGCTGGTGCAGATCCTGCGCCGAGATGAAATCCTCAAGCGTTTCAAGGGTTGCGGTTACAGCGCGACGCTGTTTGGTGTTTCTAATTTCTATAGGTTTGGTAGTAGCCGATGCCGGTTGGGTCGCCATGAAAGCATCCTCGTGGGGTCCAGGTCTGTTTTTCTTTGCCTTACTGTACACGATAGAGCGAACCGGCAGGGCTTAGGTCGCCGCTTGCTCGGTGTGCTCCCTGGTACTGGTATCGGGTAGACCGAGATACTAGGGTTGGAGGTATGAAACTTACTAAATACACCCACTCCTGCGTTCGTTTAGAAAAAGACGGCGCCGTGCTGGTGCTGGATCCCGGCAACTTCTCGGAAGTTGAGCAGGCCCTAGATGGCGCTGACCATGTTCTGATCACCCATATACACCCCGACCACTTCGATGAGGGTAGGGTACTGGCTTTCTTAAAAGAGAACCCGCAGACTACCCTGCACGCCCCTGCCGCTGTGGTTCAGGCGGTCCTCAAAGAGCTACCCCAGGCTCAGGCTCTGGCCGTAGAAGCAGATGGACAGCTGACCCTCTCCGGTTTTAACATCAAAACCTTTGGCGGTAACCACGCGGTTATTCACCCGCTCCTGCCGACTATCGACAACGTGGGCTACCTGATTGATGATAACCTCTTCCACCCTGGCGATTCCTTTGTGGTCCCTGACGGTATCGAGGTCAAAACCCTGCTGGTACCCATTCACGCCCCTTGGAACAAAATCCAGGAAGTCATCGACTTTATTATTGCGGTGCGGGCGCAGAAGGCTTATCAGATTCATGACTCCCTGCTGGCAGAGACGGGAAGGAACATGATTGTGGGGCACGCAACCAACTTTGGTAAGAAGTACGGTACAGAGTTTGAGTACCTGGCACCGGGTACCACCGTTGATCTAGAGAACAACTAGGGGAGTGGCTATGAGCACCATTTTTACTAAGATTATTAACCGCGAGATTCCCGGCCGTCTCATCTGGGAGGACGAGCACTGCCTTGCTTTCTCTACCATTGAGCCTTTCCAGTACGGGCATACCCTGGTGGTTCCCCGCCTGGAGATTGACCACTGGGTTGACTTACCCGAGCAACTGAGCGCCCACCTCTTCGCTGTGGCTCACAAGGTTTCTCGCGGCTTGGTAAAGGCCTTTGACCCGACTAGGGTCGGCATGATGATTGCCGGTTTCGACGTACCTCATACCCACCTGCACGTGTGGCCAGCTCTTGACCAGAGTGAGTTTACCTTTGAACAGGCCAACCGTAACCCTGACCCCGCACTTATGGACGAGGCGGCTGAGAAACTGCGCGCGGCCCTGACCGACCTGGGCTACGGGGAGTTTGTCACCAGCTAAGGGTACAAGGTAATTGTGGCTGTGAGGGTTGCAGTAAGGCCTTAGCAAGGTACTACCTAGATTGCTCTAGCTCTACGGCTTTCGGGTCAACTGGCTCGGGGCTGGCGTTTAAGGGTGTTGACCCGAAAGCCGTAGAGCTGGTGAGCTAGCGTGTGGATAAGCCCCTCCCGATACCTAGCCTTGTAGAGCTGGGTACTGGGAGGGGCTTTTCTATTCCCTGTGTGTAAAGTGTGCTTGACTTAAAAATGCTGAGATGTGTAAAGTCTGTTTTACAAAGAAATGTAAAGCACCTTTGACATGAGGAGTCTGAAATGGAAACAAAAAAGAAAGTAAGCACCTGGGGTAGCTCCCGCTATGGTGGCGGGCAAGCAACCCTGCTGACCATCAGTATTGTTGGCGGTGCGGCTCTTTCCTTGCTAGTGGGCTGGGGCATTGTGAGCTTCCGGCAGGAGGACTTGCCGGGCTGGGCTCTTCCTGTGGTTTCCTTACCTGTATGGCCTGTAGCAATAGCAGGTATTTGGGCCCTCCTGGTAGACCGTTCAACCCTCAAAGGGGCGGTCCGTAACCCAGAAGCCAGCGTTGAAAGTCACTGGTATGCCAAGGCGGCAGAAAACACCTTTTACTGGATGATTGCCATCATGGGCCTGGGTGTCGGAGCCTTTTCAACCTTCGGCTGGGACGCGCCCGCCTCCCTAGTGCTCACTGCCACCACAGTCTTAGCAATGCTCATCTTCCTGGCAAACTACTTGGTCTATAAGCGCAGGGGCGTTTAGCCTATGCAGAATCGTCTCAAAGAACTGCGGGCAGACCGCGGCTACTCCCAGCAGGAGCTAGCGGACCGGCTGGGAGTTTCCCGGCAGACCATTATCAGCATCGAAAAGGGCCGTTTTGACCCTTCCCTGCCCCTAGCCTTCCAGCTAGCCGCCGCCTTTAGCTGTAGAATCGAGGACATTTTTACTCCACATCATGCAGGGTAATGAGCCTTGCCGGAACCCAATGTTGTCATAGTTGTTACCTTGCGCGTTGTTAACCTAAGGTAAATTATGAGTTGCGGTGGAGCCGCGGCGGCAGCGATAGCAAGTTATCAAGAAAGAGTTTAAAGAGGCATGGGATCAACACTCAGTAGTTTTGCTCAATCACAAGCTGCTCCGTCTGCTCTATCCATTGGTAGCTACCCTCAGGACTAGTCACTTTTTGACACTGGGGACCCTGCCCCAGGAAGTCCTTTTGACTGGGTCGCGATTCGCTCGATGTGGGATAACAAAGCAGAGGCACTTAATGTTGCGCTTTCTTCTTTTAGGGCCACTGGGGAGCTTGCCGGGCAAGGCTATAAAGTTCGCTATCTCAACGAGTCCCTGTATCTTGGAGAATACTTTATTTGGCAGGTTCACAAAGAATTTAATCGCATGGCGCAGTTAGCTCAGCGTTGGGAGCAAACTCTGATTGATATTAAAGGGCGTGCTCAGGAAGCGCATCGTCTAGCGACTGCGGCGCAAGACAGCGCTAGGGAATGTTCCATAAAATTGGCGGCATTGACTGTAAGCCTGAATCACATAGACGATAAGTCAGAGAGGGAAGATACCCAAAAAAGTATTGCAGGGTTCGCCACTGAACTATCGGATGCGCAGCAGGTTTTGGAGGCGCAACGTGAGATTGTTCGTGGTCTTGCACGTGAATATCAGACTGCTGGGGAAGGCTTAGGTGCTGAGTATAAGCTGACTCCGGTGGGGGATATGTTCGCCCTGGCGCATACCAATCATGGGGTGCCTAATTTTGCTTTGGGAACTGCCTCGGGAGGCTCATTGTTTGAGCTTTCGCCCGATGTGATTCGGGGTAACCCGCCGGTTTCTGCTCGTGATTTGAAGCTCCTGTCGGAGAAAACTGCTGAAAGCCCTGAAGCTTTGCAGGAGTACCTATCTAGTATTGCTTTGTTATCGCCGGCTGAGATTGCTGATTTTGCCCGGCGGTACCCTGAATTAGCGGGCCTGCCTCTGCATGTGTCTAATGATGGTGTTGGTAATGCGCAGGCATCACGGGACTGGTGGAATCTTGACGGCTCTCATGTTTATGGCTTATCGGAGGAACAGCGTGCTGCTTTGATTGCACAGATGCCTGGTTTCGTGGGAAATCTTGAGGGCGTACGGTACTCTGACCGGCACCAGGCAAATATGACTTTACTGAACCTGAAACTAGAGCACCCAGAGCTCTTATCTGATTACGCCAAGGATACCTTGCTGCTCATTCAAACAACTATAAACGCCCAGCAGAAAGGCGCTCCTCGAAGCCTCATTAATCTTGATTTGTCCAATATGGGTACGACGGTGCGCTACGACGGGTTCGGTCGAGAACATCGAAAGGATAAAGTCGAGACAGACGATGTACTCACTACAATTGCGTACGGTGTTTTGGATCGGGCTGATGTCGTGACTATTTTTAATCCTGGGATGCTTAACCACCCCAAGACCAGTCTTGATCCGAACGATGGAGATTTGGCGGGGATGGGCCAAAGAATCTACAATGACCAAAAAAATATCTACAGGGATAACAACAGCAAAACTGCCCACGCTGTGGTTATCAACCTGAACTATGTAACCCCCCCCAAGGGCTGGATGTACTTTCAACTGACGATGCCGAGATTGCTTCCGAGCGCAATGCTAACGCGGTTGATGCCTTGAACGTGCTGGGCAATAATCTTTCGTTCGGGGATGATAACCGTAAAATCTATTTGTGGAACCATTCCTACGGCTCTACAACCGCTGGTTTTACGCTACAAAATGTAAATTCACCCATTGAGGCTTATTACAATATTGGAGCCGCTGGGTGGCCCAAATTCTATTTTGGTGACCCGAATGCCATGTCCTTTGAATACCTGGGGAAGGACGGTCAGGGGCATCCACAAATGTATAGCACACTAGCTGATGCTGATAACATTGCTCGCGCCGGTGAATACGCTAGCGGTAGGTTTGACCCGCGCGCTTTTAAAAATAGTTTTACCCTATCTTCGGAGGCCTCTGCTGACGGTCAATTTGGTGCTGTGCAGGGGCACCCGGTGAATCCGGCTGATGGGACGGGCTATAACTCCCCCGGAAGGACTTCCTATGCCAACGGAATTCTCATTACAACCGACAATGCTGGGATGATTAATTCTTCTGAGATTACCTTTAACGCTGATTACCCTGAATGGGTCTACAAACGGGGTAGTGCTACCCTAAGGGATGATCCGTCACACAAAGACTTCATTCTGGACCGCAGTAAATAGGGGGAACGGTGTTCTATAAAAAACTACTGGCAGTCCTACTGCCGCTCTGTCTTTTAGTTTCAGCATGTAGCGCGAAAGAAGAAAAAGTGGAAGATTCCAAATACTACACTAAGGTGTCTTTGCAGGAGACCATTGATGAGTGGATGTTGGCTCGTAATGGGACTATTAAGGCGAGTGGGGATCAACCTTTCTACTATGACGGTGAGGATAGGTTTGCTGTTGATCCTGAGAGTACGGATATGCGGTATGACTTGCCGGGGAATTATTGTCCGGGGACGGTGATCTCGGACCCAGAGACTCATTCAGCCTATGCTTCATTGAATGTTTCTACGAAGGCTTTTGATTCTTCGGGGATGGATGTTGAGGTTGAGATTGAGCGGGTGAGTGAGTTTTGGCGGTCTCAGGGGTGGACGGATATTCGGCGTGGCCCTGAAGCTACTGGTGAGCGACGTATTTATGTTTATAGTCCTTCGGGGTTAAGGCTGATCTATGAGGTAATGATTTCTGGGGATAGAGCTATGAAATCTTTGCAGATGGATTCTATGTGTGCGCGTGAGTTCGCCAGTGGTAGTCCGGTGTACTTGGGGGATTTTGAGGACCGTTATTTTGCTTCTCCGAGTGCTTCGTCTTCTGAGGGGCAGTGATAGGTATGTCTCTTGAGATTCATTATGATCAGCTTCAGAATTCTATTGATACTTTTCATGCCGTCTGTTTGGCTCTTGAAGATGCTCAGGGTGTAGGGGTGGCTTATGTAGCTGAGGGTAGGGATGCCTTATCTGGTGTTCATGAGGTTGCTTTGGGGGAGCTGGGGAGGCTTTTTGAGGTAGCTGGTGGTGATTTTGCTCGGGTTCGTTCTTCTGCTCAGGTTATTTTTGATGGTTTTAAAGCTGCTGATAGTGCTGGGGGGTGAGAGCTGTGGTGTTGGGTAGAAGGGGGTTAGTGTTTGTCTTGTTGGGGTGTCTTGTGTTGTCTGCCTGTGGTTCGGAGGCGGTGAAGCCGGAGGATTCTGAGTATTACACCAAGGTGTCTTTGCAGGAGACCATTGATGAGTGGATGTTGGCTCGTAATGGGACTATTAAGGCGAGTGGGGATCAACCTTTCTACTATGACGGTGAGGATAGGTTTGCTGTTGATCCTGAGAGTACGGATATGCGGTATGACTTGCCGGGGAATTATTGTCCGGGGACGGTGATCTCGGACCCAGAGACTCATTCAGCCTATGCGTCCCTTCACGTTTCTACGAAGGCTTTTGATTCATCGGGGGTGGATGCTGAGGCTGAGCTTGAGCGGGTGAGTGAGTTTTGGCGGTCTCAGGGGTGGACGGATATTCGGCGTGGATATGGAGGTGTTGGCGATCATCGCATTTATGTTTATAGTCCTTCGGGGTTAAAGCTGGTTTATACCTTGATGATTTATGAGGGTAATGCTGTGAGGGTTTTGGAGATGGATTCTATGTGTGCGCGTGAGTTCGCCAGTGGTAGTCCGGTGTACTTGGGGGATTTTCAGGACCGTTATTTTGCTTCTCCGACTGCTTCGTCATCATCCGCCTAGCCTGCAGAACCCCTCATGGTCTCAACTGCCTGGCGCAGGGCCTTACCGACGCGCTTCTCACTGACCGTGTAGGCGGTCCCCAACTCCTGAGCAAAGAAGCTGACCCGCAGTTCCTCAATCATCCAGCTCACAGCCTCCAACTCGGGGGTAGGGGAAACCCCGGCAGGCAGAGACTCAAGAGCCTTATCGTAGGAATCCTCTAGCTCCTGAACAGCCAGCATGAGCTGATTATCCCGGTTGATGTTTGGCCCCAGCTTCTCCATACGCTTAATCATGGCTTTGAGGTAGCGCGGTAGGTGGTGCAGTTGAGCCGCGCCGGTAGCGGCCACAAAACCCGGGTAAATCAGGTTCTCCAACTGCGCTTTCATATCGCCTATAGCGTGAATAACAGCCAGCGAGGTGCTCTTTTTCATGAGCTTCTGAACAGCGGTTGCCTGGGTAAGAATATCGGCCACCAGCTTGGTGATGGTAAAAACCGTATCAATCAAATCAGCGCGCACACTGTTAAAAAGCTCGGTGTAGTCGGCCCGGGTGAAGGGCGGGGTCGCCGGGGTGAGTTGGTCAATGGCCGCTACGGTGCAGTCGCTAATGAGTGAATCAACAGAGCCGTGCGGGTTCTGGGTAAAGACCATCTTCTCCCTATTATTCAGGTGCTCAGATACATACCGCTCAGGGGAGGGAGTATTGAGTTTGAGCAGGCGGATAACACCGGAACGCTGGGCACGGACGGCCTCGGCCTCGGAGGGAAAAATACGCACAGCAACAGAGGAACCCTCATCGACCAGAGCCGGATAGCCAGCAACCTTTTGGGTGGCGATGACGCGCTCTACCTTACGGGGCAAATCCTGGGCAGGCCAGTCCGTCAGGCCCGATACCTCACGTACAGCACCGGCAGCTGGAGCGGTAGCGGCCTGCCCGCCAGCGGGTGCAGCGCCCTGAACTGGGCCCTTACCAAGCTGGGATGGCTGGCCCGGGTAGGAGCCACCGCTCCTGCCCGAGGCCTTAGAGCCCGAAGCTACAGCACCCTGAGCCATAGCCTGCATCCGATTCATGGTCTCCGGGGAAGCTCCCAAAGAAGCCGCCAGAGCCGAACGGATCTCGGCGTGCAGACTGGCCTGCAGGCTGGCGAGATCCTTGCTCTCACCCAGAATCTTGTTGCGGTGATCGCGCACCTGGAAGGAAAAACGCAGGTGCTCCGGAACAGACTCCCAGCTAAACTCAGCCGGGTCCACCACATGTCCGCGCAGACGGCGCAGAACCAGGGCCAGCGAATCGGTCAGCGAATCCTCAGCCGGCGAAAAATCAGCCGTCAGCTTCTCTACCGCCTGGCGGGCGACATCGGGGGCAGGCACAAAATTCTTACGAATCTGCTTGGGTAGGGACTTAATCAGGGCGGTTACCAGCTCCTGGCGCAGGCCAGGAATCAGCCACTCAAAAGGAGCTGGATCTAGCTGCCCCAAGAAAAGCACCGGAACCTGAACCGCAATACCGTCCGTCTGGGCGGCAGAAGAACGTACCCCGCCAATAGACACGGTGGGGGCATACTCATAGCGTAAGTCCAGATCAAGCTCCCCACCAGAGGTGCGGGCAACCCAGGTGCGGGGGAAGAGCGACTCATCATAGTCACCTGCCTGCTCATCAATCAGGTTCTCTGGGCTGAAATCCAGCAGGTGCTCATTGACCTTGCGCTCCTGGGACCACCAACGGTCAAAGTGCCGTTCGGAGACAACATGGTCAGGAATACGGGCATCGTAGAAGTCAAAGAGAACCTGGTCATCAACCCGCAAATCACGCCTGCGCAGGCGGGCTTCCAGCTCTTCAACCTCAGCCAGGGCCTTCTGGTTGCGCGCAAAGAAGCGGTGCCGGGTAGACCAGTCACCTTCCACCAGGGCAGAACGGATAAAAATTTCACGAGCTGCCTCCGGATCAACCCGCCAGTACTGCACCCGGCGATCAGCAATAACCGGCAGACCCAGCAAAGTTACCTTCTCATGGGCCAGCACGGACCCCTGGCGCGAAGACCAGTGAGGGTCAGAATACTGGCGTTTGAGCAGGGGACCACCCAGCTCTTCCACCCACTCCGGCTCAATCTGAGCGTTCACCCGCGCCCACAGGCGTGAGGTTTCTACCAGTTCAGCAGACACCAGCCAAACGGGGTTCTTCTTAAAGAGAGCAGAGCCAGGAAAAATAGCGAACCGGCTACCTCGTGCACCACGGTACTCGTGCCGGTTAGTTTCGTCCTGCATACCAATGTGGGAGAGCAGACCGGTCAAGAGCGACTTGTGCACCTCAGTCTCGTGGGCCGCAGGGTCAATATGGCGCCCACCCTCAACCGTGATACCGGCAGACCGGCCAATCTCGCGGAGCTGAGTAAACAGATCCTGCCACTCACGAATCCGCAAGAAATTCAGGTACTCCCGGTGGCACATCTTCCTGAACTGGCTTGAAGACAGTTCGGACTGCTTCTCGTGGATGAACTGCCACAGGAGCAAGAAGCTGGTGAAGTCAGACTTATCGTCCTTGAAACGGGCGTGCAAGGCATCGGCCTCGCCCCGGTGCTCAGCCGGGCGTTCGCGGGGGTCCTGAATGGTCAGCGCCGCCGCCAGAACCATAATTTCCTTGGCAACACCGCGCTTGGCGCCCTCCACAATCATGCGGGCCAGACGCGGGTCTACCGGTAGCGCCGCCATTGCACGGCCTGCTGCTGTGAGCGGGCTGGTGGGCTTGCGGAGCTGACGCGGCTGGTGCTTGGCTGCGCTCAGCGCCCCTAGCTCCCGCAACAGGTTCAGACCGTCGTTAATAGCCCGGGTCTCCGGGGGCTGAACAAAGGGGAACTTCTCAATATCGGACGGGGAACGCACCACACCGATGGCGGTCATCTGTAGGATAACAGCGGCTAGATTAGTACGGAGAATCTCGGGGTCAGTGAATTCAGCGCGTGAGGCAAAATCCTCCTCCGAATAGAGGCGGATAGCGATACCGTCCGACACACGGCCACAGCGACCTGACCGCTGGTTGGCGCTGGCCTGAGAAATGCGCTCAATGGGTAGGCGCTGAACCTTGGTCCGGGATGAATAACGGGAAATACGGGCCGTCCCCGTATCAATCACATACTTGATACCCGGCACCGTCAGAGAGGTTTCAGCGACGTTGGTTGCCAGCACAATGCGGGGCCTACCACCGGGTTTGAAGACCCGGTGCTGTTCAGCCATCGAAAGACGGGCAAAGAGAGGCAGAACTTCGTAGTCAGCCAGACGGCGGGTGGTACGAACCATCTCGGTAATGGCCTCTGCCGCGTCCCTAATCTCTCGCTCACCCGAGAAGAAAATCAGGATATCACCGGGTGCTTCCTCCGAAAGTTCACGGATAGCATCTAGCACGCCGTCCAGAGGGTCGCGGTCCTCGTCCTCCAGGCCGTCGCCTGCATCGTCGGCATCCTCGCCGCCGTCACCGGTGCGGGGTTCACTCAGCGGGCGGTAACGAATCTCCACCGGGAAAGTACGGCCAGAGACTTCGATAATGGGCGGGGCGTCATCGGGTAGGGCGGCCTCGGCGATTTCCCCTTCCTTACCGGTTGGCGAATCATCGATGATTCCCACACCGGGCACAAAGCTGGGGGAGAAGTGGCGGGCAAAACGCTCGGGGTCAATGGTCGCTGAGGTAATAACAATTTTGAGGTCTGGGCGTTGGGACATAATCCGTTTGAGGTAGCCCAGAATGAAGTCGATATTGAGACTGCGTTCGTGCGCCTCGTCAATGATGATTGCCGAGTAGTTTTTCAGGAGCGGGTCGTTCTGAATCTCAGCCAGCAGAATACCGTCGGTCATGAGTTTAATGGCTGAGCTCTCACCGACCTCGGAGGTGAAGCGCACCTGGTAGCCCACGGTCTGCCCGATTTTTTGACCCAGCTCTTGGGCAATACGTTCAGCAACCGAACGGGCGGCAAGACGGCGGGGCTGGGTATGACCAATCATGCCCTTTTCAGCTAGCCCAAGCTCTAGAAGCATTTTGGGTAGCTGGGTGGTCTTACCGGAGCCGGTTTCACCGGCCACGATAGTGACCTGGTTCTCGCGGATAGCGGCCATGATGTCGTCCCTGCGGGCAGAAACAGGTAGGGCCTCAGGGTAGCTGATGGTGTCAGGAATGAGTGGGCTATAGGGGCGGCGGGTGCCTTGAGCTCTGTCCCGGTTGCCAGAGCGTGAGCTTCTGGGGTTCTGTTTCTGGTTGCCCTCTTGCTGTGGTTCGGTGGTCTTGTTTCTGGGTGACTTCTTACGCTGTCCGGTAGCTTGCGGGCGGCGGGTGCGGCCTTGGTTGCGGCTCCTACCCTGTGCGGGCTGGCCAGGCTGTTCTGACCCGCGGGTGTGCTGATTGCCGGTGGCTTCTGGCTGTGCGGTGCGCGTCTTTGCGGCGTGCATAGCGGCGGCAATGGCTGAGAGCGGCTGGGCGGGGGTGCGGGGTGAGGGCGATGAAGTAGACATACTGCCTACCATTTTAGGGCTAGAAGCTGTGCCCGTGGGCGGGTTTCTCTAGACGCGTGAAGCCAGCTAGTTCTCTGGCTCAAAATAGCCAGAGATACCTGTTAGGGGCTGCCTGTCTTTGCACCCAGGAGAGCTGAAGCCCTGTGAAAGACGCAGCGCCCCGCCCTCCTGCTTCTTGGCAGGGGGGCGGGGCGCACCTATCAGCAGAGATCTTTAGAGGCTGGCGGCCACCGGCAGGACCAGTTCCATCATGCCGGTGAAGGCGGTCTGGCGTTCATCAGCGGTTGTCTCTACACCCTTGAAGAGGTGGTCAGAGACAGTGAAAACCGAGAGGGCCTGCACCCCGGCAGCGGCGGCGACCGAGTAGATACCTGCGGTTTCCATCTCAACAGCCAGTACGCCCATGTCGGCCCACTTTTGGGCGTCGCTGGGATCTGCGCGGTAGAAGACATCCGAGGAGAGCACGTTGCCCACGTTCAGGGTCAGGTTCTGGGTTTTAGCTTCCTTAGCTACGGCTGAGAGCAGGGGCCATGACGCGGTGGGGGCGTAGGTGCCGGGTAGCTTGTAGTGGTGCAGGAAGTTGGAGTCGGTGGAAGCTGCCGAAGCGACCACGATGTCAAAGAGGTCCAGGTTGGTGGATAGGCCACCACAGGTGCCGATGCGAATCAGGTTCTTGACCCCGAAGCTGTGAATGAGTTCGTGGGCGTAGAGGCTGGCTGAGGGGATACCCATGCCGGTGCCCATGACGCTGATACGTGAGCCCTTGTAGTCGCCGGTGAAACCGAACATGTTGCGGACGGTGTTGAACTGTACGACGTTCTGCAGGTAGGTGTCGGCAATGAACTTGGCGCGCAGGGGGTCGCCGGGGAGCAGAATGGTTTCAGCAATTTCAGCGCCGTGAGGGGCGATATGGGGGGTATTGACGTTCTCGGTCACAGGGTCTCTTTTCGTAATAAGCGGGGAGAATCTTTCCTCACCTAGTCTACCCAGTCCACCGGGGCCGGAACTTCACTGTTTAGACTTGCACTATGAAACTTCGACTGTGGCAAAGCACCGATGCGTCCGCCCTTCTTGAACTGGTTGAAACCAGCACGGACTTAGAGAGGCAGATGCCCCTACCTGGCACCCTCCAGGAGGCTCAGCACCTGATTGAAGGGCAGTGGCTCCCTGCGCAGGGGCGGGCTGTCTTTTGCCTGGACGATGGGCAGGCCGTTGGGTTGGTCGGTATCACCTACAGCGCACAGCAAGAGGACGGTTCCTGGGACAGGGGCTGGGTCTACTACTGGATTGCCGACCGGGCTCGATGTAAAGGAATCCTTAAAAGCGCGGTGCGGGCAGTCTGCGACTGGGCCTTAGGAAGTCAAAGCCCGCCAGATGAAAAGCACCCAAGGCTAGATACTGAACTGCTGGGTACTTTAGAATCGCCCAACCTACGCCGCCTGGAACTGGGTTACCGGACCAACAACCCAGCTTCTGGCGCGGTGGCCCGCTATGCAGGCTTTACCGTGGAAGGCATTGAACGCCAGAAGTTCCTGTACCTGGGGCAAACCTATGATGCTGTTCTTGCCGTCCGACTCCGCCAGCTACCGGCACCGGACTTCAGCACAGGGGTAGCAGTTCACCACATTGAACTGTGGACGCAGAACCTAGAACAGGTGCGCGGTTCCTGGGACTGGGTACTGACCCAACTGGGTTTCAGCTCCTACCAGCAGTGGCAGGGAGGGCAGTCCTGGCAGGCCCAGGACGGTTCTTACATTGTCCTGGAGCAGTCCCCTCAGGTTTCTGGTGCCCACCAGCGCACCCGCGCCGGGCTCAATCACCTTGCCCTCACCTGCCCTAGCGCCCACAAGCTAGACAGCCTGCGAGATCAGGCGGCTGAGCACGGCTGGTCTGAGCTCTTCGCCCCGAACTACCCGCATGCAGGCGGGCCACAACATTACGCCCTCTACCTGGAAAACACCCAGGGCTTCGAACTTGAAATCGTAGCGCCCCAGCCACAATAAATGCCCACCACAAAAAAGAGAAGGCATGCCAGCGCTTCGCGCATTCTGGCAGAACTGATTGCTGGCTAAAATCGCCACATCGGTGACGATTTTGACGCCAGGCACAAAAAGAGAAGGCATGCCAGCGCTTCGCGCATTCTGGTATGCCTTCTCTTTTTGTGCCCTCGAAAGGATTCGAACCTTCGACACCCAGCTCCGGAAACTGGTGCTCTATCCACTGAGCTACGAGGGCTTATGATGACTCTTTGACCAAGCCATGTTTACCAGCCTAGCAAGCTCGGCTGATTCATTCGGATTTCTTATCCGCCTGTAGGCGGAAAACCTCATTCACCATGAGCTACCAGGGTAACAAACTCTCAGCCAAAACCTTTATGCGGTTAGGCCATCAAGCCACACCCACTATATCAGAAACACTTGGGCTGGGCTAAACGCCTGCAGACAGGTGCAAACGCTACAGTATTGAGGGTAAGTACCGGCAGATGAAAGGCACCCGTGAACGTCACCAGCGGCAACTACGCAGGCACCAGCGACCCCGCCCAAACCTACGACTTCTACCCGCCTGCAAGCACCGGGGCCAACAGGCAGCCAGCACCTTTACTCATCTATGTTCACGGGGGAGCCTGGCGCTTTGGCGACAAAGCCAGCTTTGCCCAAGCCGATAAGGGCCTGCACACAGTGCGCCAAGGGCTGGCAGAAGCCGGGTTCGCTACAGCCTCCATCAACTACCGGCTCAGCCACCAAGCACTCTTTCCCGCCCAAATCAACGACCTTAAAACCTCGATTCGCTACTTCAAAGAGCAGGCCGCAGAATTTTCCATCGACCCCGACCGTATCGCCCTAGCCGGTGGCTCAGCCGGTGGACACCTGGTTCAGCTAGCCGCCGCAACCGGCCACCTGGCAGAACCCTACCTTGAAGGTATCCCAGCAACGGCGCTAGCCGCCGCACAAGCACAGGGGCAACCGGACTCAAGGGTTCGCTGTGCCCTGAGCATCTACGGGGTCAGCGACCTGCGCAGTATCTTTGACGACCGCGTGGCCTGGGGCTTTGACCGGGACCACCCCGAAGACGACGGCGCAGAATGGCGGCTTTTGGGATCCACCTACCCGGCCCCCGCAGGTAGCCAGGCCGCTATCAACTGGGCAAAAGCTCACCCCATCGACTATGCCCTCGCCGCCAGCCCGAGCGGGCCAAGAACCCACGCACCGGTCTACTACCTGCACGGAACCTCAGACACCTGCGTGCCCCCCAACCAATCAATCCGCGCCCACCGGGCCCTTGCAGGGGCGGGTATCCCCACCGAACTCACCCTGGTTGGCGGTGCTGAACACTCAGACCCGGCTATCTACGCCAGCGCCAGCCTCTGGGTACACATCATTGACTGGCTGACCCAGCACACCAATAAGAGCTAGGCCACACCCTAAGAACCTGCCTGCTGGGTTGGCTCGGTGGTGCCTTTGGGTAGACTTGAACCTATGACACCCGAAGAACTCTCCCTTGCTATTGACGGCGCGCTCGCAGCAGCCTTTGCTACCGGTGAACTGACCCTGACCGATGGTGAAACCGCACCCGCTGTGCGCATTGAACGCCCCAAGAACCGTGACCACGGTGACTGGGCCACCAACATCGCCCTCCAAATCTCTAAGAAGGTCGGCAAGAACCCGCGCGAAGTAGCCCAGGTCCTTGCGGGCAGAATCATCGAGCTTCCCGGTGTTGCCTCTGTTGATATCGCAGGCCCCGGCTTCCTAAACATCATTCTCGATGCCGCCGCCGCCGGTGAACTGGCGCAGACTATTCTCCAGCAGGGGCAAGCCTACGGAACCAACCAGACCCTGGCCGGTAAGACCATTAACCTTGAGTTCGTTTCGGCTAACCCCACCGGCCCCATCCACCTGGGCGGTACCCGCTGGGCCGCTGTGGGCGATTCTCTGGCCCGTATCTTCCAATCCCAGGGCGCCAAGGTCGTGCGTGAATACTACTTCAACGACCACGGTAACCAGATTGACCGCTTTGCCCGCTCTCTGCTAGCCCGTGCCAGGGGAGAGGCTGCACCCGAGGACGGCTACGGTGGCGAGTACATCACCGATATTGCCAACCGCGTGCTCGAAGCCCGCCCCGATGCTTTGACCTCTGCGGACCCTCAGGAAGTCTTCCGCGCCACCGGCGTTGAGTTTATGTTCGAGGACATCAAGAAGTCCCTGCACGAGTTCCACGTAGATTTTGACGTTTTCTTCCACGAGAACTCACTCTTTGAAGAGGGAAAGGTCGATGAACTCCTTGAAAAGCTTAAGGAGTCCGAGAACCTCTACTTCAAGGACGGCGCCTGGTGGCTCAAGTCCACCGATTTTGGCGACGACAAGGACCGTGTGGTCATCAAATCCGACGGCAACGCCGCCTACATTGCCGGGGATATCGCCTACTTCCAGGACAAAACCAAGCGCCCTGTTGACCCGGCTGACCTAGCTATTTACATGCTGGGCGCTGACCACCACGGCTACGTTGCCCGCCTCAAGGCCGCCGCCGCCGCGCTGGGCGATAACCCGGACATGGTCGAGGTCATGATTGGCCAGATGGTAAACCTGGTCAAGGACGGCAAGCCTGTGCGTATGTCCAAGCGCGCAGGCAACGTGGTGACCATGGAGGACTTAGTCGAGATTGTGGGCGTGGATGCGGCCCGCTACTCGCTGACCCGCTACTCGGTGGACTCCAACATCGATATCGACCTGGACCTGCTGACAAAGCAGTCCAACGAGAACCCCGTGTTCTACGTTCAGTACGCCCACGCCCGCACCTGCGCTATTACCCGTAATGCCGAGGCCGCCGGGGTGAGCACCGACTCAGTGGACTTGGCCCTGCTGGACTCCGAAGCAGACTCTGCCCTGCTGGCCGCCCTGGGCCAGTATGCCGGTACTGTCAAAGAGGCCGCGGAGTTCCGCGAGCCCCACCGCCTGGCCCGCTACCTTGAAGCTCTAGCTGGCACCTACCACCGCTGGTATGGCCTCTCCCACGTGGCCCCCAAGGGCGACGAAGAGATAACCGACCTGCACCGCACCCGGCTGCTCCTGAACCAGGCAACTGGCCAGGTTCTGGCCAATGGTCTGGGACTGCTGGGCGTGAGCGCTCCGGAGAAGATGTAACCATGGCTCACCAAGTAGCGCTTTATAAGCCTGAATGGCTAACCTACCCGCAGAACCCGGCTGAGCTCAGCCCTGTCATCTGGATGCCCTCTTTTGCCCGTGACGCACAGGGGCAGCTGACCGTGGACGGCACCGCTGTCTCGTCATTGGTGGAGGAGTTTGGAACTCCCCAGTACGTCTTTTCGGAGAGCACCTTCCGTGCCCGTGCCGCCGAATTCCGTGCCGCCTTTGAGCAGGCCTTTGAAGCTCACGGCGCTGAAGTGTCGGTCTACTACGCTGGCAAGTCCTTCCTGACAACCGCCGTGGCCAAGTGGGCTGAGGAAGAGGGCCTATGCCTGGATACCGCCAGCGGCGGCGAACTGGCTTTGGCTATGCGCGCCGGTGTTGCCGGGGGCAAGATTGCCCTGCACGGGAACAACAAGTCAGAAGCCGAGATTGCTCGCGCTCTGACCTACGGTGTGGGCCGCCTAGTAGCAGACTCGGTACCGGAGGTTCAGCTTATTGCACGGGTTGCCACTGAACTGGGTGTTACCGCGCCGGTCATGCTCCGGGTAACCCCCGGTGTTCACGCCTCCACTCATGATTTCATTGCCACAGCACACGAGGACCAGAAATTCGGCCAGTCACTGGTACCCGGCACCGCCGCTCTGGCTGGGCTGAGCCAGGCAGAATTGGATCAGCTGGGTGTCACCGCTGATGATGCTTACGCCACTCTTGCGGCGGCTCTAGCTCTAGCCAGTGAGAGCATTGACCTGCGCGGTCTGCACTGCCACATCGGTTCCCAGATTTTTGAAGCCGAGGGCTTTGGAAAGGCCGCCGAGAAGGTGCTGACCTACATGCACCAGCTCAACGAGCGCTTTAATGTGGTGCTACCCGAAATCGACCTGGGCGGTGGCTACGGCATTGGCTACACCGAGCAGGACACCCCGCGCGGTTCGGCAGAAATTGCGCGGGAGCTGGCCGCTATGGTTGCCTCAACCTGCCGGGCTGTGGGTATGGCTATCCCGCATCTCTCCTTTGAACCCGGACGCTCTATCTCCGGCCCCTCCGGTATCACCCTCTACACGGTGGGCACCATCAAAAACGTTTCTATCGAGGACGAAAACGGTGACACCCGCGTGCGCCGCTACGTCTCGGTTGACGGCGGTATGAGCGATAACCCCCGCCCGGTTCTTTACGAGTCGGACTACGCAGTGACCCTGGCTAACCGTGCTCCGGCAGGGGAGCAGCTACTAAGCCGCGTGGTGGGTAAGCACTGCGAATCCGGTGACATCGTAATTCGCTATTGTTACCTGCCTGCCGACCTCACCGCTGGTGATGTTCTAGCGGTCCCCGCAACAGGTGCCTACAACCACGTGATGAGCTCGAACTACAACTACCTCACCCGCCCGCCGGTGGTGGCAACTAGCCAGGGTAAGCCTGCCCGCGCTATCGTTCGCCGGGAAAGCGAAGAGGATATGTTGGCCCGCGACCTGGGCCTGGTCTAAGCCCTCAGCAGGAGCCTGCCATGCTGTGCCACTGATCGTAATATGGACGACACGGTATGGCAGGCTCAGTCATACTGAAAGAATGGAAGCGGGACCCGCCGCATAAATACAGTGCGCCTTGGATAGTATGGTGCGCTGCCCCCCCCTTTACCCCAAAACCGTCAGGAGATGCCATTGGGTAAGACCACCACCATCAAAGTAGCGCTACTAGGTGCCGGTAACGTCGGCTCTCAGGTAGCTCGTATGCTCACCGAGGACGCCACCGCCCTCCGGGACAGAATCGGTGCCGATGTTCAGCTCATCGGTATCGCTGTGCGCGATACGAAGGCTACCCGGCACTATACGGCTGATCCATCCCTTTACACCACCGATGCAGAAGGCCTGATTGATGCCGCCGATGTGGTTATTGAGCTGACCGGTGGTATTGAGCCAGCCCGCACTCGTATTCTGCGTGCACTGGCCGCTGGCAAGTCGGTTGTCTCGGGTAACAAGGCTCTGCTAGCTAAGCACGGTGTCGAACTTACCGCTGCCGCCGCTCAGAGCGGCGCCCAGCTCTCCTACGAGGCCGCTGTTGCCGGCGCTATCCCCATTCTGCGCCCCCTGCGTGACTCCCTGGCTGGTGATCAGATTAGCCGGGTACTGGGTATCATGAACGGCACCACCAACTACATCCTGGATCAGATGGATACCACCGGTGCCCAGTTTGCTGATGCACTGGCTGAGGCCCAGCGCCTGGGTTACGCCGAGGCTGACCCCACCGCCGATATAGAGGGCCACGACGCCGCGTCCAAGGCCGCTATCGTTGCCTCTCTTGCTTTTCACTCAGATTTCACCATTGACGATGTGCACTGTGAGGGTATTACCTCCGTCAGCGCCGAAGAGGTTCAGGCCGCTGCCGCCGATGGCTACGTCATCAAACTCCTGGCAGTGTGCGAGAAGGACGGGGAAGGCGTGAACATTCGTGTCAACCCCACTCTGGTTCCCCGAACCCACCCGCTGGCCAGTGTTCGCGGTGCCTACAACGCGGTCTTTGTCCAGGCTGAAAACGCCGGCGAGCTCATGTTCTACGGCCCCGGTGCTGGTGGTGCTCCTACCGCTTCGGCTGTGCTGGGCGACTTTGTCTCCCTGGCCCGCCGCCTGGTTCTGGGCGGCCCAGGCATCCCGGATTCTTCCTTTGCTCAGCTCAAGGCAACCAGCATGAGCCAGGTCATTTCTCGTTACTCTGTGGGCATTGTGGTAGAGGATAAGCTGGGCGTTCTGTCAAACATTGCTCGTATCTTTGCTGAGCACGGTGTCTCAATCGAAACCATGCGTCAGGTTAAGGGAACCGGCGACGGTAGCAGCGCGACCATCCGTATTGTGACCCACCGCGCGACCGATGCCAACCTTGGCAAGACCATGGCCGTTGTTGATTCCCTGGATACGGTCCGCGAAATCTGCTCCGTGATTCGGGTGGAGGGCTAGAAACTGATGGTTTTGTCGATGACTGACGGTTCAGACGAATCCCTGCTTGAGCCTCATGCTATCCCGGTGGGTGCCCGCGTGACGGTGCGGGTACCGGCCTCCTCAGCCAACCTTGGCCCCGGCTTTGATTCCCTGGGTCTATCCCTGGCCTACTACGACGATTTGGTTGTGACCAGGCTAGCGGGGGAGGGAGAGCTGACTTTCGACCTGTCCGGCGAGGGTGCCGACCAGGTGCCCCGAGATGCCAACCACCTGGTAGTCAAGGCTATGCAGACCGCCTGGAAAGCCGCAGGGCTTCTTGAGCTACCCAGCCTGCACATTCAGGCTCATAACCGCATTCCGCATTCGCGCGGTATGGGATCATCTGCCTCTGCCATTGTTGCCGGGGTAAGTGCCGCAAACGGACTGCTACCTGCTGAGCTCCAGCTTGATGCTGATACTGTACTCCAGATTTGTTCGGGTATGGAGGGGCACCCTGACAATGTCGCCCCCTCACTGCTCGGCCAGGTGGTGATCTCCTACGGTGATGATTCGGGTTGGCATTCCCTGCCCGTCCCCGCTCACCCTGAGGTCCTCCCCGTGATTGCGGTACCCGACTACCAGGTGCCAACCAGGGTTGCCCGCGGTCTGATTCCCGAAACCGTTCCTCACCGCGAAGCCGCCACCAATGCAGGGCGCGCCGCCCTGCTAGCCCAGGCACTGACCTCCTACCCAGAGTACCTGCTCCCCGGCACCAGCGATCTACTCCACCAGTCCTACCGGGCTGCTGCCATGAAACCCAGTGCCGCGCTGGTTCAGCACTTACGTGGCTTGGGCTATGCGGCAGTGATCTCCGGGGCTGGCCCCACCGTCATGGTTCTGGCACAGGGGCAGGAGCAACGGGAACATATCGGCTCCGCTATTGCTGAGTTCGTAACCCACCCCGAAGCCGGCACCTATGAAGGTCAACCGGTCACCTGGCGCGTGCTGAATATCGATATTGACACGCAAGGTGTTATGCTTACCTATGAGGAAAACGCTTAGTTCCTTAGGGGCCATACCCCTAGACCCGAACTTATGTTCTCCGTTTCACGGTTCCGAAACCTGTAGAAGCCTCAGGTATTTGGCCGTTTACCAAGGTTCTGCCTTATGGCACTAGCCTTTCTGCTGTCCCAGGCATAGCCGTGCTCATCAGCAGTTGTGCTTTCGCACATCCGTTACCTAGTCCGCGCATCAGCCGATGCTGATAGCTAGTTAGCTAATTTATGAACACTCGCCCGTTCTGGGCATGACGCATCTGTTGCGTCACTACCACCCGCGAAATCAACGACATTTCGAGAGAAGGAATCTTCGTGGCAGAAAACACCGACCTCACCGCAGGTACGGAAACCGCACAAGCGGTAGAAACCAAGTCCCCAAGCCTGAGCACTCTCAAGCTCGCTCAGCTCCAGTCCCTAGCCTCCCAGCTGGGCATCACCGGCGCTCGTCGTATGCGTAAGTCAGACCTGGTTGAAGCTATTAGCTCCCACCAGCGTGGTGGCGCTATCGCCGACCGTGAAGAGGCACCCGCTCCTGAGGCCGCTCCCGCTGAAAAGCCTAAGCGTACCCGCACCCGTAAGACTGCCGCAGAAAAAGCCGCCGAAAAAACTGCAGAGGCCCAAGCCCCTGCGCAGAGCGACCAGGATGCGGCTGAGGAAAAGGCAGAGAAGCCCGCAACTAAGCGTCGCACCAACCGCCGTGCTACCAGCGCATCGGCTACCGCTGCTGAGGCTAACCCCCTCGAAGCAGTAGAAGCTGCCCTGGATGCAGTCGAGTCCAAGAAAGCCGGCCGCGGTGAAAATGCTGAGGGCGAGGAAGCTCCCCGCGCTACCCGAACTCGTACCCGCAGCGACCGCCGTCGCAAGGCCGAAACCGAGACAGCCGAATCAGCTGATAACACCGAAAGCAACGGTAACGAAAAGACCGAACGCTTCGAGCGCAAGAACCGCCGGGACCGCGACAACCGCGGTGACAAGCAGGATCGCTCCGAGAAGCAGGACCGCGATAACCGTTCTAAGAACAACGACCGCGATAACCGCTCTGAGCGCCAGCAGAACAACGGCCCCGACGAGGACCGCCGCAACGGTCGTAAGAACCGCCGCGACCGCCAGCAGGAGCGCCGTGAACGCCGTAGCAACCGCAGGGACGACTTCGAACCCGAGATCCGTGAAGACGATGTTCTGATCCCCGTCGCCGGTGTTCTTGACGTTCTAGATAACTACGCTTTTGTTCGTACCTCCGGCTACCTGCCCGGTAGCAACGATGTCTATGTTTCGCTGGCCCAGGTCAAGCGTCACGGCCTGCGCAAGGGCGACGCAATCGTAGGCACAATCCGTGCCCCTCGAGAAGGCGATAACAACAACCGCCAGAAGTTCAACGCTCTGGTTCAGGTCACCACCATCAACGGTCTGACCCCCGAAGAGTCCAAAGGCCGCCGCGACTTCAACAAGCTAACACCGCTTTACCCCAAGGAGCGCCTGCGCCTGGAGACCGAAGCCAAGAAGGTTGGCCCCCGCGTCATTGACCTGGTTGCCCCCATCGGTAAGGGCCAGCGCGGTCTTATTGTTGCACCCCCCAAGGCCGGTAAGACCCTGATGCTTCAGTCCATCGCGAACGCTATCACCACTAACAATCCTGAGGTTCACCTCATGATGGTTCTGGTCGATGAGCGCCCCGAAGAAGTAACCGACATGCAGCGCACCGTCAACGGTGAGGTCATTGCCTCCACCTTTGACCGCCCCGCCGATGACCACACCATTGTCGCTGAACTCGCCATTGAACGCGCTAAGCGGCTGGTAGAGCAGGGCCGCGACGTTGTCGTTCTGCTGGATTCCATGACTCGTCTGGGCCGTGCCTACAACCTGGCCGCCCCCGCATCGGGCCGTATCCTCTCCGGTGGTGTCGATGCCGCTGCGCTCTACCCGCCCAAGAAGTTCTTCGGTGCGGCTCGCAATATTGAGGAGGGTGGCTCACTGACCATTTTAGCTACCGCCCTGGTTGAGACCGGCTCCAAGATGGACGAGGTTATCTTTGAGGAATTCAAGGGTACCGGCAACATGGAACTGCGCCTTTCCCGCCACCTGGCCGATAAGCGTATCTTCCCTGCTATCGACCTCAACGCTTCCAGCACCCGCCGCGAAGAGGCACTCCTCTCACCCGAGGAAATCAAGATTATGTGGCGTCTGCGCCGCGTCCTAGCTGGCATGGATCAGGAGCAGTCACTCTCGGTTCTGCTCAGCAAGCTCCGCGAGACTCAGTCCAACGTCGAATTCCTGCTGACCGTTTCTAAGAGCGGGCTCGGCCACGGCGAATAAAGGCTCGGTACACCGCCTGCTCCACACGGGGCAGGCGGTGCTTCACCCCTTAAACAAAAGATTGAGGTGCCTGTAGCGGGCACCGCGAAGAAGAGGCACATACAGTGATTGATTCAATCCAGGGTCTGCTCGATGAACACGCAGACCTCCAAAAACAGCTGGCTGACCCCGCTGTGCACGCCGCCCAGGGTAAGGCACGCAAACTCGGTCGCCGTTACGCAGAGCTCAACGGCATCGTTGAAGCCTATAAGAAGGTCACTGCCCTGCGTGATGACCTCCAGGCTGCTAGCGAAATGGCAGCCGAGGACGCCGAGTTCGCCGCTGAGGTCAAAGAAATTGAAGCCAAGCTCCCTGCCGCAGAGGAAAAACTGCGCCGCTTGCTGATTCCCCGCGACCCGGACGATGGCCGCAACGTGATTCTGGAGGTCAAGGGTGGTGAAGGTGGTGACGAGGCTTCCCTCTTTGCCGCTGACCTCTTGCGCATGTACACCCGCTACGCGGAAACCAAGGGCTGGAAGACCGAGATGATTTCCTCCCAGAGCACCGATGTGGGCGGCTACAAGGATGCCCAGATTGCTATCAAGGGCAACTCTACTGATCCGGCTGAGGGCGTCTGGGCCCACCTCAAGTACGAGGGCGGTGTTCACCGTGTTCAGCGTGTACCCGCAACAGAGTCCCAGGGGCGTATCCACACCTCTGCCGCCGGCGTACTGGTTTTCCCCGAGGTCGATGAACCCGAGGAAATCGACATTAACCAAAACGATCTGAAGATCGATGTTTACCGTTCATCTGGCCCCGGTGGACAGTCAGTGAACACCACTGACTCCGCTGTACGTATTACCCACCTGCCAACCGGCATCGTGGTAGCTATGCAGAACGAAAAGTCGCAGATTCAGAACCGCGAAGCTGCTATGCGCGTGCTCCGCGCCCGTCTCTTGGCTTGGCAGCAGGAACAGATTGATGCGGAGAACGCCGAGAAGCGTCACTCCCAGGTGCGCACCATGGACCGGTCAGAGCGTATCCGTACCTACAACTATCCCGAAAACCGTATTGCGGATCACCGCACCGGCTACAAGTCTTACAACCTGGACGCTGTCCTCAACGGTGACCTGGGCGCTGTTATCCAGTCTGCTATTGAGATGGATGAAGCCGCCCGTCTTGAGAAACTAGGCCAGGACAACAAATAATCGTGGCTGACTTTTCTGCCTTGCCCGGTGAGGATCTGGATTCAGCTCTTGGCCGGGCCTCGGTCTACCTGGCTGAGGCAGGGGTGGAATCCTCCCAGACTGATAGCCAGCTGCTTGCGGCCTATCTGTTGGAGAAGCAGACCGGTGAGCCGGTCAGCCGGGGGAGGGTTCAAACTCTTGCTCTGCTGGGTACCCCGGTGCCTGCTGATTTTGATCGGCTGGTGACTCTGCGCGGTCAGCGGATCCCGCTCCAGCACCTGACCGGGCAGGCCCATTTCCGGGGACTGACCCTTTCTGTTGGCCCGGGGGTTTTTGTTCCGCGTCCTGAGACTGAGCTACTGGTTGAACACGCTGTCGTAGAGTATCAGCGTCGCGTGGCCAAGGGTACCCTGCCGCATCGCCCCCTGGTCCTTGACCTCTGTACGGGTTCCGGGGCGATTGCTGCTTCGCTAGCTACTGAGCTGGCTGGGGCTGAGGTGCTAGCGGTCGAGCTGTCCAAGGATGCGGCCGCTTGGGCTGAGCGTAATCTTGATGGTACGGGTGCTCGACTGGTCAGGGGTGATGCCCTCACCGCACTGGAAGAGCTCAAGGGACAGGTGACACTGGTTGCCTCGAACCCACCTTATATTCCGCAGGGTGCTGTTCCAAAGGATCCCGAAGTCAGAGACCACGATCCGGCACTTGCCCTTTACGGTGGGGGAGAAGACGGCATGGAGTTGCCCTCCGCGATAGCTTACCGTGCCTACGATTTGCTGGCTCCTGGAGGGTACCTGATTATGGAGCACGCGGAAACCCAGCGGGAGCTCATGCGCCAAGCCTTTGAAAAGGCAGGCTTTGAGCGTACTGAATCTATTGACGATCTGGCGGGTAAACCCCGTCACACCAGCGGCTACAAACCGGTGTCCAAGAGCTAGGAATGTGAAAGAATAAAGAGTGTGAAAGCAACCATTGTTAGTGCCACAGACCAAGAAGCCTTTGACCAGGCTATAGCTACTGCTGAGTCGGTCATTAAAGACCACAAGCCCATCGTCATTCCGACCGATACCGTCTACGGTATTGCCGCAGACGCTTTTTCTGTTGAGGGCGTTACTGCTTTGCTGGCAGCTAAGGGGCGAAGCCGTCAGATGCCCCCGCCTGTTTTGATTTACGATAAGGCCGTACTGGCGGGGCTGGCTGATGAGGTGTCAGCTGATGCGCGGGCCCTTGCCGATGCTTTTTGGCCTGGAGCGCTGACCCTGATTTTCTACTCTCAGCCTTCTCTGAACTGGGACCTGGGGGAGACTCAGGGAACGGTAGCACTGCGTGTTCCACATGACCCTGTAGCGATCGAGCTGCTCAAAAAGCTGGGCCCTCTTGCCGTATCCTCAGCTAATAAAACGGGGCGTGTAGCGGCAACCACCGCTGATGAAGCCATGGAGCAGCTGGGCGCAGACGTTGAGCTTATTCTTGATGGCGGCCCTCGTCCCGCTGAGCGTTCCGATGATTTTGAGTCGGTACATGCCCAACCCTCGACCATTGTGGACTGCACCTCGGATCGACTGATTGTGGTGCGAGAAGGCGCTATCCCGGTTGAGCGGCTGCGCGAGGTTGTGCCCTCAGTAGTGACCCGAGCAGAGTTTGACGAGCAAGAGAAAGCCCGGCGGGAGGCCGAGGTTGCTCTGGCCCAGACCCAGCAGGCTATGACTACCCTGGAGAACGACTCAGACCAGCAAGAAATCGATGGTGTTGGACCAAAGGCTGCCGCACCGGTTGCAGGTTCCCTGGCGGCTCACCTGGTCTCTCATAGCGGGCTGAAGGCGGTGGACCAGAAGCGAACAGCTACTGCCTATGTGGCACCCATTCGCACGGTGGAAGATAAGACTAAGCCCTTTACCGTGGCTGAGGCCCGAGCCTTAGTTTTTGGTTCTAGCTCGAGCACCTCAGCGGGCATCACGCTTGAAAGCACGGCTGGGCAGGCGGAACTGGACGAGCTTGAGGAGCTACCAGAGGCCTAAGGCTCCTAGCAGGCTATAGCCGCTGTGAGCAGGGGGGCCGGTTGGTAATGAACCGGCCCTCCCCTTGATTTTGCATAAAACTAATCGCTGAACTTACGGTCCCGTTTTGAACCCAAAGAGCTATGGGCAGTGCGTAAGACCTCTTGCACCCGTGCCTGGGGGATTAGCCCGTGAGCCCTAGCCCAGGAGTCGTCAATGTCCTGGCCAAACCACATGACTTCTACGCGACGCACCGGCCCGGTCAGCCTATCGCCCAGGAGTTCGGAGACCTTATAACCGGCAGAAACTGCGGCGCGGCAGAGCGCTTCAGGCAGGTGGATTGGTTGCCGGCGCCCTGCATCGACGAGAACAGACTCGGTGGTTGCGCCTTCCCAGGGCTGAACTACGATGGCGGGCAGCTCACCTTCAAAGGCAGCAATCATATGCACGAATTCAGCCAGAGCGTAGTTAGATGACACGGGGGTCCGGCGGCTTGCTGAACCAGCAACCGATGCCAGCGGTGAGGATGCAATTTTGGCGAAAGCCTGGGTGGTGCGGCGACCGCGTCCCTGGACGCTAGTGGCCCGAATAATACAGATTTCTACCGCGTGATCTTTTGCAACCTGAACCGGCGCGTACGAGGGAGCGGCAGGGAACTCGGATTGTTCAGACCCTGGGGCACGGCCTTGAGCAGCAGTTTCTTCTACGAAGGAGCGAATCTTGAGTAGGGCTTCTTCGCCCAGGGCCTTGGAAAATGAGTATGCGGAGAACGGGTCAGTTTCTTCGGTGGGGGTTAGTACACTGGCCGCGCCTAGAACAGCGGCTGATGAGATATGGATGACTCGGCGCACACCTGTTCGCTGGGCGGCAATGGCAATGATGATGGGGAGCAGAGCGTTTGCCCCGATTAGAGGAGCCAAGTCTTCTTGGTCGGGGGCAGCCAGACCTGAAGCATTAATAACAAGGTCGCACCCGGCAAAGGAATCAGCCAGGGTATCGATAATGCCCTCCAGGGAGCGAGCCTCGGCAATGAGTTTGTCGGGGTCACTAGTTCGGGTGAGTAGGCGTGGAGCCTCAACCGCCTCGAGCGTGACACCTTCTGAGGCTAGCCGGGCAAGGATTGATGACCCCACAAAGCCGCTTGCACCAATAACTTTCCATGTGGCGTGAGCCATGCCTTTTCTCCCTTGTGAGCTAAATGGAGCCAGTGAACCCCTGTCCTTTTAAGGTTGTCACAGCCGGGGCCTCATTGCACGTAAGGGGCTGATAAAAAACAAGGGTAGCCTTGATGCCCGTGCTCATGGGGGTAATACTCAGCCGGGTTAGGTAAACTTTATGTAGTTGTGTGGATTCTGCCCTTTCTTCCGGGCAGGGGCCGCGTATAGGTGGCCTTAAGCCCACGAAAGGACCTGTTCTTTATGGTTTCTGACCAGAGTAACCAGCAGCGACCGGCTGAGTGTATCGCCGCCGTTGTTGTCACCTACAACCGGCGTGACCTCTTGGAGCGTACTCTGGCTGGTATAGCTGGCGGTCTGCTCACCCCTGATGTCGTTATTATCGTCAACAACGCTTCAACGGATTCCACTCCGGACTATCTTGAGAGCCTGGACTATGAGCTTGAAGCAGATATTGTTCACCTGCCCGAGAACGTGGGTGGGGCTGGCGGGTTTACCGTCGGTATTGACCGTGCCCTGGTCCGTCATCGGGCCGATTTGGTCTGGGTTATGGACGATGATACCGAGCCAACCGAGGGAACTTTAAGCGAGGCTTACCGGGCTTGGGCTAATTACTCACCTGTTAAGGCTGAACGCCCTGCGGTGGTTGCCTCCAAGGTGGTCTGGACTAATGGCGAAGATCACCCCATGAACACTATGCGAACCATGTTCGCCGCTGGTGCGGAACGAACCGCGCAGGCCGCGGCTGTGGGTGCGCGCCCTATCCGCTCTGCTTCTTTTGTCTCGATTTTGATGGACGGGGCGGCCATGCGTGCTACAGAGTTACCGCTGGCTGACTTCTTTATCTGGAACGATGATTTCGAGTACACCACCAGGCTGATTCAGCATAGCCAGGGGATTGCCACTGAGCGTTCTGTTGCTATCCACAACACTAAGACTTTCGGTACAACCGATACTGCCCCGGGGCCACGTTTCTATCATGATGTGCGCAACAAGCTCTGGGTTTTTTGTGCTCGGCGTACTCTCGCCCCGCACGAAAAGCTACTCTATGGCGGTTCTACCGCCCGACTGTGGGCTAGCACCCTCTTAGGGACCGATGATAAGAAAATCTATAGCGGGTATTTCTTGAACGGCCTTAAAGATGCTCTTGCCGGTTACCGCTCTAACTCTGAGGTACTCAAAGATATCTACCAGTTAGAGACCCCAAATTTAGCCGAGATAGTGCGCGCACAATACCGCGATGCCCGCGATTTTTCTTTGTTGATGAGTGTCTACCGGGGTGATACTCCCCAGAACCTGAAGGCGGCACTGAACTCTAATACTGTTGAGCAGACGCTCCCTCCCACCCAGGTGGTTTTGGTTCAGGACGGTCCTGTAACTCAGGAGGTAGCCGAGGTCATCGCTGACTTTAAGATATCGGCACCCATGCCAGTCGAGCACATTGAGCTGGCAGAAAACCACGGGCTGGCTGCCGCCCTGCGCGAAGGTCTAAGCGCCTGCGCTTACGATATCGTTGCCCGTGCTGATGCCGACGATATCTCAGTACCGGAACGGTTCGAACACCAGATACCCCTGCTAGCAGACGGACGGTTTGACGTGCTGGGAAGTGCCATGTACGAGTTCTCTCTAGACCCGAGTACCCCCGATGCCCTGCGCCGTGTAGCTACAGGGTCGCGGCGTATTAGCGAAGTTATTCCCCGACGTAACCCTATGCTCCACCCGACCGTCGTATTCCGTAGGAGTGCTGTCCAAGCTGTGGGTAGCTATATCGAGCTGCCGGGGGCCGAGGATTACTGGCTGTGGGCGCGTATGGATAAGGCAGGTTTTATTCTGGGTAACCTGCCCGATCCTTTAGTTAAATATCGGGTTAGTACGGCCTACACCCGTAGAGGTGGAATAAGCGCCCTGCGCAAAGACATTGATGTTCAGCGCCGGCTCTACAGTGGAAACGTGGTGAGTCCCGTGCGTTTTGCAAAGAATATGGGTATTCGCGGTCTCTATCGTCTAGCCCCCGAAAAGATACGAACCAAAGCATTCCGCTGGATGACCGGTCGGACCCCGCAAGTGATTGAGAGAAAGGGCGACATTGTCTAAGGAACCCTCCTTGCAGACCACCTCGATTCCCGCTCTCACCTCAACGTCTGAGCGCAAGAATTGGTGGAAGTACATTCAAGTTCTGCTTGACTCCCTGGCATGGCTGCTTGCGCTACCCGTTGCTTTCATGCTGCGTTACGGCATGGATACCGATCAGATCGACCCGCAAGGACTTACCCTTGTAGCCCTTGTGATGGTTACCCTTCAGGTGGGTGGCGGGCTGATGCTGGGTCTCTATCGTGGCCGCCACAGTTATGGCACCTTGCAGGAGGGGAGCAAGCTTTACCCCTTGCTCCTGATCAACCTGGTTATCATGCAGTTTTTGTTGATGATGTACTCCCGTACTTTTGGGGTGCCTCGGTCTGTGGTTATGATCGCTTTCCCCATTGCTATTTTGCTGATGATGGGTTTTCGCTACCTTAAGCGGATTTACGAGGAAACCACCAACCGTCCCACGGGGGAGGGCTCCGAACGCGTCATTATTTATGGTGCAGGATTTTTGGGGCGTAACCTCGTCTCTTCCTTGATGACGGACCCCAAGGCAAAGTACCTGCCTGTCTCCATCGTGGATGATGACCGATCGGTCAAGAACGCTAGAATCCACTCGGTTAAGGTGGAGGGTACGAGCGCTGAACTGCCTGCACTGGTCAAAAAGCACGGTGCGCGTAAGGTTCTCATAGCTATTGGTGAAGAAATCCCCGAGCGGCGTCTGGTTCACGTTGCCCAGACCATGAAAGATTTGGGCGTAGAAACAATTCGCATCAACTCAGTTGTTCCTGATTTTTCGGGGGCTAGCCGTCGAACTCACGAGGGCAATGAGCGTGAACTCTTAGAGGGAATCCGAGGGAAAATCGATTACAAGATTGACCATGCCCTGATCCGGAGCTATGTTCAGGGTCGTCGGGTGCTGGTGACTGGCGCCGGTGGTTCGATCGGTTCTGAGCTGTGCCGGCTGCTAAGCGGGTATGAACCTGCAGAACTGATGATGCTGGACCGCGACGAATCCCTGCTGATGGATACTCGATACTCTATGACCGGTCTTTCTAGCCTTGATGACCCGAGCGTTATTCTGGCTGATGTGCGTGATGCTGAAGCTATCGAGGCAGTATTTCTTGAACGTAAACCTCAGGTTGTATTTCATGCCGCTGCCCTCAAACATGTGTCCGCTCTGGAGGCCTACCCCAAGGAGGCCTACAAGACTAATACGCTGGGTACCGCGAACGTCCTAAAGGCTGCATCTCTAGTAGATGTTGAAGCTTTTGTGAATATCTCGACCGATAAGGCAGCTGACCCCACCACTGCACTGGGGCAATCCAAGCGCAGCGCAGAAATGCTGACGAGTTGGTACGGTAAGCAGACCGGAAAAACCTACGTCTCAGTACGCTTCGGTAACGTATTCGGTTCACGGGGTTCTATCAAACCGCTCTTCACCAAGCAGATTCTAGATGGCGGTCCGCTGACGGTCACCGACCGCAATGCGACCCGCTTCTTCATGCTAATTCCCGACGCCTGCCTGCTGGTCATGCTGGCCGGCGCCATTGGTAAGAGCGGGGAAGTGCTAGTTCTCGATATGGGTCAGCCGGTCAAAATCATGAAGGTGGCTGAACACATGCGAAGTCTCTACGAACGCTTTGATGTTGCTATTGATGTCATCGGCTTGCGGGCTGGCGAAAAGCGCGACGAGGTCCTCTTTGGTCTGGGTGAACAGGTACAGCGGAGCGAAGAAAACGAGAATATTATGCGGGCCCAGGCACCGGATATGGACCCGAGCGATTTGGACTATGGCCGCTGGCTGGCTAACTATCGTGAGCATCGCGGCTACGATCGGGTTGAACGCCCCGGGCAGGCGGCCTAAATGGAAACCTCATCAATGATTGGCCTGGCTACCGTTGTGGCTCTTCTTGCCGGTTGCGCTGGCCTGCTCCTCCCCTTTGTGGTTCGCCCCTTTCTGCACCGCTGGAACCTGGTGGATATACCCACCGCCCGCTCTTCGCACACTTCCCCGGTCTTTAGGGGCATGGGCTTGGCAACGGCACTTGCCGCAGTTTTGGGCTATATCGCTGTTCTTGTTGATGGGCAGATTCCCACAGACCGATCGATTGCCCTCTTGGTCCTCTTTGGAATGCTGGCTTCGGGTGCACTGGGCTGGTTAGAAGATTACAGCGGTGTGCCGATTGCGATCCGGGCAGCTATCCAGCTCCTCATTGGTCTTGTGGTTACCGTAGGTATGACCATCATGCTGGGGACATCCGGGTTTTGGATTCCGCTGGGTGTTTTTGCTATTGCCGCCTACATCAATGTGGTGAATTTTATGGACGGCATCAATGGCATTTCCGGCCTGCATGGTCTTACTGTGGGCGGTGCCTATGCTTTTGCGGGCTGGGTCAATAATATGCCCTGGCTACTTGCGGGGGGACTTGCTGTAGCGGCGGCCTATCTAGCTTTTCTGCCCTGGAATGTGCGTACCGGCAAAAATGTTTTTCTGGGGGATGCAGGCTCTTACTTTTTGGGCGGTGCCATTGCTTCAATGGCTGTCGGTGCTTTCCTCTCCGGTGTTTATGTGGAATACATCCTTGCACCGCTTTTGGTCTACCTCGCTGACACCGGCACCACTTTGTTGCGCCGTGTTATCAAGGGGGAGCAATGGTACAAACCCCACCGGACCCACACTTACCAGAAGCTGACGGATCTGGGCCTGAGTCACCTGGCCAGCGCCGGGGTGGTGACCCTGGCAACGGTTTTGGTGACGGCTATCACGGTTATCGCCTTACCCTTTGAAACGCAGAACGCTGTGGGGGCGGCCCTGCTTGTCGCTCTTGTCTTGGCTCTCTACCTTACCCTGCCGGCTATCTTGAGAAAGGTCGGTCAGCCCAATGGTAGGTAAGCCCCTGAAGGTCAATGAGATGCCTTGGCGCAGGATGCTGACCTGCGTGACTCTGGCTTTGGCGATCTTGGCCCTTGTCGGTAGCATAGTGGGTGTAGTCATTGCAGGTTACCCGGCAGCAGGCGCTTTCCTTGTCGGTCTGGGGCTGGTCTACCTGAGCTTTTTTATCGGGATTCTTATTGCACTCCTGACGGAAAAGAAATCAATGAAGACGGCTGCGGTTGCCTTGGCGGCTTCCTATCCGTTCAAAATTTTGGTTTTCACCGGTCTGCTAATTTTCCTACCTATTCCGGACGGTTTTAGAAACGGATGGTTACTGGCCGGAGCTGTTACTGGACTGCTTGTTCAGCTAGCCCTGGAAACGAAAATTATCACGAAACAGAGAATCCTCTACTTCGATTCGGTAGGATAATGCTAAGCAAAGGAGCGTGCATAGGTGGCTAATGCCGATGAGAAATGGTACCAGCAGAATAAGCAATTGCGATCAGCTGGTGAGCTTGTAGCAGGCGGCGGTACCGCTGGGGCTGTCATGACGCTTCTCTATGTCATGATAGGTATTGGTATCTGGAGTTTGGTAGGCTATGGTCTGGACCACTTGCTGGGTACCTCCTGGATTGTCTGGGCAGGCGCGGCTATCGGTGCCTTTGGTGGTATCTATCTGGTATTCATCCATATGCAACAGAGCAAATAAAACCGGCTCCTCGGAGCGGGCCCATACACATTTTTAATTCTTACAACCTCTGAGGTTGCTTTATAACAAGCGGCCAACACGAAGCAAGAAAGGACTTGCCTTGATTTCAAACGGGCTAGTTGTCGCAGCAGGAGAGCAGCAGGGCTACGTGCCGCCCACCATCGAAGACATGCACCTGCCTGCCCTTTTCCAGATTGGTGACTTTGAATTCGGCAAGCACACAATTCTGATTCTGCTATCAGTTGTCATCGTCGCTGGCTTCTTCATGTTTGCCGCTCGCAAGCGCGCTATGGTTCCCTCCCGGACCCAGTTTGTCGGTGAAATGGGCTACGGTCTGGTGCGCAACAGTCTGGGCAAGGAGCTGATTGGCGCTCACCACTACAAGCCTTTCGTGCCCCTTCTATTCACAGCTTTCTTCTTCATTCTGGTCAACAACCTCTACGGCTCCATTCCTGTCTTTCAGCTTCCCACCATGTCACACGTTGGTAGCGCCTATGCGCTGGCTGCTATCGCCTACATCACCTGGGTTGGTGTCGGCATCAAGCGCAAGGGTCTGGGCAAGTTCTTCAAAGACATGACCATGCCTGCTGGTGTTCCCCCGCTGGTTTACCTCATCCTCATTCCCATTGAGTTCATGTCCAACATGCTCATCCGGCCCGCAACTCACGCCCTGCGTCTTTTCGCTACCATGTTCGGTGGCCACCTGGCAATCATGGTTGCGGCCTCACTGACTCAGTACCTTATCGTTGAAGCAGGCGGCTTCGCTGCGATTGCTTCAGTTGGCTCCGGTGCTCTGGGGCTCTTCCTCTACTTCCTGGAACTCATGATTCAGTGCATCCAGGCTTACGTCTTCACCCTGCTCCTTGCGGTTTACCTGCAGGGTTCAGTCTCCGAAGGCCACTAAAGGTTTTCTCCGGCAGGGCAACCTGCCGGACGAGAAAAGCAACCCGCTCGCGCGGGGAGTCTACACAAATAAATACTCTGCCCCTGACAACACACGCCCTAAGGGGTAGGGGCACTGTGAAAGGAAACAAACATAATGGAACTTACCGGTTCACTCACCTCAGTTGGCTACGGTCTTTCAGCAATCGGTGGCGGCATCGGCGTTGGTCTGGTCTTCGCGGCCTACATGACCTCCGTGGCTCGCCAGCCTGAATCGCAGAAGACCCTGCAGCCCATGCTCTTCCTGGGCTTCGCCTTGGTTGAAGCTCTAGCAGTTCTCGGCTTTGTTCTTGCGCTCATCAAGTAATTTTTGGCCCCGCCGAAAATTTGACCAAACTATAGAACAGGAAAATCCCCTATGACCTACCTAATGGCTGCAGAAGAGGGTGCTAGCCCTCTGATTCCTAACGTCTGGGAAATCGCCATTACCGCCATCGGGTTCCTGATCCTCCTCTTCATCGTTACCAAGTACGTTGTCCCGGCATTCGAAAAGATTTACCAGGACCGTAAGGAAGCAATCGAGGGTGGTCTCGCCAAGGCCGAAAAGGCTCAGGCAGAGGCAGCAGCAGCACGCGAAGAGTACGGCCAGCAGCTCGAAAGCGCTCGCCTGGAAGCACAGAAAATTCGTGAAGAAGCACGTGCCGAGGGTGAGGCTATCGTAGCTGAAGCCAAGGAGCGCGCTACCGCAGAAGCTGCTCGCATCACCGAGAACGCTCAGAGGACAATCGAAGCAGAACGTGCAGCTGCCGCAGCCTCACTTCGCACCGAAGTTGGCGTGCTGGCAACCTCACTGGCAGGCAAGATTGTGGGCGAATCCCTCAGCGATGATGAGAGGTCTTCACGTGTCGTCGATCGTTTTCTTGCTGACCTTGAAGTTCAGCAGCAGGCAGGTGTGGCCCGCTAATGTCAGCAGTATCGACTGAATCACTGAACAAGGTGGAACAGGTGCTAGCAGCTCATGCTGGCCAGAACCCGACTGACCTCGCAGCAGAACTCTTTGCTATCGTCGATGTCATTGATACCAACGGTGGGTTCCGCCGAGGCCTCACTGACCCCTCCCGTCAGGCGGCCCAGCGAGCAGGCATCGCCCGCTCAGTGCTGGGCGGTAAGATTTCCGATAACGCTCTGGCAATCGTGACTGCGGCAGCAGAAGCCCGCTGGAGCGCCGAACGAGATCTGGCAGATGCACTCGAGAAAACCGCTGTTTCCGCAGTAGCACTGTCTGCTGAGAAACGCGGCGGTATCGACGCTCTGGAGCAGACTGTCAACGAACTGCTGACCTTCATCAACACTGTTGATGCTTCAGCTAAGGCACAGGCTGCTCTGGCCGACACCCGGGCTAGCAAAGAAGCACTCAAGAAGCTGGCCGTTTCTCTCGGTGGCAAGGTGTCCTCCGAAGAAGGCAGGCTTCTGCTCGAACGAGTTGGCACCGTAGCCCGTGGCACCACTGCCGCACGCTTGGCTAACGAGTTCGTTGAAATCATCGTCAAGCGTCAGAACAAGTGGATTGCGCGGGTTGTTACAGCACGACCCTTGACTGCAGAGCAAACTGCTAAACTCCAGAGCTCCCTGAACAAGACCTACGGTAAAGAGCTCAAGCTCGATATCACCGTAGATTCCACACTTTTGGGTGGGCTCAGAGTACAGGTGGGGGACGAGGTCATCGATGGCACTCTATCTACCCGCCTGGCAGATCTCAGCAGAGCATTCGCATAATCGTTGACATCAGTCGAGACCTCGACGGTGATTTAGAAGATACACAGACGATTCGGGCCAGCTCAGAGCATATCGCCCCGGCACGTCATACAAGTTTCGGTGAGCCTGTCAGCACTGGTGGCGGGCCTACCAACAATCTAGGAGAGCAGGGACATAAGATGGCCGATTTGACCATCAACGCCGATGATGTCCGTAACGCGCTGAACGAATTCGCAGCGTCTTACGAACCCGGCAACGCAGAACGCGTAGAGGTGGGTCGAGTTGCATCAGCATCCGACGGCATCGCACGCGTTGAGGGCCTTCCCTCAGTAATGGCTAACGAGCTGCTTCGCTTTGAAGACGGCACCCTTGGCCTGGCACAGAACCTTGACACCCGTGACATTGGTGTCATCGTCCTCGGTGACTTTACCGGCATTGAAGAAGGCCAGGAAGTCCACCGCACCGGCGAGGTTCTCTCGGTACCTGTAGGCGATGCCTACCTGGGCCGTGTAGTTGACCCCCTGGGTAACCCCATCGATGACCTGGGCGAGATCGTACCCGAAGGTCGCCGCGCCCTCGAGCTTCAGGCCCCCGGCGTCACCCAGCGTAAGTCAGTTCACGAACCCCTCCAGACCGGTCTCAAGGCAATTGATGCCATGATCCCGATCGGCCGTGGCCAGCGTCAGCTCATCATTGGTGACCGCCAGACCGGCAAGACTGCAATTGCGGTTGACACCATTCTGAACCAGAAGGACAACTGGGCAAGCGGCGACCCCACCAAGCAGGTTCGTTGCGTTTATGTAGCAATCGGCCAGAAGGCATCCACCATTGCAGCTGTCCGTGAAACCCTCAAGCAGAAGGGCGCACTGGAGTACACCACCATCGTTGCTTCACCTGCATCTGATGCTGCGGGCTTCAAGTATCTTGCGCCCTATACCGGTTCGGCTATCGGCCAGCACTGGATGTACGGTGGCAAGCACGTCCTCATCATTTTTGATGACCTCTCAAAGCAGGCAGAAGCCTACCGTGCAGTGTCACTGCTTCTGCGCCGTCCTCCGGGCCGCGAAGCCTACCCCGGTGACGTTTTCTACCTCCACTCCCGCCTGCTTGAGCGCTGTGCAAAGCTCTCAGACGAGCTGGGTGCAGGATCAATGACCGGTTTCCCGATTATTGAGACCAAGGCAAACGACGTTTCAGCCTTCATCCCCACCAACGTCATCTCCATCACCGACGGCCAGATCTTCCTGCAGTCAGACCTCTTCAACGCTAACCAGCGCCCCGCAGTTGATGTAGGTATCTCTGTTTCTCGCGTCGGTGGTGCAGCTCAGACCAAGGCAATGAAGAAGGTCTCCGGTACCCTCAAGCTTGATCTGGCTCAGTACCGCGCAATGGAAGCATTTGCCATGTTCGCCTCGGACCTTGACGATGCTTCTAAGGCTCAGCTGACCCGCGGTGCTCGCCTGACCGAGCTTCTGCGCCAGCCCCAGTACACTCCCTACGCTGTTGAGGATCAGGTTGTTTCAATCTGGGCCGGCACCAACGGTCACCTGGATGATCTGGAAGTTTCAGACGTCCTACGTTTTGAGGCAGAGTTCCTGGACCACCTACGCCGCTCAACCTCGGTGCTGCAGAACATTGCATCATCGGGCAAGCTGGAAGAGGACACCGTAGCAGCACTTGAGGCCGCTATCCTTGACTTCAAGAAGGGCTTCCGCTCAGAGGGCACCAGCCACCTGGTTGAGGCCGGCCATGAAGAGCACAAGCCTCTGTCAGACAGCGAAGTATCACAGGAAACTATCGGTTAGCGATTTTCCTAGTTCCGTGATTGGCCCCTCACCTTTTGGGGGAGGGGCCCTCACCACTAGGAGTGAAAGGAATCTCTATGGGAGCCCAGATTAGGGTTTACCGCCAAAAGATTACTTCAACATCGTCTATGAAGAAGATCTTCAAGGCGATGGAGATGATCGCAACCTCACGCATTAACAAGGCACGTCGTAGCGCAGAGGCTGCAAGCCCCTACGCAAATGCGCTGACTAAGGCAGTAACTGCTATTGCGACCCAGCACCCCATTGAGCATCCCCTGCTCAATCCCAGCTCTAAGCATAGGGTTGGTCGCTCTGCAGTTCTGGTTCTAACCAGTGATCGTGGCCTTGCGGGTTCATACTCCTCATCCGTCCTCAAGAAAACCGAGGGTCTTATTGAGAAGCTCCGCGGTGAGGGACGCGATGTCAAGCTCTACCTGATCGGTCGCAAGGCAAAGTCCTACTTTGACTTCCGCGAACGTGATTACGAACAGGCATGGGAGGGTAACACCGATAACCCCAACATCGAGATGGCAATTGCCGCTCGTGACGCTGTTCTGGCCGCCTACGAAAACGGCGAAGTCGATGATCTCCACATCGTCTATACAGAGTTCGTTTCCATGGTGACTCAGGAGACTCGCGTCTTGCGCCTGCTCCCCATTGAGGTGGCAGCTGCACGGGCACTCGGTGAGGACATCATCCCCGGTGAACGTCTTGAAGATGACCAGTTCCAGCAGAACTCGGTCTTCGAATTTGAGCCCAACCCCCAGGAAGTGCTTGATGAACTGCTCCCGCGCTATGTTGCCTCCCGCATCTATGCGTGCCTGCTTGAAGCCGCCGCCTCCGAACTCGCATCTCGCCAGCGCGCGATGAAGTCCGCAGGCGATAACGCTGATGAGCTCATCAAGAAGTACACCCGCCTGATGAACAATGCTCGCCAGGCTGAAATTACTCAGGAGCTCAGCGAAATTGTTGGCGGCGCCGACGCACTCGCCTCATAAACCCACCACAAACTTTTCCACTCTCTACATAGGTAAGTGAGAACAATGACTGCCACTCTGAACGAATCGGCTACCGCGCCGGCTCAGGGCGCAACCGGTCGTATTGCTCGCGTTATCGGCCCTGTCGTCGACGTTGAGTTCCCTGCCGGCCAGGTACCCGAAATTTACAATGCGCTGACCGCTGCGCTCACCCTCAACGGCGCCACCCGCAAGATCACCTTTGAGACCGCTCAGCACCTGGGCGACTCATTGGTACGCGCCATCTCCCTGCAGCAGACCGACGGCCTGGTCCGTGGTCAGGCTGTTGTTGATACCGGTGCCCCCATCTCCGTCCCCGTTGGCGACGGCGTCAAGGGCCACATCTTCAACGTCCTGGGTGATGCTCTGGATGTCTCCAACGATGAAATCAAGGCCGATACCTACTGGCCTATCCACCGTGCAGCTCCCGGCTTCGCCGACCTTGAAGGTTCAACCGAGATGCTGGAAACCGGCATCAAGTCAATTGACCTTCTAACCCCCTACATTCGCGGTGGTAAGATTGGCCTCTTCGGCGGTGCAGGCGTTGGTAAGACCGTTCTGATTCAGGAAATGATTACCCGCGTTGCTCGTAACTTCGGTGGTACCTCCGTATTCACCGGTGTGGGCGAGCGTACCCGTGAGGGTAACGACCTCTGGGTTGAAATGGAAGAGGCAGGCGTTCTTAAGGACACCGCCCTTGTCTTCGGCCAGATGGACGAACCGCCGGGAACCCGTCTGCGTGTTGCGCTGACCGGCCTGACCATGGCGGAGTACTTCCGCGATGTCCAGAACCAGGACGTGCTGCTCTTCATTGACAACATCTTCCGCTTTACCCAGGCTGGTTCTGAGGTTTCAACCCTGCTTGGCCGTATGCCTTCAGCTGTGGGCTACCAGCCCAACCTGGCCGACGAAATGGGTCTGCTCCAGGAGCGTATTACCTCAACCCGTGGTCACTCCATCACCTCCATGCAGGCAATTTACGTTCCTGCGGATGACTACACCGACCCGGCGCCTGCAACCACCTTCGCACACCTCGACGCAACCACCGAGCTGTCTCGTGAAATTGCTTCTCGTGGTCTGTACCCCGCGATTGATCCGCTGTCCTCCACTTCCCGAATCCTGGATCCCCAGTACATCGGTCAGGAGCACTACGACACCGCGATTCAGGTCAAGGCGATTCTGCAGGAGAACAAGGAACTTCAGGACATCATCGCCATCCTTGGTGTCGATGAACTCTCTGAGGAACAGAAGATTGTTGTCTCCCGTGCTCGCCGTATCGAGCAGTTCCTGTCGCAGAACACCTACACCGCTAAGCAATTCACCGGCGTTGAAGGCTCAACCGTGCCCCTGAAGGACACCATTGAGTCATTCCAGATGATTTGCCGTGGCGATGTTGACCATATCCCCGAGCAGGCCTTCTACAACATCGGTGGCATGGACGATGTCATGCGTCGTTACGAGGAAATCAAGGCACAGTCTGGAGCCAAGTAATCATGGCACTGAAAGTTGAAGTTGTTTCCCGCGAACACATCGTGTGGGTCGGCGAAGCAAAATACGTTCGGGCTCGCACCGTGAACGGGGATTTGGGCATTATGCCCGGTCATATCCCGACCATGGCGCTTCTGGCCGACGATGGTGAGCTTCTGATTGAAGACATCACCGGCGAAAAGAAGACAACCCGCCTGAACGAAGGTTTCTTGACCGTGTCAAACGATCGAGTCACCATCGCCGCGAAGCACGCACAGATTTAGTCTGTTCCTGCTCAGCAGATACGGTCGCCTTCCCTATCTGGGGGAGGCGACCGTTTTTGCCTCACACTGTGACTTTGCTACCGGGGGAATAAGAAGAGGGGGCGGCACCCCATGGGTGCCGCCCCCCTTATGTCTAGGTTCTTTAGAAGAGCCGGGAGCTGCTATCGTCAACACCGCGCATAGCATCGTAATCTAGGGCTAGACAACGGATGCCACGATCCTCTGCTAGTGTGCGTGCCTGGGGTTTGATACGCTGGGCAGCAAAAACGCCCTGAACGGGAGCCAGGAGGGGATCGCGGTTCAGGAGTTCAAGATAGCGGGTGAGCTGTTCAACGCCGTCAATATCACCTACACGCTTGAGCTCAACAGCCACCGAGATACCCGAGGCATCTTTGGCCAGAATATCGACCGGGCCGATAGCGGTGGGGTATTCACGGCGAACCAGGCGGTAGCCACTGCCCAAAAGCTCAATCTGTTCAGCCAGTAAACGCTGAAGATCTGCCTCAACACCGTCCTTGATGAGACCGGGATCTATGCCTAAGTCCTGGCTCAGCTCGCCCTGCTTCTCAAAGACACGGATGACCAGTCGGTCATCGGATTTGGCGGCTTGCACGGTCCACAGCTCGCTGACATCGGAGTCAAGATCTTCGCCTGCGGTGGTTCCTTCAAACTCCTCGCGGGGTGCAATATGCAGACGGCAGGGCGGGCTCATCCAGTTGAGCGGTTTGTAGGAGCCGCCATCGGAGTGGATAAGTACCGAGCCGTCATTCTTAATCATGAGCAGACGGGTCGCACGGGGTAGGTGGGCCTTCAGACGGCCCACATAATCAACAGAACAATCAGCTATAACTAAACGCACCGTACCACTCTAACAGCTGAGCAAGAAGCAGTTGGGGCTTAGCTCAAGGACATGACAGAATAAACCCATGCCTCGTAGATCCCCATCCAAGAAACGTCGCCCTCATTCTAATTCCGGCTCTGCCCCTAGCAAATGGCAAAAGCAGAGCAAGCCTGGGCGCGATATTTCTCGTCTACTAGACCCATCACCGCGAGTGGAACGGGCAGGTGATGGTGACTGGTTCGTGCAGTATATTCCCCCCATGAATGCTCAGAAAACCTACACCTGCCCTGAATGTATGACCTCGATTAGGCCGGGTGTAGCGCACCTGGTGGTGTGGCAGGAAGATCACATGTTCGGTTCTCAACGCGCTATCGAGGAACGCCGGCACTGGCACCAGCGTTGCTGGCAGACCCGCCGCTTCTGGTAGCCAAGAGCTTTGTACATAGAGCGGGCCGGGGTAGGTAATGATTACCTACCCCGGGGCCCCTTAAACCTCATCGATCAGGTATTTATAGACGATCTTGTCGAGGCACAAGGACCTCATTGACCAGGATCAAGATAGAGGCGGCAACTGGGATAGCAATTATTGCTCCCAGTACGCCCCAAATCGAACCGCCCGCAACTACCGCAATAATAGCAACAGCGCCGGGCACAGCCACCGCTTTTTTCATGATGCGCGGCGAAATGAAGTAGGCCTCGATCTGGAGATAAATCAGGTAGGGGACCAAGAAGAAGAGGGCAGTCTGCCAGCTATCGGTCAGTGAAATCAGCGACACTAGGACCGCTGCGCTGACCCCACCGATTAGGGGGATAAAGGCCAAAACCAGAACTAAGAGCATCAGGAGCTGGGCAAAGGGAACACCGACAATCAGCATAATAAGGGCAGCCACCGTTGCGTTACAGATAGCTACTAGAGCCTGGCCCATCACATAGTGGCCCACGGAGTCAGAAATCTTTTCGGTCAAGTATCCAACGCGTTCTCGACGTGAGGCAGGAGCCAGACGAATAAACCAGGCCTTGATGGTTGGCAGCGAAGCTAAGACGTAGATAGAGAGGAAGAGAACGATAATAATGCCTGTGGTGGTCTCCGCTAGGGTGGATCCCGCGTTGAGCAGAGAGTTCATAAAGTTGCTGACCACCGAGGTATCGGAGGTTAGCTGGGTAAAAACCTTTTCAACTTCTCCGTCAACTGCTGAGCGGATCTGAAACTTTTCATCCAGAGAAGTAAACAAATCTGAATTGAGAAAGGCTTCAAGCTGGTTGGGGAAACCCGTGATAAAGGAGACGGCCTGGCGAGCTACCATGGGGATGATCCAGAAGGTCAGGGCACCCACTATAGAGGCAAAGGCCAGGAACACTACACCTACACCTGCCCCTCTGGGCAGACCCCTCTGCTCAAGTTTGCGGACGGCAGGGTCAAGGCCTAGCCCAATAAAAACAGCACCGGTGATCCAGCCTGCTAGGGCACCTACATTCAAGACAAAGTAGATGCAGATAAGAGCTAGAGTAATTCCAACTGCCAGCATGAAACCGAAGTAGATGGGGTTGGTGATATGGCGGCCGTGCTCGGGGACCTGCGATTGCTTAGAAGGCAAATGTGAGACCTGCTGATCGGGTTCCTTGACTGTGTTGGCTGTCTCGGTAGGATCAGCCGGAAGCTGCAGCCTATGCCGGGGCCGAGCGCCGGGTATGGCCGGTAGCGCTGGCATCGTGAACTTGGAGCTACTACTGTTTTGAGCATCGTCACCCGATGCGGCTTGAGCAGGTTCTGAGCTTCTGGCACGAGAAGCTCGGGAGGACAAAAATGGTAGTGGCATATTCCTGGCCTGGTCATCAAAAAGGGATAGTTGTCTACTACCTTATCGTGATTTCTGCCCTGGGCTAGAAAGTAGAGGCTCTCTTGGCGGCGGTGGCCTGTTTTTGACAGCATAGACTGGAGAGAAAAGAACCTGCTACTCCCTAAGGAGAAAACCATGACCGCATCATCGGGTTTCCAGCCTGAGAACCTACCGGCTTCGGTGCGCAATGCTCCGGATCTAAGTGTTACTGCTCAGGCTAACGCTCAGCCGGGGGAGCAAACGGCCCAGGCAAGTGAGCCCAGTTGGCGTTTTGACGTCACCGATGTAGCCCAGTTCCAGCAGCTGGTTCAGGAGTCCAACCGGGGTGCCGTTATTTTTGCCCTGTGGGCACCCCATTCCCCTGCTTCTGTGCAAATGCTCGAGCAGGTTGAGGCACTGGTCAACTCCGCCGGAGGGAACCTGCTCCTGGCGGCAGTGGATATTACCAAGACTCCCGAGATTGGTCAGGCCTTCCAGATTCAGGGTGTACCAGCCGCTGTTGCGGTACTAGCTGGCCGTCCCGCCCCGCTCTTTAACGGGCCTGTTGAACCCCAGGCTCTGACCGAGGTGCTGGGGCAGGTAGTCCAGCTAGCAACCCAGCAGGGTCTGGCCGGTGGCTTTGAGCCGGTTCTCAGCGAACAGGAAAAGCCCCTGCCGCCCCTGCACCAAAAAGCCCTGGACGCTCTTGACTGCGGGGATTACGCTGGTGCTGAAGCCGCCTACACCCAGGCATTGAATGAGAACCCAGGCGATACCGATGCGAAAATTGGCTTGGCCCAGGTTCACCTACTCCACCGAGTTTCATCTCTGACTCTGGCCGATGAACGAGCCAGAGCCGCCGCAGATGCCACTGATATTCAGGCTCAGCTCAATGTGGCTGACCTAGATATTGCTGGTGGCCATATTGAGGATGCGTTCAAGCGCCTAATCACTCTTTTTAAAGCAGTTGGCCCTGATGACAAAACACGGGTACGGGAACGCCTGCTAGAGCTCTTTGAGGTAGTCGGTTCAGCAGATCCCAGGGTCAAGAAAGCACGGGCGGCACTGATGATGGCTATGTTCTAGTCAGGAGCATATCTTTATGAGGGGCCTCCTGGGAATTCTCAGCGCTAGAGCTTAGATCTTTCCCAGGAGGCCTCGTCATACAATGGATATCAGCCTGCTGGGGGAGCTCAGAGCTAGCTAGGTCACCTACCATAGTTATATGGAACACGATGAGAAGACCTGGCCGCACCAGGCAATCCCCCAAGAAGTCACGCCCCTTTACCCGACGGCACCCAGTGATCAGGTTTCCCCGGCATCTCCGGTGGAAGCTGAGATTGCTCCCGAGAGCCTAGATACACCTGCCCTACAACTGCTTAACCTGGTCAAGGTTTTTGACCAGCACCCTGCCGTTAACGGTATTAACCTAACCATTCCTCGCGGGTCCTTCTACGGTCTGGTAGGGCGTAACGGTGCCGGTAAAACAACAAGCCTGTCAATGGCCACAGGCATGCTTAAACCCACCGACGGTCAGGTGCTGGTGGGCGGTACAGATATGTGGGCTAGTCCGCTGGAGGCCAAGCGTAAGGTGGGGGTTCTGCCCGATGGCGTGCGCCTCTTTGATAAGCTCACCGGAGAGCAACTGCTGACCTATGCGGGTCGCCTGCACGGGCTTGACAAAGTGACGGTTGCTGAACGAACCCGCGATTTGCTCCTAGCCCTTGACCTGGTTAATGCCGCCGGGAAGCAGGTTGCTGATTACTCCGCCGGTATGACCAAAAAAATTGCCCTGGCCTGTGCAATGATTCATGCGCCCTCCTTGCTGGTGCTTGATGAACCTTTTGAAGCGGTTGACCCTGTCTCCGCCTCCAACATTCAAGATATCTTGAAGGGGTATGTTGCTGGTGGGGGCACCGTCATTATTTCCTCTCACGTCATGGATTTGGTTCAGAGACTGTGCGACCATGTGGCGGTTATGAATGAGGGGCGAATCCTGGCTTCGGGTACCGTGGAGCAGGTTCGGGCCGGTATGAGCCTGGAAGACCGATTTGTTTCACTGGTCGGCGGTCGAATGGTGAGGGAGGGCCTGTCATGGTTGCAGTCCTCGTCCGACTAAAGCTTGCGCACTTTATCGCATATTTTACCAGGGGTAACGCCTGGGCTATCGTGGGGTTCTCTTTTGCCATGCTCTATGGGCTGGGCCTAGTGGTCTGCCTAGGAGCGGGCGGGTTCTTTATTGATAATGCCAGTGGTGCTCAGGTTTTTCTGGCGCTGGTAGGCGGAATTCTGACCCTAGCCTGGTTCCTTGTTCCCCTCTTTGCCTCCGCTGCCGATGCCACCTTGGATCCTGAGCGGCTGGCACCATACCCCATTCGGGTTAAGGACCTGATGCTGGGCCAGGCTATCGGGGCTCTCGTGGGTGCCCCCGGAATCCTGACTCTCCTCATCGCTCTGGCGAGCGCTACCTCGCTGTTCTTCTCGATTCCGGGTCTCTTGACCTACCCGGTAGCCGCTATCCTGGGTCTTGCACTGGCGATTGCCGGTTCCCGGGTTGTGACGCTTGCTTCTATCCCTTTGCGGGCTCGTAGGGGTATCAGTAACCTGCTGACGATTGCCTCCTTTATGGTGGTGATGCTCATGGGGCCTATCATTGCGGGTGCTGCCGGTGGGATAGCGCAGGTGGCAGACCGCCTCCCCGAATACATCGAGGTGCTACAGTGGTTGCCTTTGCTGACTCCCTGGCTCATTCCGGTTCATGTTGCCTCCGGTAGCTACGGGCTGGCTGGAGCCCTGTTGGCTCTTAGCCTTCTCTACCTGGCCATCATCTGGTGGTTCTGGTACCTGCTGGCTGCCCGCACCATGGCTAACGTTGGGGAAGTCACCGGGCGTAAGGAAGCCCGCAACCTGGGCGCCGGACACCTGGGCATTCTTGACCGCTTCCCGGCGACCGTTCGGGGCACAATTGCTGCCCGCATTGTGCAGATGATGTTCAAAGACCCCCGGTGCACCGTCAATGTTATGAGCCTACCGCTTTTTTACCTGATCTTTACTTTCATGGGTAATTTGAGTGTTACAACGGATACGGGGGAGGACGTTTCAACACCCATTATGGGAGTCTTTTTCTGTAGCGCCTTCATCCCTGCTTTCGCTGGTTACATATATGCCTATCTGGTGTCCTATGAAAGCACCGCTTTCTCCTTACACACCACCACGGCTGTGCGCGGCATTGATGACCGGCTGGGGCGGGCCTACGCCATGATACTGATTTACGCACCGATGATTCTGATGGGCACCCTGCTCTTTGGCCTGATTGCAGGAGCGGGCGCTTATACGGTACCCATGCTGGTGACCGCCTACTCGGTTTTCTTCTTAGGTATGGGACTCGCGTCCTATGCTGATACGGTGTTTTCCCTACCTGTGCCGCCACCGGGCTCAAGCCCCTGGAAAACGGCCAAGCAACCCGACGGCATGGCCAAAGCATTTGTGCGCGGTCTCACCATGATGATTCCCATGTTCCTTGCTGCCCCCGGCCTGGCCGGTATGGCGGCCTCAGCAATCAACGGCAATATGCTCTGGGCTTGGCTGGGCGCTGGTGTCATGCTGGTGATGGCAGTGGGCGGTTTCACTCTGGGAATCCGCCTGGGCTCCCAGCGCTTTGAGCGCCACAGCGCAGATATGCTCTACCGGGTTACCCAGTTCAGCTAGCCTATTGTGCTCGCCGGAGAACCTGCCTGGCTTGGTAGACTAACTAGAGATAGCCCGCCTGGGCCACTACGAAAGGACGCACCCGTGTCATCTATTCCCGGAATTGAAGATCCCTTCCCCGAAACCGCCCACTCAGGCGGTACTGCGCTCCTTGAGCGTGAGGAAGTTCAGAACGTAGAACCCGGTGACCACGAGCGCTTTGCCCACTACGTGCGCAAGGAAAAGATTATGGAGTCTGCCCTCACCGGAAACCCCGTCCGTGCTCTCTGCGGCAAGAAGTGGACTCCTGGCCGAGACCCCGAGAAGTTCCCGGTCTGCCCTGAATGCAAAGAGATCTACGAGGGCCTGGCCCCTGGCGGGGACGACCAGTAATCAAGCCATTCGCGTTCGCCCGTTCTGTCGCGTGAGGCCAGCACCCTACCCCGAATACAGAACAGGGGGAGAGGTCGCTCTCACAGGTGCAGGTGCTCGTTGATAGCCCCATTCCTCACCGAATGGGGCTAAACTTTTGTGGTGCCCACCGTGGCTCATATCTGTTGTGAGGGAAGGGAAAATACATGGACGATAGCCAGCCAACACTCTTTGGAGAAGGCAGCAGCGCCCTACCCCCAGCCTACCCGGACCGCGCCGCCTGGGGCACTGCTCCCAAGCTCCGCGCCTGGCAGGCCGAAGCTATGACCAAGTACTTCACCCAGAACCCCCGCGACTTCATGGCTGTGGCTACTCCCGGTGCAGGTAAGACCACCTTTGCCCTGACCGTTGCCAAAGAACTTTTCAACCGGGGAACCATCAACCGCATGACCGTGGTCGCGCCTACCGATCACCTTAAACGCCAGTGGGCCGATGCCGCCGCCCGTGTAGGTATCTCCATTGACCCTAACTTCAAAAATGCAGACGGTAGCGTGGGCATGGGCTACCAGGGTGTTGCCCTGACCTACGCCCAGGTAGCCAATAAACCTATGCTCCACCGGGCGCGTACCGAAAACGGCCGAACCCTGGTGATTATGGACGAAATCCACCACGCCGGTGATTCTCTCTCGTGGGGCGACGGCCTGCGCGAAGCCTTCGAGCCTGCTACCCGCCGCCTGGCTCTGACCGGTACCCCCTTCCGTTCCGATACCTCACCCATTCCCTTTGTGCAGTACGAAGAGGACGCAGAAGGCATCCGCCGTTCCAAGTCTGACTACTCCTACGGCTACGGCCCCGCCCTCAAAGACCATGTTGTGCGCCCCGTCATCTTTATGGCCTACTCAGGTCAGATGCGCTGGCGCACTAGCGCCGGTGAAGAAATGGCGGCCAACCTGGGGGAGGGCTTCACCAAAGACGTCACCGCCCAGGCCTGGCGCACCGCCCTTAACCCTGAGGGCGAGTGGATTCCCACCGTACTTGCTGCCGCCGATAAGCGCCTGACCGAGGTACGCCGTACCGTACCCGATGCTGGTGGCCTAGTGATTGCTACCGATCACGCCGATGCCCGCGCCTACGCCGCCCAGCTTCAGCGTATTACCGGTGAAAAGCCCGCCCTTATTCTTTCCGATGACAAAGAAGCCTCCAACAACATTGAGGAATTTTCCCAGGGGCTTGCTCGCTGGATGGTTGCTGTGCGCATGGTCTCCGAAGGCGTGGACGTTCCCCGCCTGGCGGTGGGTGTTTACGCAACTTCCACCTCAACGCCTCTCTTCTTTGCTCAGGCTATTGGGCGTTTTGTGCGCTCGCGAAAGCGCGGGGAAACTGCTTCTGTCTTCCTGCCGTCTGTTCCTCAGCTCATGATGCTGGCTAACGAGATGGAGACCGAGCGCGACCATGCCCTGGACCGCAAGAACGCTCAGCAGGAAAACCTTGACCCGCTCAATCAGGGGCTGGACGATCACCTGATTGAAGAAGCTAACCGTGAAGAAGGGGCCAGCGAGCAGTTGACCCGTGGCAAGTTCGAAGCTATCGGTTCCCAGGCCTCCTTCCACGGGGTCCTTTTTGATGGTGCCGAGTTCGCCTCGGGCGGTCTTGAAGTGGGTTCAGATGAGGAACAGGATTTTTTGGGGATCCCCGGCCTGCTGGATGCTGAGCAGGTAGGTACCCTGCTGAGGGCACGGCAGAAAGACCACGCCTCGCGCCGCCCGGCGACGGCCGTGCCGCAGGTGGTGGATCACCGCCAGCTCAAAGAGCTCCGCAGCAAGCTGGCTAAGAATGTTGCCGCCTGGGCTGCTCGGACAGGTAAGCCGCACGGGTCTATCCACAACGAGCTCCGTCGTATCTGCGGAGGCCCTGCTGTTGCCCAAGCCTCCGCCGAGCAGCTCCAAGCGCGCCTGGATAAGCTCCAGGACTGGTTCGTGGGCAGAAAATAAAGAGCAGAAAAAGAGGCCGGGCCACTGAAATGAATCAGCGCCCCGGCCCCTTACCTGCACCAGCTGAGACTAGAGAACCTGGATAACTGTCACACCGGCATCTTCTAGCTCGGCCACGGTGTCATCAAGCGAATCCTCAGACACAGGGGCCGTGAGATCAAGCAGCACGCGTGTCTCGTAGCCCGCATCAACAGCGTCCATCGCAGTTGCCTTAACACAGAAATCAGTTGCGATGCCTACGACATCAATATCGGTAATCTCGCGCTCGCTCAGCCAAGCATCCAGAGGAGTCTGCTCACCGGCATCTTCAACCGGAGCGCCGGCTTCACGCTCACCGGGCATGACCGTGTACTCGGGAGCCAGAAGGCCCTCAAAGGCTGAGTAGGCAGGGGCATAGGCACCCTTGCGGAAGTAAGCCTCGATGTAGTCGGTATCAAGCTCGGGGTGAAGCTCAGCGCCCTTAGACTCTGCGCGACAGTGCGGGGGCCAAGAATCCTGATAATCTGGGTTATCCGAAAAGTGCGTGCCCGGGTCGATATGCCAGTCCTGAGCTGCCACAATGGCCTGGTAACGGTCGTGGTAGTTTTCTACGAACTCGCTGATCAGAGCCGCAACCTCAGCGCCGCGTTCGGTAGCTAGCGCACCGCCTGGGCAAAAGTCATTCTGGACATCAACAATAATCAAAGCTTTAGACATAGTTTCCTCAGGTGGGCTAAACAGCGGGCACAAACTCGGTGGGGATTACCGGGTCACCGGGGGACAGACGGGTTGCAGTGACGGGCAGCTCGGCCAGGGACCGGGCGTGACGTTCAGCGGCACGGCGCACGCCTTCGGCACCGGTAAAGCCGGGCTGAAGCTCACCATCGACCACAAAATCAACCATAAGCTGGCGGTCGTTGGCATCGGCAGGTGCGCTCACATCGAGGCCTATGACCTCAGCGGTAGCAATACCACGTTTATTTAGGCGGCGCACCGCGCTCTTTTTGCCACCCACAGATGCCTTACCAGAGGATGCCTTAGCGACCGGCTCCATTACGCCCTGGGCGTTCTCGCGCAAAACCACCTTGTAAACCATGGAAGAGGTTGGAACACCTGAGCCGGTCACCAGCTTGGTGCCCACACCGTAGGAATTAACCGGGGCTGCTGCCAGAGAGGCGATAGCGTACTCATCAAGATCGCTGGTCACAGTAATCTTAGTGGAGGTGTTACCGAGGCTATCGAGAAGCTGACGGACGAAAGCGGCCTGGGCAACCAGGTCACCGGAATCCAGGCGAACGGCACCGAGTTCTGGGCCGGCCAGCTCGCAAGCCAGGCGAACAGCGGCTTCAACATCGTAGGTATCTACTAGCAGTGTTGTATCTACCCCGAGCGAAGCAAGCTGGGCTTCAAAAGCCTGGCGCTCGCTGTCATGGAGCAGGGTAAAAGCGTGGGCGCTCGTGCCCACCGTGTGCAGGCCATAGCGGCGGCCAGCCTCTAGGTTAGAGGTGCCGATAAAGCCTGCAATTACCGCAGCCCGTGCGGCAGATACAGCGGCTTGCTCATGAGCCCTGCGTGAACCCATCTCAAGGCAGGGGCGCTTACCGGCGGCTACCGTCATACGGGAGGCCGCAGTTGCAACGGCTGAATCGAAGTTGAGAACCGAGAGAATATAGGTCTCTAAAAGGCAGGCCTCGGCAAAGGAAGCTTCAACCTGGAGCACGGGGGAGTGGGGAAAGAAGATTTCCCCTTCGGCGTACCCACGAATATGCCCGCTAAAGCGGAAGTCAGCCAGGTAGTCCAAGGTCTGCTGGTTGATCACCTTGCGGGAGGCAAGGAACTCAAGTTCGTTCTGGTCGAAACGGAAATTTTCAAGACCCTCAAGGAGCCTGCCAGTGCCGGCAAGGACACCGTAGCGGCGGCCACCGGAGAGCCTGCGGGTAAAGACCTCAAAGACGGTCCGCCTATGGGCGGCACCGGAGGCAAGAGCCGCCTGAACCATGGTTAGCTCGTAGTGGTCTGTTAACAATGAAGTTTTCTGAGTCACGGCTACCACTCTAGCCCCTGTGCGGCCTAAAAAGACAGCCCTCTCAGAAGATAAAACTGTGACCTCTAGCTTGCTCTAGCTGGCGCGTGGCAGTTGTGGCTCCTTAGCCGTATGATAGATAAGGTGTATGTGACCTATAAGTCTGCTAAGGGCCCAGTGGCGTAAGCTTGTTCAAGGCGCTACCGACTCAAAGATTTTCACAAGGAGAAGAAGGCTATGTTATCGGCTGAAACAGCTATCACCCTGAATACAGCGGTGGATACTTTAGCCGACCTTGAACGTAGCTTAGAGAGCGAAACGAATGACCGACCCCAGCTTCCTTGGACGGTGCTGGTCTGGGATGACCCAGTTAACCTCATGAGCTTTGTCACCTATGTTTTCCGCACTCAGTTTGGCTACAGTACCGAAAAGGCCCAGGAGCTGATGCTCCGTGTACACACCGAAGGTAAAGCCGCAGTCTTTAGTGGTTCCCAAGAAGAAGCCGAACGCCACACAGCAGCCCTGCATACCTGGGGGCTGTGGGCAACGCTAGAACAGGCAGGTCTATAAGATGGCAGAGCCTTTTAGCAGGACACCGCGTGGCCTGACTGCACGCTTTACTCCCGAAGAGGTCCAGGTGCTTACCCGCCTTTTTGAAGATGTAGCGCTTGCCCTGGAACCTGAGGAAGACCCCAACACTGACCCCCTGGCAGCTCTGGTAGGAATTTCGGAAAAAGCTGATGTGCCTGCCGATCCCGCTGTCGCCCGCATGCTGCCTGTCGCCAGTGATGATCCTGAGGTAGCCGATGAGTACCGGCGTTTCACCGATCTCTCCCTCCGACAGGCTAAAATCTCGCACCTGAAACTGGCCGCTATGGATATCCAGGCAGGCACAGTTCACCTGGATACAGAACACGCCAAGGCCTGGGCCGCAGCCCTGAACGACGTTCGTCTGACCCTGGGTTCCAGGCTGGGCATTATCAGCGCAGCAGATGCCGAACGGGTGGGGGAGCAGACCGACTGGGACCGGGTAGAAACAACCGAGGACTATATGGCTCTGCTCTATAACTTTGCAACCTGGCTTCAGGAAAGCCTCATGCAGGCACTCCTGATAGGGCTGGAAGAAGATTGATTTTTACCGGTCCAGAGTGTCTATTTATGACACCAAAAAGTCGTGTTAGAGCGTGATTGTCCACTCAAAAACCGGCAGGTGAGTTCTACACCTTACTGAATAACCATCGAGTAGCTAATGTCAGGTCTGTCATGAATGATTCAAACCCAAAAATAGTCACCCCCTGGGGCAGCAAGGTGCTGGCAGAGCCAGCCGCCAGCGCCCCCATTGGCGTGTTTGACTCGGGTGTAGGTGGGCTGACGGTTGCCCGTGCCATCATGGACCAGCTACCGCACGAATCGATTATTTATGTGGGTGATACCGCCCACGGCCCCTACGGCCCCCTGAGCATAGCTGAGGTGCGTGCGCACGCCCTGCGGATTATGGACGAGCTGGTAGATTCCGGTGTGAAACTTTTGGTTATTGCCTGCAATACAGCCTCAGCGGCAGTTCTGCGTGATGCCCGCGAACGCTATACCCGCAAGTACGGTATTCAGGTGGTTGAGGTTATCCAGCCTGCCGCCCGCCGTGCGGTGGCCGCAACCCGCAAGCGTAAAATCGGTGTCATCGCCACAGAAGCCACGGTCACCTCACGCGCCTACGAGGACACCTTCTCCGTGATGAGCGACCTGGAGATTTATTCGGTGGCCTGCCCCCGCTTTGTGGAGTTTGTTGAGCGGGGCATTACCTCCGGACCTGAGCTTCTCCAAACAGCCGAGTCCTACCTTGCCCCCCTCAAAGAAGCCGGGGTTGATACCCTGGTGCTGGGTTGCACCCACTACCCGCTCCTGACCGGCGTTATTTCCTACATCATGGGTGATGATGTAACTCTGGTCTCATCATCGGAGGAATCCGCTAAAGATGTTTACAAGGCGCTACTGAGAGCCGGCCTTGAACGCCCCGCTGATCTACCGGCAAGCCACGAATTCTTGGCAACCGGTCACAGCGAAACATTTGAGCACCTCGCCCGCCGATTCTTGGGCCCCGAGGTCGCTCGCGTCCGTCACACCAACTCGGTAGCAGAGCAGTTTCCCACAGGCTCGCTTGCCCTTATCCCATCGGAGTTGATTAAGCCACGAGTCACCATCGAGGCAGACCGCTCCACCCCCAAACGCTAAGGAAGAAGACACCATGCGACTCACAGTGATCGGTTGTGCCGGTTCCTTTCCAGGGCCGAATGCGGCAGCTAGCTGCTACATGGTTTCGACTATCGATGATCTAGGTAAGACCTGGCGGATTATCATCGATATGGGCAATGGTGCCCTGGGGACTCTTCAGACCCACATGAACCTTGAAGACATAGATGCGATTCTGATTTCGCACCTGCACCCCGATCACTGCATTGACCTGTCGGGCCTGCACGTTGCCGTCAAATGGAACCCCAACGGCTGGGGCAGAGGCCCTATTCCCCTGTATGGCCCCAGCGATATTCACCAGTACCTGGTCAATACCCACGGGCTACCGCTAGAACCGGGGATGCACACCGAGTTTGAGTTCAACGAGTGGAGCAACCACGCTGAGGTAAAAATTGGGCCATTCACCGTCACGCCCTATGCGGTCGTGCACCCCGTTAAAGAACCCTACGCGCTCCGTATCGTCTGTGAGACAGGTGAAGGGAAAACGATTCTGACCTACTCCGGTGACACCGATTCCTGTGACGGCTTAATTGAGGCAGCCCGCGATGCTGACCTTTTCCTCTGCGAAGCGGCCTACCAGGAGGGGCGTGACGACGCCTTGCGCGGTATTCACCTGACGGGCCGCAGGGCAGGGCTGGCTGCCCAAGAAGCCGGTGTGCGTAATCTGCTCCTAACCCACCTACCCATCTGGAACGACCCTGCTGTCGCCTTTGCAGAAGCCAGTGAGGTCTTCTCTGGTCCTATTTCGGTGGCCGAGGCTTCAGCTACCTACCGGGTTAACCCCCGCCGGGCACCGGAAGACTACGAGTCCGACCCCCAGACCACTACCCTCCAAGTGATTGAGCGCTACGTTGCCGGGCAAGGTATGCGCGCGCAAAGCTGGCAGGGACACGGCTAAAAAGTTTGCCCACGATTTCTACGGGTTCAAGCGAAGAAGATAGGCTGAAAGCATGACAGATACTATGGAATCCTCACCCGTCCGTGGCGACGGACGCACACCCGATGAACTCCGACCCATCACCGTGACCCGGGGCTGGGCTAAGAACGCAGAAGGCTCAGCTCTCATCGAGTTCGGTAATACCCGGGTGCTCTGCACCGCCTCGCTCACCGAGGGCGTTCCCCGTTGGCTCAAAGGCCAGGGAACTGGTTGGGTCACCGCCGAATATGCCATGCTCCCGCGTGCCACCAATACCCGTAACTCCCGTGAGTCCGTTAAAGGCAAGATTGGTGGCCGTACCCACGAGATTTCCCGTCTGATCGGTCGCTCTCTGCGCGCCGTGATAGATACCGAGGCTCTGGGCGAGAACACTATTGTTCTGGACTGTGATGTTCTTCAGGCTGACGGTGGCACCCGAACTGCCGCCATCACCGGTGCCTATATTGCTCTGGCCGATGCCATTACCTGGGCCCAGAAAGAGGGTGTTATCCCCGCTAAGGCTCGCCCTCTGACCGGGTCTGTATCGGCAATTTCTGTGGGCATCATTGACGGTGTCCCCATGCTGGACCTTCCCTACGAAGAGGACGTCCGCGCCGAAACAGATATGAACGTCGTGGTGACCGGTGAGGGTAAGTTCGTGGAGGTTCAGGGTACAGCCGAGGGCGCTCCCTTTGACCGCGATGAACTCAATGATCTGCTGGATCTTGCCTTGCACGGTACAGCCCAGCTAGCCCTGATCCAGCGTCAGGCCCTGGAGGACTAATGCCCGCCAAAATTGTTCTTGCCACCCATAATCAGGGTAAGCTGCGCGAGTTCCGTGAACTGCTGCGCGGAGCTATTGACGGACTGGACGTTGAAACCCAAGTGATTGATGCCGGTAGGGCCGGCGCCCCCGATGTGGTGGAGGACGGGGTAACTTTTGCCGAGAATTCACTGCTCAAGGCTCGCGCGGTAGCTGAGGCTACCGGTCTTATCGCTATCGCAGATGACTCCGGGCTTGCCGTGGACGTCCTGGGTGGGGCACCCGGTATCTTCAGTGCCCGCTGGGCAGGCAAGCATGGTGATGACCGGGCTAACCTGGACCTACTGCTTGCCCAGCTTTCGGATATTTCCGATGAACATCGGACCGCCCGCTTTGTCTGCGCGGCATCACTGGCTACCCCGGACGGGCGGCAGGCCGTTGAACACGGCGAGCTGGTCGGAACCCTGCTCCGTGAACCGCGCGGAGAGGGCGGGTTTGGCTACGATCCCATTATGGCCGCCCAGGGATTTACCGGTGAATACAGCGGCAAGTCATGCGCTGAGGTCCCGCCCCATGTCAAGAACGCCATAAGCCACCGCGCTCAAGCTCTGACTAAGCTCATCCCTCATCTGCAAGCAGTGCTGGCAGACTAACAGGCACCTAGGTAAAGACTCTTATGGCAGCGCACCTTACGCAGCTTGAACAAATGAAGGCCCTCCCCGTTGTCTACGCGGTGATGGAGCAGGCCGGTGTTGTCGTCCCCTCTGACCGTTGGGATATACGAACAACCGGGTCAGCTCATATCATCGTGAACATGGGCTCTGAGCTGAGCGTGCGTGTAGCTAAGACTCAACAGACCGGCTACCTGGTAGCTCGGCGTACGGAGATTTTACGTCGCCTGCCTAAGACCCTCCCTTTTGCGGTGCCCCGCCCCATTACCCGGGTGATTACCCGCAATGGTTTTACAGCGGTGGGTTTGACCTGGATTAAGGGCGAGCCTCGCCAGCAGGGAGCGGCCCCTCCCAAACAACTGGCAACCATGCTCAAGGCTATCCATTCGGTAGATTTTTCGGGCTATGGCCCCTACTTGGATATGGTGCATGAGCACTGGGGCGGGAGAGAAAACTGGGAAGAACTCCTGCGCCAGCAGGTAGTTCCTCGGCTCTTGACGACTGCCCAAAAAATCGCGCACAGGGCCATTGACCGGGTCGTCGCCCTGGACCCGGTAAGGCCAGTACTGGTTCACAGCGATCTAGCTGGCCACAATATCCTGTGGAAAGGCGATAAGCTGGTGGGCGTCATCGACTGGGATCATGCGTCGGTGGGGGATCCCGCGATTGATTACGCAGCCCTGGGTAACTACTACGGTTGGGATTCTCTGACCAGGGCCCTGGACGCTACCCAGTTAGAGCGGGCACGCACTGTTGCCCAGCTCCTGCCCCTTCAGTCGCTGGCCTACAGCATGAAGAACGGTATGGGGGGCGCTATCCAGCGGCTCGCCCTAGAGCGGGCAGATGAATGGTATCTGGACCACCGCGCCGAAATTTTCGACGGATAAAACCCAGTGGTTTAGATACCCAACTGGGTGAACCAGGCTTTCTCCACGAGCTCGAGAGCGGCCCGTGCATCGAGCCCTTCCAGCAGTTTTGCCGGTAGGACGGCGTCACTCCACCGGGCACCGACAAGGGAACCAACCAAGGCCGCGATAGAGTCTGAATCCCCGTCAACAGCTACAGCATCGGCTAGCGTTTGGAGCAGGGCCTGGCTTGGCTTCATGCCCTGGGAAACCAGGCTTTCTGTAGCAAGGAGCAGGTAGAGACCGTAGCCTAGGCAGTCGGTTGCCAGAACCAGGGCACCAAAACTTTTGCGGGCTTCATGAGCCGGGGACTGCCGGTCCGCCAGTTCAAGCGCCCGGCCAAATGCCGCACGGGTGAGCGTGGCATCACCGGGAAGTAGGCTACTTTTTTCAACAGTCCCTAGCCAGTTTTTAACCTCCTTGAGGGCAAGACGTACCGGAGAATCCACCGGCACAGCAAGCTCGTGTGCACCTAAAAGGTAGCGGATCATCAGAGCGTAGGCGGCTGCTGAAACCAGGGCTTCTGGGTGCCCGTGCGTGAGGGCGGCGGCCTGGACGGCAAGTTTGATGACCGTAGCATCATCAGCAACTGGCAGATAGCCAAAGGGAGCAGAGCGCATGAGCGCACCGGTACCCAGGGCGTCAGGGTTTACATTCTTGGAAATGAACTGCATCTGCCCGGTTGCTAAAGCATTCAGAGTGGCCTT
>NZ_JBLXXS010000004.1:0-154900 GCF_048513555.1 Rothia sp. P5766 | reverse complement strand
CAGGGCCAAGACCCCCGCCCCCGGCTGCCCTCAACCCACAGGGCCTGCCGGGCCGGACATCGGCCAGCCCACCAGTTTCGCCGAAGACTGTTTAAAGCTCAGCATCATGACCCCTGCTCACGCAGAGGGCACAAAACTACCCGTGATGGTCTTCTTCCACGGGGGTTCCTACCTGACCGGTGGGGGAGACGCCCCCGCCTATGACCCCCACAAGCTGGTGGTGGAACAGAACCTGGTAGTCGTTACGGTCACCTATCGGCTAGGTCTGCTGGGGTTTTTGGGTGGCACCGCAACGCGCCCCGCCAACCTTGGGCTACTGGATGCCCTGACGGCCCTGCACTGGGTCAAAGGAAATATTGAGAGATTTGGCGGTGACCCGGAATGTGTCACAGCCTGGGGACAATCCGCTGGCGGAGACCTTGTTGCCCGCCTCCTAGCTACCCCCGAGGTGGCGGAAGAGAACCTCATCCACAGGGCTATCATCCAGAGCGCACCCTTGGATCTGGGCTACGGCAGGCAAAAGCTGACTGACTACCTACTGGCGGCCACCGAGCATTTAGATAGGCGAGCGCCCGCCCAGGTCTGGGCGCATCAGGGCGGCCGGTACTTCTTCGCCAACCCCCTACGTTTTGGCTGGTCCGGTTTCCTGCCCCTGGGGTGTCAGTTTGGTGCTTACCCACTACCGGCAGAGGAAGAAGAACCCGTCCAACTGGTACAGCTAGCGGCTAGGGTACCGCTCTTGGTGGGCAACATGCCCAGGGAGGCGGCCGGGCTGACTCCTGAGTTCCCCACCGCGCTGGGGAACTTCCTCTTTGCCTGGGGCGAGCCTCTGACCCGTTGGCTCACCGAGCGGATCTACACGCGAGCCAGCCGGAACTTTGCCGACAAATACAGGCGGGCCGGTGGGCAAGCGACTGTCTATTCGCTGGAAACTGGCTCGGGCTGGCACTACCGGCGCTCAACCCACAGCTCAGATCTTAGCCTGCTCTTCGACAATCCGGCCTGGGAAGGCTCAGCGCTCCGAGCAGGTGCGGGGTCTTCAGACCGTGCAGAGCAGGGGCGGGCGCTGCGCGCTGTCTGGGCTAGCTTGGCACGAACCGGCTCAGTGCCCGCACAGTATGCCGATGCGGCGCGAATCAGTCTTGCCTAGATTAGCTTTAGCCAGGTCTTAAAAGTCAATATTTCTCAGCTAAGGGGCGTTTGCGGTTTTTGCTCATTCAAGAGGCTCATTCGGTTAGATAGAGTTGGCTCTGTACCTACCTAACTTTGTAAAGGAAGTGGAAAAGTTATGGTTTCCCCACTGTTTGAACCTTTCACTCTTGGCTCTATGAGCACCCGCAACCGGCTCTGGGTGCCGCCCATGTGCCAGTACTCTGTGACCGAAGGCGACGGGCTTGCCACCGCCTACCATGTCGGCCACTATTCCGCGCTGGCACGCGGTGGTGCCGGGGCCGTCATTGTTGAAATGACCGATATTGAGCCCCAGGGGCGTATTAGCCCCAGCTGCCTGGGCCTGTGGAGCGATCAGCACACCGAGGCCTTCAAACCTGTGGTGCAGGCTATCCAGGCAGCGGGCGCTAAGGCCGGTATCCAGATTGGCCATGCGGGGCGCAAAGCCTCAACAGCCGGTGAGATTGCGGCTCGTGGCGGTCACAAGGGGACGCTTAGCCCCCAAGAAGGAGGCTGGCAAACCCTAGCCCCTTCGGCTATTGCCTACCCGGGCTATGATCAACCCCAGGCGCTGAGCCTGGAGAAGATTGAGGAACTGGTTGAGGCCTTTGGGGCCGCCGCTGAGCGCGCCCTTGCCGCTGGCTTTGACTTTATTGAAATCCACGGCGCCCACGGCTACCTGCTGACCCAGTTCCTCTCGCCCCTGTCCAACGAGCGTACCGATGAGTACGGCGGTAGCCTGGAGAACCGTGCACGGTTTATCCGCAGGGTAGTCCGGCTTATGCGTTCACGCATCCCAGAGACTATACCCCTGCTGGTGCGTCTGTCGGCCAGTGAGTTTGTGGAGGGCGGTATCACGCCGGAGGAAACCGTTCAGGTGGTGCAGTGGCTCAAAGAGGATGGCCTTGACATGGCCGATGTGTCTGCTGGCGGTAACTATCCGGCTAAGATTAGGGTCTTTGCCGGCTACCAGACCCCGCTGGCACACCAGATTAGGCAGCAGGCCGAGATTCCTGTGGCGGCTGTTGGCATGATTAACTCACCCCGTCTGGCTGAATACATTGTGGGCTCTGGACAGGCCGATATTGTGCTGGTGGGCCGTGAGGCCCTGCGTCGCCCCTCCTTCGCACTGGAGTGGGCGCAGGAGCTTAAAGAAGACATTGACTACTACCCGGCCCAGTATCAGCGGGCCTGGAACACTCGGCGCTAACAAACCTTTGTGAGCCGGAGCTTCCTCTCTTGGGTGCTCCGGCTCCTGCACTTGCTCGAGATGGGCAGTAGACTAGAGAAGGTGACGACTACGCCCGATTACACCACCGATTCTTTTGAGCTACCCGGCGTACCCGACGCTTTCCAGCGCCTGTGGACGCCCCACCGCCGTGCCTACGTCAAAGGCGGTCAGAAGGACTACACCGAACAGACCTGCCCCTTTTGTGAAGCACCGGGCCGCAGCGATGATCAGTCACTGATCGTACACAGGGGTCAGCACGCTTTCGTCATTCTTAACCTCTACCCCTATAACCCCGGGCATCTGCTGGTGTGCCCCTACCGTCACATTCCTAACTACGATAACGCCACACCCCAGGAAACCGCTGAAATTGCGGCGCTGACCCAGCAGGCTATGGGCCTATTGCGGTCGGTCAGTAATGCCGCTGGCTTCAACATTGGTATGAACCAGGGTAAGGTCGGCGGGGCCGGTGTTGCCGATCATCTGCACCAGCACCTTGTTCCCCGCTGGAGCGGTGACACTAATTTTCTGCCGATTGTTGCCGGCACTAAAACTGTTACCCAAACCCTGGATGAGATTCGTACCTTGCTGGCCGATCACTGGGCTCAATCAAGGCACTAAATGCACTGTACTGTGCGACAAAAATCGTGCTAAAAGTCTAGAAGAGGCGCGGTTCACTACTTTCCTGGTGAATGAGCCCGCCCACGCTGGTACAGGCTTTGTTTGAGAGCGTGGCGGTATTGACTAAGAAGGTTTCTTCCGGGTCGCCGGTGTGGGCTGTTAGGAATTTGCCGGTACCGCCGGTGACGTAGAAGCCGTGCTCACCCTCGGTCAGTGAGGGGTAAGCATACAGCGGTTCGGGGTTTTCTGCCCGTAAAGAGGCATAAGCCCGCCCCATAGCCAGTGAAGGCACCCAAGGCTCAGCCAGCGGCTGGAACCCTCTGATAGTGTCAGCGGCATCTTCAAGTGCCCAGGTGGCGGTCTCGACTGCCATATAGTGGGCTGACTTAATCTCTGCGGGGGTCAGCGGGTTCACCCAGGAACGGTACTTGGTGGAGGCGTGTTTAAACTGGCTCAGGTTAGCGTCCCGGGACACGAAATCTTCTAGCTGGCGCACAATGATGCCGGTCTGCGCGCGGGCAATAATCGTGGCTGTAGCGACCGCTTGATCGTCCAGACGGCGCGGATTGGAGTGGAGCGAAGCGGTACCGACCTTTGAGGTGGCATCGGGAAAGGTCGCAATATAGAGAAAATGCTCTAGGTTAACGTAATCTAACGCTGCCGGGGTCATCTGCGCCCCTAAATGCACCCGGTGGATGGGGGCAAACTCGTCGCGGGCCAGGCAAGTGGGGCACTGCTTACCTTTTGGCACCAGGGCGGAGCTGGGGCAGGGCAGGTGAGTAAAACCGGGTCCATCAGTCTTGGCTTGGGCATAACCGGTGCAGTAGGTTCCCGCAGATTCTTCCCCGGGCTGTAGAACCCGAACCCCTAGGAAGGCTCCCGGGGTGATAGGTAGGGTATGAACCTGCCCCGCTGGCTTACCGGCTTGGAGAGGTTCAACTGTCAGAACCGGGGCGCGCTCCCGCCAGGTGATATCTCGCCACACAAAATCGTGCCCCATAAGAACATCATCGAGAAGACCGTACACCGAAAAGCCCCTTTTCCCTTGCCTGCTTGCTGAGTTACCAGGTTATCTTATGCCCCGAGTAGTGGAGGCAGGCCCTGGCGGAGCTGGTGAGCGGCCTTGGAAACATCGGAATTCTGGGTGAGGGCGCGAACCACGACGATCCGGCTGGCTCCTGCCTGTACCACCTGGGGCAGGCTTTCCTGGTTGATAGAGCCAATAGCAAACCAGGGTTTGCGCGGTTGCTGGGTGGCGATGTAGCTGATGTAGTCTAGGCCAGCGGCCGGACGGCCGGGCTTGGTGGGAGTTTCCCAGACCGGGCCGCAGGCGAAGTAGTCAACCTCGGGGTGACTCAAAGCTGCTAGACCCTGGGCCGGTGTGTGCGTTGATAGGCCCAAGAGCACATCGGGGCCTAGCAAACTACGGGCCTGATTGGGTGTCAGATCGGTCTGGCCCATGTGGAAAATATCTGCCCCTACCAGTGCGGCAATATCGGCCCGGTCATTGACTGCAAAAAGTTTGCCCGCCCGGTGGGCAATCTCTTTTAGTAGCGCGAGTGCTTCAAGTTCTTCATTGACCGGCAGGGTCTTATCGCGCAGCTGGATAATATCCACGCCCCCGTCAAAAGCCTTGGTCAAAAATTCTGTGAGGTCCCCCTGCTCGGTTCGCGCATCAGTGCACAGATAGAGCTGAGCCGCGGCCAGTAATTCAAGGCCTTGAGCACGCGTATATGACGGCTCTGTGACGTTAACAAAATTCTTTTGGGGCATTTTTACCTCCCGAGTCACGTATCTATTTTTTTTCAGACACTGTTACTTCCTATACTAGGGGCAGAACATACGGGAGCGTGCGGCACCTGTGCCCAAAGCGCGCTGAGAGGGCGAAAGCCGACCGTCAACTTGATGCGGGTCATGCCGCCGGAAGGATCTGTTCACCATGTCCAGTACCCTGCTCAACTGCCAGAAGGAACCAAGGATAGGTTCTTCGGGGCAAGACCCTGAAGCGACACCACCCGAGCAGGCCGACATCGTCCTTATCGGTGGGGGAGTCATCGGGCTCAGTACAGCCTGGCATTTGCTCCAGGCCGGACGGCAACCCATTGTGTTAGACCCGCACCCGGGTAGCGGTGCCTCCTTTGCCGCCGCCGGAATGTTGGCCTCTATCTCAGAAGTGCAGTACCGCCAAGAGGCCCTGCTCCCGCTGATGCGTACCTCCGCCCAGCTCTACCCCGAATTTGTCGCAAGGTTAGAGGCCACTAGCGGCCAGAGCGTCGGGTGGAGGCCCACCGAAACCCTTGTGCTGGCCTTTGATCGGGCCGATGCCCAGCACCTGACTGAACTTGCCACCTACCAGCAAGAACTGGGGCTCACACCAGAGCCCATCGGAGCCCGAGCTGCTCGCCGCCATGAACCTGTCCTCAGCCCCTCGCTAGCCGGAGCCGTTTCCATAGCCCAAGACCACCAGATAGACCCACGCCGCCTGATGCGTGCCCTTGACCAAGAGCTTGCGGGAAGGGTTATTCGTGCAAGTGCGCAGGGCATCACCCTAGAAGACGGTACGGTTACCGGTGTGAGCTGGGTTGATGCCGATGGGAACCAAGGGAGCATGGCCAGCACCCAAGTGGTAGTTGCCAACGGGCTTGCCGCAACCCAACTGCACGGCCCGGACTCGCTAGAAAGTCTGCCGCTGAGGCCCGTCCACGGCGATATTCTGCGCCTAACGGTCCCGCCCCACCAACGGCCCTTCCTCACCCGGACCATCCGAGGGGTTGTCCGGGGCAACCCCGTCTACCTGGTTCCGCGCAAGGACAACACCCTGGTCCTAGGAGCCACCATGCGAGAAGACCAGCAAACCGGACTGAGCGCAGGGGGGATCTACCAGCTCCTGCGCGACGCCCACGAACTCGTGCCCGCCCTGAGCGAACTCGAAATACACGAGGCCACAGCGCGCGCCCGACCGGGAACCCCCGATGACATCCCCCTCATCGGCCAGCTCACCCACCGGGGCCAGCCAATCACCGGCGCTCTGCTAGCCACCGGCTTCTTCCGCCACGGAATCCTCCTGGCCCCCTGGGCCGCCCAGCTCATCACCCGCCAGCTCACCGGCCAGACCACAGAACAAGACCTGGCAGACCTAGCTACCTGCAACCCCTACAGGTTCGCTCAACCCGATACCCTCTAACCCTGACACTCTGCTAAACCCGCCCCTGCCCTCAAACCGAAAGGCACACCCATGAACATCCTGCTCAACGGCCAACCCACCACCCTCCCCGAAACAGCAACCGTGCTCACCGCCGTCGAACACCTCCACGGCAGCTCACTAGCCCAAGAAGACACCCGCCGAGGAATCGCCATAGCCCGCAACCAAACCGTCATACCCCGAAGCACCTGGCAAGACACACCGCTAGCCGAGGGCGACACACTCGAAGTCATCACCGCAGTCCAAGGAGGCTAGTACCATGACCGGCATCAAGGACCAGCTCATCATCGACGGAGTAAGACTCAACTCCCGGCTCATCATGGGAACAGGCGGAATCACCTCCCTGACCAACCTAGAAGAAGCCCTCACCGCATCGGGCACCGAACTCACCACCGTAGCCCTACGCCGCTACACACCCACCACCAGCGAATCACTCTTCTCCATCATCCAACGCAAGGGCATCAAAATCCTGCCCAACACAGCCGGCTGCTACACCGCCAGAGACGCCACCCTCACCGCAGAACTCGGCAGAGAAGCACTCGAAACCAACTGGGTCAAACTCGAAGTCATAGCCGACGAAACCACCCTGCTCCCCGACACCCTCGAACTACTCGAGGCCACCGAACAGCTCGCCTCACGCGGCTTCACCGTCTTCGCCTACACCAACGATGACCCCATCGTGGCACGCCAACTCGAACGCGCCGGCGCAAGCGCCATCATGCCCCTAGGCGCACCCATCGGCACCGGCCTAGGAATCCTCAACCCCCACAACATCCAAATGATCGCAGAGCAGACCGAGCTACCCGTCATCCTCGATGCCGGAATCGGCACAGCCTCAGAAGCCGCGCTCGCCATGGAACTCGGATGCAGCGCCGTCCTGCTGGCCTCAGCAGTCACCCGCGCCCAAGACCCAGTCGCCATGGCACAGGCCATGCGCCACGCCGTCCAAGCCGGCTACCTGGCACGGCAGGCCGGCCGCATCCCCAAACGACACCACGCCCAAGCCTCATCACCCATGCAAGGGCGCATCTTACAGGGCACCCCCAACGCCCAGGACCTCACCCACCAGAGCTAAAGGCAAAGCATGAGTCAAGAACTACCACCCCTAGCACCGCTGGTTGAACCCCTCCCGCACCTGACCGAACTCCAAGCCCGCATCGGTGCACGGCACACCAGCCTGCCCGGCATCGGAGAAACCGGCCAAGGCCGCCTCGCCGCCGCACGCGTCCTGATCATCGGAGCAGGAGGGCTCGGCTCACCACTGGCCCTCTACCTCGCCGCCGCAGGAATAGGCCACCTGGACATCATCGACGGAGACACCATCGAAGAATCCAACCTCCAACGCCAAATCATCCACCGCTGGCAAAACGCCGGAAAAAACAAAGCCATATCCGCCGTCGAACAAGTCCAAGCCCTCAACCCCTCCATCAAAGCAAGAGCCCACCCCTTCTACCTCACACCCCACAACATCGAAAACCTGCTCGCCTCCTACGACCTCATCATCGACGGCTCAGACAACTTCGCCACCCGCTACCTGGTAGCTGACACCTGCGAAATACTCGGCAAACCCCTCATCTGGGGCACCCTCTCCCAATACACAGCCCAAGCCACCGTCTTCTGGTCCGCACCCCGCTACCTCAACAGCCACCCAAGACAAGGCTGGAGCCTGCGCGACCTCTACCCCGACATGCCCCACCCCCAATCCGTCCCCACCTGCGCCGCAGGCGGAGTACTCGGATCCCTCTGCGGAACAGTCGGCTCCATCATGGCCACCGAAGCCATCAAACTCATCACCGGCCTACCCCAACCACTACTGGGCACACTCTGGCTCTTCGACGCACGAACAGCAACCACCAGAACCCTGACCATCACCCCCGACCCCAACCGCCAACCCACCCGAAACCTCAAGACGGCGCTCGCAGAGATTCAGCGCTATTCGAGTGAGCAGGATAGCCAGCAGGTACCCTCCATCAGCTACGAGGACCTGCGGCTGAACCGGGAGCGTTACCAGCTACTTGATGTTCGCAGTCCGGACGAACGCCGGGGCGGCCACTACGAACACGATCAGCATCTGCCTCTTGACCAGCTTCTAGCAGAGCTGAGCAAGGGCAGAACACTGGGCGAACTTATGGAGAACCCCTCAGAGTTGCCGCTTGTGGTTTACTGTGCCGCCGGTAGCCGGTCAGCTCGTGCGGTCCAAGCTATTCTCGCTAGCACCCCGAACCAAAAGATCTACTCACTGACCGGGGGCTGGAAACCTTTCTAAAACCAGCAGGAAAGGCGGTGGGCGTGGGCCTGGCTGGCTAGCGTGGAGCAAACCAGTAAGATAGAGAGCATGTCACGACCTGTAGTACGCCTTGTTGGCCAAGGCATTCGTTATGCAACTAAGTTACGCGGGGGCGGTTCAGCTTTCCCCGGCCTGGTCATGGAAAAGCTCCACCCAAATTTTGTGGCCCAAGAACTCGCTAAACTTCCGCACGGCGTCGTTGTTGTCTCGGGCACCAACGGCAAAACCACCACCACCAAGATGGTGGTCCAACTGCTGGAGTCTCAGGGTCTAAAAGTTTTCACCAACCGGACCGGGTCTAACTTTGTGCGCGGTGTTGCTGCGGCCCTGCTAGGTGAGATGAGCCTGACCGGCAAGCTTGATGCCGACATCGCTGTTCTTGAACTTGATGAGGCTCACGCCGTTCACTTTGTGCGCATGGTCAAGCCCCGCTACTCGCTCTTGCTGAATGTTCTGCGCGACCAGCTTGACCGCTTTGGTGAAATCGATACCACCCGCCGCATGCTGGCCAGCGTTGCGGGCGCTACCACCGGCACTGTAGTTCTCAACCGCGAAGACCCGCGCATCCTCTCCCTAGCAGAGAACCTGCTTGAAGGCACCAAGACCAGCTACTTCGGTCTTTCCGATAAGCTCCGTGTGCTCTTCCCCTCAGATGATCAGATGCGTCTTGGCCCGGACGGTAAGGCTCAGGTGGTTAGCCGGCCTCAAAGGCCCGCAGCCGCGGTCACTCTCAAAGACTTTAAGGGTACCCAGGCAACCTTTGACCTTGACGGTCAGGAAGTGCAGGGCACCATCAACCTCTACGGTGTCTACAACATCTTTAACGCTGCCGCCGCTATAGCGCTGACCCGCGCAGTGATGGGGGAGAAGCTCAAGACCGATCAGCTACTGGCTGAGCTTGAACATATCACCCCTGCCTTTGGTCGCGGTGAAACCCTGACCGTTAAGGGCCAAACCCTCCAGCTTCTACTGGTCAAGAACCCCAGCGGCTTCCGCCTATCACTGGCCTCGGCCGACGCCCGGGACTACTCAACCATGATCACCATTAACGATGCCTACGCCGATGGGCGCGATGTGTCCTGGCTCTGGGACGTCGACTTCCACTCACTGATAAATGGTGGGGTCAGCATGGTTTCAGGCGTGCGAGCCTACGATATGGCCCTGCGCCTTGAACATGATGAGGTTCCTGTAGAAGCTGTTAACGAAGACCTGGAGCAGGCACTGGCTACCTTCATTACTCGGTCCCAGGGCCGCCCCATGCGCATCTTCTGCACTTACACCGCCATGCTGGCGATCCGAAAAGAACTAGCCAAGATTACCGATGTGGAGGCCATTTCATGAGCCAGCTCCAGAACCAGCCCGGCCACGAAGCCTCTGCTGATCTAGCAAGTGAAAAACACCTGAAGATTGTTCAGCTCTACCCGCGTGACATGAACATCTACGGTGACTGGGGTAATACTCTGTCTCTGTCTCGGCGTGCCAAGGCCCACGGTTTCTCCGTTGAAGTTGTGGACTACAATCCCGGTGACCCGTTCCCTAAGGACGGCGACATCTTCCTAGGTGGTGGCGGGCAGGACTCAGGCCAGTCCCGTATCCAGGACGATTTGCTGGCCCGTGCTGAGACTCTGCGCCAGCTCGCGGCTGATGGCACCCCCATGCTGGTCATTTGCGGGCTCTATCAGCTTTTCGGTCAAGACTTTAAAACTGTCAGCGGTCAGAGGCTACAGGGTATCGGTGTCTTCGATGCTCACACCGTGGGCAGTGAGGAACGCCTGATCGGAAATATTGTCGAGGAATCAGCTGAGTTCGGAACCCTTGTTGGCTTTGAGAATCACTCGGGTCTGACCTACCTGAACGGTGATACCAAACCACTGGCTACCGTTACCAAGGGAGACGGCAACAACAAGTCCGATACAGGGGAGGGCGCTCGTGTCCATAAGGTAGTGGGAACCTATCTGCACGGCTCCCTCCTGCCTAAGAACCCCGCTATCTCGGATTTCTTAATCAAGCAGGCCGCGCTCAAAAAATACGGTGAATTCGTACCGGTAGACATTGACGACAGCCTGATTGAGCAGGCTCGAGCCTCCGCGATTGCTCGCCCTCGTTAAGGGCTCGGGGGCTAAACCGGGACCCGAAGACAGGGCCCATGCTGAGGGTTCTGCGAAGCAGAGCCGAAATCGCTAGAATAGAACGCGTCAAAAGGTGCCCGCATAGCCGGGAACTTCAAAAGCACAAGGAGAATCATGTCAGGTCATTCCAAATGGGCCACAACCAAGCACAAGAAAGCCGCTATTGACGCCAAGCGCGCCAAGGCCTTTGCCAAGTACATCAAGGCAATTGAAGTTGCTGCGCGCATGGGTGGCCCCGACCCGGCCGGTAACCCCGCCCTTGATCTGGCTGTTTCAAAGGCTAAGAAGAACTCTGTTCCCAACGATAACGTCGAGCGCGCAATCAAGCGCGGTGCCGGCCTGACCGGTGAAGCCATTGACTACACCGAAATCATGTACGAGGCTCGCGGCCCCCAGGGCACCGCTCTCTACATTGAGTGTCTGACCGATAACCGCAACCGCGCCGCGGCAGAAGTTCGTACAGCTGTTACCCGCAACGGAGGCACCATGGCAGACTCCGGCTCTGTAGCCTTCCTCTTTGAGCGCAAGGGCGTTGTTGAAGTCGCCAAGACTGACGGCCTGACCGAGGACGACGTGCTGATGGCTGTTCTCGATGCCGGTGCTGAGGAAGTTATCGACGAGGGCGACGTTTTCACCGTTGTCTCCGAGGCAACTGACCTGCCTGCTATCCGTAAGGCTCTGGTTGATGCTGAGCTGGAATACAACAATGATGACCCCGTCTTCCGCCCCACCATGAATGTGGATCTGGACGCCGAGGGCGCCAAGAAGTTCCTTAAGCTGGCCGATGCCGTTGAAGAACTTGATGACGTTCAGAACGTCTACTCCAACGCCGATATCAACGAGGCTGTTATGGCCGAGCTGGAAGCTGAGTAAAACCTAGCAATGGTCAAGGGTGTACCAATCGGCAGGCTTGTACCTGCCAGCACCTCAACCCGGCGCCCGGAAACCGCTGTGCAGCGGGTTCCGGGCGCTGCCCGTATTTTAGGTGTGGATCCGGGCTTGACCCGGTGCGGTTTTGGCCTGATTGATATGACGGCCAACCGGCAGGCTCACTTTGTCAAGGTGGGGGTGTCCGGAACGGCCGCGGCCGAAAGTCTTGACCAGCGCATTCTTAAGATTTTTCGGGCAGCGGAAGAATGGCTCGATACCTACCAGCCCGACGCTCTGGCCATTGAACGTGTGTTTGCGCAGGAGCAAGTGAATACCGTTATCGGTACCGCTCATGCCTCTGGTGTGGTGATAGTGGCGGCTGCGGCGCGCGGGGTACCGGTGCATTTCCATACGCCCTCCGAGGTTAAGGCCGCTGTGACAGGTTCAGGTCGGGCCGACAAGGCCTCTGTGGGCAGAATGGTCACAAGAATTTTGGGCCTTGACACCATGCCCAAACCTGCCGATGCCGCCGATGCTCTAGCCCTCGCGATTTGTCACGGCTGGCGTGGGGGTAGCATTGGTTCGGGCATTAATATGGCCGCCAAAACCCAAACCCACCAGGGATCCCAGCCTGCTGCATCCCGGCTTTCTGGGCAGCTAACGCCTGCCCAAAAGGCATGGTTAGAAGCTGAGTCGCGTGCTCGGCGCTCATAAACCCACCTTGTTTTAGTACATATATTCGAATAGACTGTTTCTATGATTAGCTCTCTCACCGGTACGGTAACCCACCTGGGCCTCGATACTGCCGTTATTGATGTCAATGGCTTTGGCATGCTTGTGCACTTAACCGCCCGAACTGCCTCCCATCTACGGCTGGGGGAGCAGGCTACCGTGCTTACCACCATGATTGTGCGCGAAGATTCTATGACTCTCTACGGTTTTGCTGAGGCCGCTGAGCGTGAGGTCTTTGACATGATGCTCTCGGTTTCGGGTATTGGCCCCCGTATTGCCTTGGCCGTGTTGGGTGTACACACTCCTGCCGAGGTTGAACGGGCTGTTGCTACCGGTGACGATAAGGCCTTTACCAGGGTGCCCGGTATCGGCCCCAAGGGGGCGCGACGTGTTGTGCTAGAGCTGGCAGGTAAGCTAATCCTCGCCGATGGCGCCAGCGATCAGCTACCCATCAACCAGGGCGTTAGCTGGAAACCCCAGGTACAAGATGCCCTGACCAGCCTGGGCTGGAATGAAAAGGATGCCGCAGCTGCTATCGAGTCCTTTATCGAACATAACCCCAAGGCCGAGACTATGGGCCTTGCCCAAGCCCTCCGCTCCGTGCTTGCTTCCCTGGGCAACCAGAGCACAACCGGCCGCTAGAATTTCTTGTTGCCTTCCCCTCGAATTTAAGAAGCCAGAAAAAGCATGAGTCAATTTCCCAACGCAGACGGGCCTGCCCCCGGAGGCCGCCTGGTCTCTATGGACGAAGAACCAGAAGAGAAGATGATTGAGGCCGCCCTGCGCCCCAAATCACTTGATGATTTTGTGGGTCAGCACCGGGTGCGTCAACAGCTTTCGCTCGTTCTGGAAGCCTCAAAATTGCGTGGCCGCTCAGCAGACCATGTCTTGCTCTCTGGCCCTCCCGGTTTGGGTAAGACAACACTGGCTATGATTATTGCAGCCGAGATGGATGCCCCGCTCAGAATTACCAGCGGCCCGGCTATACAACATTCGGGTGATCTGGCTGCTATTCTTTCGTCCCTGACTCCCGGTGAAGTTCTCTTCTTGGATGAAATTCACCGTATGAGTAGGCCCGCTGAGGAAATGCTCTATATGGCTATGGAAGATTTTAGGGTCGATATTGTGGTGGGCAAGGGCGCTGGCGCTACCTCTATCCCGCTTGAGTTGCCGCCCTTTACCCTGGTGGGGGCTACCACGCGCGCTGGTCTACTACCCGGTCCGCTCCGTGACCGTTTTGGGTTCACCGGTCACCTTGAGTTCTACTCTGTTGCTGAGCTGGAAAGCGTTATCCGACGGTCAGCAGGGCTCATGGAACTCAATATTTCTTCCGAGGGCTTTGCCGAAATTGCTGGCCGTTCACGCGGTACACCCCGTATCGCTAACCGTCTCTTGCGTCGAGTGCGGGACTGGGCTCTGGTTCACGGCATCCACCGCATAGACGCTGCCGCAGCAGCTACCGCCCTCAATATGTATGAGGTCGATGAGCGTGGCCTTGACCGGCTCGATCGGGCTGTTCTGACAGCGCTGATAACCAAATTCGGTGGTGGCCCGGTGGGGCTTTCCACCCTGGCAATTGCAGTAGGTGAAGAAACCGAAACCGTGGAAACCGTTGCTGAACCCTATCTTGTGCGAGAAGGCCTCATAGGTCGGACCCCCAGGGGGCGTGTGGCACTACCGCTTGCTTGGGAACACCTGGGCCTGGAGCCTCCTGAACTTCCCTAGTGACGAAAATAGGGAGTGCTGGCCCTGTCGTTGGGTCCTAACTCAGCTTTCTGGCATAGAATAGGAATTTAGTTTCTTGACCCTATCCCAAAGATAAGAGGACACCAGTGGAAAGCGGTTCACCCCTGTTTATGTTCCTGCTCCTTGGCCTGATGATGATTATTCTTATCGTGCTTCCGGCCCGCCGAGCTAAAAAGGCTCAGCAACAGCTTAAAGAGCGGCAGGAAACCATGGTTCCCGGCACTAAGGTAATGACCAATTTCGGTCTTTTTGGCACCCTTGATTCCCTGGATCGTGAGCAAAACGTTGCTTACCTGGAAATCGCTCCCGGCACCGTCGTTAAAGTTCACCTGATGACTGTAACGACCATTGAGGAGAGCAACAAGCCCGCCGAGAAATCAGCAGCGCAAACCAAACCCACACTTGAGGGTCAGGTTGCCGATGACCCGGCCAACTAACTAATCACACTTCAAAGGTGCGCCATCTGTCCACGGTGGTGCGCCTTTTCACCTTTCAGTCACCATTTTGTAGAAAAGAAGAGGCATTCATGGCTAAGACAGCCACCGTAGCCAAGGCTAGGGGAGCACTTGCTTCCATGGCGCTTGTCTTGCTTATCGTTGCCGGTGGTATTTTCAGCACCACATCATCGGGCGGTAGCTGGTTACCTAAACTTGCACTTGATCTGTCCGGCGGCACCCAGCTTATTTTGGCACCCCAGGTTAATGACGCTGAGGGCGGTACCATTACGGCGGAACAGCTTGATCAGGCCGTTGAGATTATCCGCCAGCGTGTGGATGGTTCAGGTGTTGCTGAAGCCGAGATTACCACCCAGTCAGGGCAGAATGTTGTGGTATCCGTTCCCGGAACCCTGAGCCCGGAGACACGCAACCTGATACAGACATCAGCCCAGATGAGCTTCCGTGCGGTCATCAGCGCAGGACCAGCGGAAGCTGTTGCCGCTGATAAGGCTCTTGCAGAAGATGCCCTGCCCAAGCCCACGGCTGAACCTGCTGATGGTTCGGATACTAATTGGGTAACTTCTGAACTTTGGCGGCAGTATGAGGCTTTGGACTGCACCCTTCCGGCTCATGTTGATACTTCCACTCAGGATCCCCGGGCGGCTATTGTTGCCTGTTCTACCGATGGGACAGAGAAATATATTCTGGGTCCCATCGAAATTAACGGTACCGATATTGAGACCGCTAGCTATTCGCCGGTCACAAACTCCACCGGAATCTCGACCGGTCAATGGGGGGTAAACATTGTCTTTGACCCCGCTGCTACCGAAACTTTTAAGAACGTCACCACCCGCCTGAATGCTATTCGTGGTGCCAACCCTTCTGATGCACGGGCACGGTTCGCAATTATGCTTGACGGGCAGGTTCTGTCCTCACCTGTAACCCAGGCCGTGATCTCTGATGGTAAGCCGCAGATTACCGGCAACTTCACTGAGGAAACTGCAAAGAACCTTGCTGAACAGCTTAAATATGGGGCGCTGCCCATCAGCTTCACCATTCAGTCGGAGCAGCAGATTTCGGCTACCCTGGGTGCTGAACAACTCAAGATGGGTCTGATCGCCGGCCTGATCGGCCTGCTCTTGGTTTTTGTCTATTCGCTTTTCCAGTACCGTCTGGTTGGCCTAGTCAATATCACCTCAATCTTGGTGGCGGGTTTACTGTCCTACGGTGTTATCGTTCTGCTGGGTTACGTGATGAATTACCGCCTCTCCTTGGCAGGTGTAGCCGGTCTGATCGTATCTATTGGCCTGATGGCTGACTCTTTCATCGTTTACTTTGAGCGTATCCGCGATGAGATTCGGACGGGTCGAACGATCCCAGCGGCCATTGATCATGGCTGGCACAGGGCGAAACGGACGATTATGGCTTCTAAGGCGGTCAACCTCCTTGCCGCTGTGGTTCTCTACTTCGCGTCAGTGGGTAACGTGCGAGGCTTTGCCTTTACCCTCGGTCTTACCGCCGTTTCGGACCTGATCATCACTTTCCTCTTTATCCACCCGGTGATGGTTCTGCTGGGGCGTAAGGACTACTTTGCTAGGGGCGGGCGTTTCTCGGGCATGGACCCTGTGGCTCTGGGCTCAACTCCGCTTTACCGTGGTGCCGGACGCGTCCGTACCGTCCAGGAAAACCGAGAACGTCTCAGCCTAGCTGAGCGCAAGCGACTCGAACGCTTGGCCGCTGAAAAGCAGGAACAGGAAAACACTTCGGAAGAAGCAGAGTCACCCAAGAACGAGGAGGCCAATCGTGGCTAATGTACTGGCTCAGTTTGGCAATGATCTTCACTCAGGGCGCCGGTCGTTCGGCTTCGTAGCTCTGCGTAAGCGCTTACTGACCATAGCTCTTTTGATGACTGTAGCGGCCGCTCTCGTCCCGTTTATCCGTGGCGGTTTTAACCTGGGTATCGAGTTCCGGGGCGGTTCTGAATTTACTGTCTCCCAAACCCAGAACACCGATATTGCTGTAGGTGAGCAGGCTATCGCCCAGGCCGCCCCCGAAGCTAGTGATGTGCGCGTTACCAACATTGCCGATGGCACTATTCGCGCTCAGATGGGTGAGCTCACTGACGACGAAACTTTAGCAGTTGGCCAGGCTCTGCAAAAAGCCTACGGTGTAGGTAGTGACAAGGTGACCTCATCGTTTGTGGGCCCCACCTGGGGTGAGGGCGTTACCAGGCAGGCCCTTGTGGGTCTGGCATGGTTCATTGGACTGGTCATGGTAGGTATGGCTCTCTATTTCCGTACTTGGAAGATGTCCCTATCGGCTATTGCGGGTTTGCTCTTCACCATCATTACCTCTGTTGGCCTCTACGCTTTGATTGGGTTCGAGATCACTCCGAGTGCAATCATTGGCTTCTTGACCGTTTTGAGCTACTCGCTGTATGACACGGTAGTGGTTTTCGACAAGATTCGTGAGAATACCGCTAACCTTGATCAAGGCCAGGACACAACCTTTGGCGAGCAGCTCAACCTTGCTGTCAACCAAACTCTGGTTCGTTCTATCAATACCTCCATCGTGGGTATCCTGCCGGTGGGCTCGATTCTCTTTATCGGTGCGCTCCTTCTAGGCGCTGGTACCCTGAAGGATTTGTCCTTGGCACTCTTTATCGGCATTATCGTCGGTACCGCCGGAACGCTCTTTGTGGCAGCCCCAGCCTACGCCGCTCTGCGGTTGCGCGAGAAGTCAGTCAAGGAGCACGATGCCTTGGTTGCCAAGGTAGGCGCTGGTGAGATTACGCAGCAAGAGGAGAATGCCCAGGCTGCAGAAGAAGTGGACCCTGTACTGATCTCTGTTCAGCACATTAATCTCAAGTAGCTCAGGGGGCAGAGCAGTAAACTTGGCTAGGGGTCGGGTAGATGTATTTCTACCCGACCCCACTGTCTTAACAGATAAAATAGTTTGACCGACTACCTACCTGCGGAACATGAGCGTCCTTGACCACATTAGGCCCAGCTTTTCAACTAAAATAGACCCACACACGCAGAATAAAGTTTTAAGGGGAGTGTTCCATATGAGCCGGTCTGAAGAAGGTAGCCAAAAGGTACCCGCAGGGCACGCTAAGAAACCTGTTCGCGGCTCCCATCGTGTGATGTCTGCCTCGGGTCGCGTTCCCACCCGTCTTGTCTTTGGGAGCGATAGAGTTCACGGCCCCGAGAATGCCCCGCGTTTCTCGCCGGTGCTTGCACCTGTAATTCGTACCGTTAAGAAAAATCACCCGGAGGAGGACCTTGAGGTACTCCAACGGGCTTTTCAGGTCGCTAACCATTACCATCGCGGGCAGAAACGTAAGAGCGGCGATCCCTATATCACTCACCCCGTTGCCGTCACCACCATTCTGGCTGAGATCGGTGCAACCGGGCCGGTACTCGTAGCAGGCTTGCTACACGATACTGTTGAGGACACCGAATATACGCACCAACAACTGACAGAGGACTTTGGCGAAGAGGTAGCCTACCTGGTTGACGGTGTCACGAAACTCGATAAGGTTTCCTACGGTGAGAACGCCCCGATTGAAACAATCCGCAAATTGGTGCTTTCCATGAGCAAGGATATTCGCGTCCTGCTCATCAAGCTGGCAGACCGGCTGCACAACGCCAGAACCTGGCGCTTTGTCTCTAGCGCATCAGCCGCCAAAAAAGCTGAAGAGACATTGCAAATCTACGCCCCCTTGGCCCACCGGCTCGGCCTGAACACCATCAAATGGGAGCTCGAAGACCTGTCTTTTGCGGCCATGAGCCCGGATATTTACAGCGAAATTGTTCGTATGGTGGGGGAGCGAACCCCCAAGCTCGAAAAATATCTGGTCCAAGCCCGTATCACTATCGAAGACCGGCTCAAGCAGGTTGGCATTGAGGCTACCGTCACAGGCCGGCCCAAGCACTACTACTCCATTCATCAGAAGATGAAGACCAAGGGCAAGAGCTTCGACGAGATTAACGATATCTTGGCCGTTCGCGTGATGGTTGAGTCTGTGGACGAGTGCTACACGGCGCTGGGGCACGTTATGTCGCTGTGGACAGCTGTGCCGGGCCGTTTCAAGGATTACATTAAGCAGCCCAAGCACAACCACTACCAGTCTCTGCATATGACGGTAAACGGTCCTGGTGATCTGCCTCTTGAAATCCAGATCCGTACCTTTAAGATGCACGAGGAGGCCGAGTACGGTGTAGCGGCTCACTGGCGTTATAAGGCCGCATCACGCGGTGAGATGATTGACGCACAGTCCCACCCCAAGGAAGCCGGGAGCAACACCGCGGCTTTCAGCATCGGTATTCTTCAAAGCATCTCCGAGATCTCTAGCTCCAACCCGGAATCTGCACAGTTCTATGAACAGCTAGCCGAGACTCTGGAAACCGACGAGATTGTTGTTCTGACTCCGAAGGGCAAGCCAATTAGCTTACCCTCAGGTTCCACCCCCGTTGATTTTGCCTATGCCATCCACACTGAGGTGGGCGACCGTACCATTGGCGCTAAGGTCAACGGTAAGCTGGTACCCTTGCACACCCAGCTTGAGACGGCATCATCGGTGGAAATTATGACCACCAAGGACGAGAATCACCAGCCCAGTGAAGACTGGCTCAAGTTCGTCCGTACCAGCAAGGCCCGCACCAAAATCCGCCAGCACTACGCTAAGGGCCGCCGTCTGGAGGCGGTGAACCGGGGCCGGGAGCGCCTTATCCGCGCCATGCGTCAGCATGAGCTACCGCTGACGAAGATGATGACCCCGGAGCTGATGCTGCAGGTAGCCCAGGACCTACACAAGCATGACCTTGCAACCCTCTACCACTCAGTGGGCGAGGGAGAAGTCGAAACCCAGGCTGTTATTACCTCGCTGGTTGGCCTCTACTACGGTGAAGAGGAAACCCACCAGGCGGTTGAGCCGGGCAGCTTTGATACTTCACTGGTCACTGAACGTAGATCGGTTGGTGACGACAATGGTGTAGTGGTACCGGGTGCTGAGGGCATTTTGACCAAAATTGCCCGCTGTTGCACACCGGTTCCGCCCGATGAAATCATCGGTATCGTGACCCGACTCCACGGTATTTCTGTTCACCGGGTAGACTGCCCGAATGTCCTGAGCCAGCAGGATGATCCCCGACAAACGGCGGTTGAGTGGGCGGCTAATGGTAACTCGGTGTACCGCGTATCTATTCAGGTTGAGGGTATTGACCGTAAGGCTCTACTGTCTGACACTATCCGAGTTATCTCCGAGGCCGGGTGCAACATTGTAGACGCCAAGGTTCACACCAGTGACGACCGCTTTGTGGTTAACCGCTACACGGTGGAACTGGCTGATCGTTTTATGCTTGAGCATCTGCTTAACCAGATTCGTAATGTTCACGGCATTTTCAGGGCCTATCGTCTTACCGGCTCCCGCCCCGTTCAAGAGGGAAACTAGGGTTCCTGCATGGGGGCTGCCTGCTCTAGGTTTGCCAGCTGGACTTGCCTGCTACTCGGGGGTAAGAGCGATTAGGCTCATCCTGCCTGCTTGTACCTCCCTTGAGGCACTGCTGGGCCAGGTGTTGGGCTCTTAGATAGCTACTGCGGCGCAGGTTTGGCTTGTCGGCCAAGGCCTTAAGGAAAAGCTGAGGGCTTACGGTGTTCTGCGGGTCCCGAAGAATAGCCCTTACCGCGTCCAGGTGCTCTACTTGGTCGTGGTAGCTGACCAGGTCTACCGCTGTGCGCAGTGGGCTAGTAACACGGATAGGCCCGATCGTTATGCAGTCATAGGGGATGACGGTGGTCTGGTGGGCAGCAAAACGGGCTCGGTAGGCCCGGGGCAGATTGCACCGGTTATCTCTGCTGTAGTCGATGTCTATGCGCCCTGACGGAAACTGGGGTGTGTACCCTAGCACCCAGGCCGCACTTAACCGTGAAAAACGGATTCGGTACAGGTAGTCTGCTGGTGCCACGGCGGCCAGGCTTTCAGCCCGGAGCGCCCGAGTGACCGGTTGGTCAGGGCTAACCCAGATATCATGATGCAGGTTGATGAGGCCTTGTTCTTGCCGATATTTCTGCCATTCCGGTGTACTTAGCCCGAGTCTTCCGGCAGTAATCAGGTAGCCGCTCTCGTCCACCGAGATCTTTGTGCTGGGTAGGCCAGGGCTAGAGCCCCGTGTGGGTAAAAACTCAGCACTGTGCGCTAAACAGTCAATCGCCGATTGGGGGCGGTTCTTACCCGGAGCCACTGGGAGGGGCAGTTCATCAAGAATGTTGAGCCGATGTGTCATGGCACAGTTTTATCAGCTGGGAGCTGGCCCCAACAGGGGTCTACATAATTATGTGGATAAAACAGGCAAAATCCACAGAAAAGTCCCCGTCTACAGGTGGGTAGACGGGGACCTCACGTCACATGATGCAAGGTAAAACAACCTATGCGCTTTTTAGGCACCGAACTCAGCAGATGAAGCCCTCAGAGTTTCTAGCCACTGCTTGCGAGCATCCAAAGCGGCCTGCGCCTTTTTAATATTCTGGGTGTTACCGGTTGCTTCAGCCTTGGCCAGGTCGGCTTCAAGGCCGGCAATGGTATCTTCGAGCTGGGTCAGCATGGAGTTGGCACGGGCCTGCTTCTCGGGGTCAGTCTTCTGCCACTTAGCGTTCTCAGCACGGTGAATTTCGTCCTGGATCTTACGCAGTTCCTGCTCAACACGGCGAACCGAGTTGCGGGGGACACGGCCAATCTGCTCCCAGCGGTCAAGAATTCCTTGGAGGGCTTTCTTGGCAGAAGGCAGGTCGGTGACAGGAAGAATGGTGCCTGCCTCTTCCAGCAATGCTTCCTTGGCCTGCAGGTTAGCTTCAAACTCCTTATCAAGCTCAGCGTTAACCGCTGTGCGTGCATCGAAGAAGATATCCTGAGCCGCACGGAAACGGGCCCAGAGAGCATCATCTTCCTTGCGGGTACCGCGGGGAGCTGCCTTCCACTGGTCCATGAGGTCACGGTACTTAGCAGCAGTAGCGGCCCAGTCGGTGGAGGTTGAAAGTGCCTCAGCTTGAGCGATGAGAGCTTCCTTAACCCGCTTGGCCTTGGCATTGACCTCATCGAGCTGGGAGAAGTGGGCGCGGCGGCGACGGTCAAAGGTGGTGCGGGCGGCGCGGAAACGCTTCCACAGCTCATCTTCAACGCTTTTTGCCAGGTGGTGTTCACGCTGGGTCTGCTTCCAGGCATCGAACAACTCGTTCATACGGGCGTGGGAGTTCTTCCAGTGAATCTTGGAATCGTCCTGGTCAGCGATAGCTTCGGCTTCTGACACGATAGCTTCACGGGCAGCTAGAGCGGCTTCGCGGGCTTCAGCGGCTTCTACTTTTTCGGCTTCTTCGCGCTCATTAATTCTGCCAACGAGAAGGACAAGGCGTTCCTGCAGGGCGGCGTAGTCACCTACCATGTTGCGGGCAGCAACCTGCTGGCCCAGGTGGGCAGCAGCCTTCTGCAAATCAGCGGCCTTAGCTTTGCGCTCAACGCGGTCTTCAAGCAGAGCAACCTGTGCTTCAAAGTTTTCAAATTTGCGAGCAAAGTAGGCGAGTGCCTCGTCGGCTGAAGCGCCGGGTACCTGGCCAACAGCAAATTCTTCGCCATCTACGATGACGAAAACGTGACCGTCTTCATCTACGCGGCCAAACTGGCGGGCCTTTTCAAGGTCAACAGGGAGGTTAGTGTCGTCGGATTGTGTAGTCACCGCTATAACTCTTTTCGCGTCAATAGTGTGGGCTCAGCGCCCGTCAGGTAATGAAAAGCGCACCAAAGCCGGGGCGAATCGATAGGGCCGGTTGTCGCGCAGGTAAACCTGCCAAAGACAATAATCTATCGGGCACAGCTGGTGCATAGACAAGCATAGCGTGTTTAAGCGGGTTTGTGGTGATGCCTGACCCCTGACCTTGCTTCTGATCACCATTAGGCACGAGCTAGCGGTGATCCACTCTGTGATTAGCTGTCCGGCGGTAGCGGCAGTTATTATGGAATGGATTGTGCTTTTATGAGCACCTAAAGAACTAATGTACCGATATGAGGGGAGCGCATGGCTCGCAAACAATCACTTTCTGGATTCCCGGAGCACCTACCCGAGGAACGTCTAGTAGAGAACTATGTTCTCGATACCCTACGCGAGACTTTTGAGCTTCACGGTTTTTCGTCGATTGAGACCCGCTCTGTAGAGACTATCGAACAGCTCCTGCGCAAGGGAGATATCGATAAGGAGGTCTATGCCGTTTCACGTCTCTTAGACGATGAGGACCAGACCCGCTCCGGCACAAAAGAAAAGCTTGCCCTACACTTCGACCTGACCGTTCCCTTTGCTCGCTACGTGGTGGAGAACGCTGGTTACCTGAACTTCCCCTTTATGCGCTACCAGATTCAGAAAGTCTGGCGTGGTGAGCGCCCCCAGGAGGGCCGCGCGCGTGAGTTCACTCAAGCCGACGTCGACGTTGTGGGCGATGGTGCTCTACCTTTCCGCTATGACGTTGAGCTGGCTCTCGTCATTGTTGATGCGCTTTCTAAGCTCCCTATCCCAGAGTTCAAACTACGGGTCAACAACCGTAAGCTCTCCGAGGGGTTCTACCGTGGAATCGGCCTGACCGATACAGCTGGTGTTCTGCGCAATATCGACAAGCTCGAAAAGATTGGTGCCGAGGCTGTTGCCCAGCTCCTGAAAGACGAGTTGGGAGCTAGCCATGAGCAGGCCCAGGCCGCCCTCGCTCTGGCCTCTATCCGCGCCGAAGATACCGGCTTTGTGGAGCAGGTCCGTGCTCTGGGTGTAACCGATCCTCTCATGGAGGAAGGCCTTGCTGAGCTCACAGAGGTCATTGGCGAAGCGGCAAAGCGTGCCCCCGGTCGTGTTGTCGCTGACCTCTCTATTGCGCGCGGTTTGGACTACTACACCGGTACCGTCTACGAAACCGTGCTGGTAGGCCACGAACAGCTCGGATCCATCTGCTCCGGCGGGCGCTACGAGTCCTTAGCTTCAAACGGTAAGAAGACCTACCCCGGTGTGGGCCTGTCAATCGGTGTAACCCGCCTGGTTGCCCGCATTCTTTCACAGGGGTTCGCTGCCCCTAGCCGCAAGGTACCTTCGGCTGTGCTTATTGCCCTGACCAACGATCAGATGTGGTCAGATGCCCAGGACCTTGCAGATGCTCTCCGCGGACGCGGAATTGCCTGCGAGGTTTCAGCTACCGCCGCCAAATTCGGTAAGCAGATCAAATACGCTCAAAAGCGGGGAATCCCCTTTGTTTGGTTCACCTCACAGGGTGAGAACGGCCAGCTCAAGCACGAGGTCAAAGACATCCGCTCCGGTGAGCAGGTAACCGCTGATCCCGCTCTGTGGACTCCCTCCCAAGAGGATCTGCGGGTGCGCATTCTGCCCTCAGGCCAAGAGTAAAACCCGGGTCGGCTGTCTCTGCCACCGGCTCCCCTTAACCAGGGGAGCACCCCTAAGTCACATCAAGCTACCGGTGCCCACCGCACCAAAAAACGGTAAAATCGGTTTCAAACCGGCCTTACCGTGCCCCATCGAAAGGAAATCAGTGCTACGCACTCACACCCTTGGCGAACTGACCGCTAAGAACATCGGAGAAACCGTTACCCTCACAGGTTGGGTGGCCCGCCGCCGCGACCACGGCGGGGTAGCTTTCGTTGACCTGCGCGACCGCGAGGGCCTTACCCAGGTGGTCTTCCACAACGAAGCTGACTTTGAACACCTGCGCAACGAATACGTCCTGCAGGTTATGGGAGAGGTTACCCGCCGCCCCGAGGGCAACGAGAACCCCAACCTGACCAGCGGTGAAATCGAGGTCATGGTCAAGGAAACCAAGGTTCTGAACACCTCAGCGCCTTTGCCTTTCCAGATTGATGAGCATGTTGAGGTCGGTGAAGAAGCCCGCCTCAAGTACCGCTACCTTGACCTGCGCCGCCCCGAGCCTGCCCGCCTGATGCGGCTGCGCTCTGAGGCTAACCGTGCCGCTCGCGAAGTTTTGCAGGAGCAGAAGTTCACCGAGGTCGAGACCCCCACCCTGACCCGTTCAACCCCCGAAGGTGCCCGCGATTTCCTGGTTCCTGCTCGCCTTGCACCCGGCTCCTGGTATGCCCTGCCCCAGTCACCCCAGCTCTTCAAACAGCTCCTACAGGTCGGTGGTATCGAGAAGTACTACCAGCTTGCTCGTTGCTACCGCGACGAAGACTTCCGTGCTGACCGCCAGCCCGAGTTCACTCAGCTGGATATCGAGGCCTCCTTCGTTGACCAGGAAGACATCATCGACCTGGGTGAGCGCATCGTAGAAGCTGTCTGGAACCTAATTGACGTTAAGGTGCCCCGCCCTATCGAGCGCATCACCTACAAAGACGCTATGGAGAAGTACGGTTCAGATAAGCCCGACCTGCGTTTTGGCCTTGAACTGACCGAACTGACCGACTACTTCAAGGACACCACTTTCCGCGTCTTCAAGGCACCCTATGTTGGTGCTGTTGTCATGCCTGGTGGCGCCTCCCAGGCACGCCGTACCCTCGATGCCTGGCAGGAATGGGCTAAGCAGCGCGGCGCCAAGGGCCTGGCCTACGTCCTGATTCAGGAAGACGGCGAACTGACCGGCCCCGTTGCCAAGAACATCACCGAGGCTGAGCGTGCAGGCCTGGCCGAAGCTACCGGTGCCAAGCCCGGTGACTGTATCTTCTTTGCTGCTGGTGAAGCCAAGGCTTCCCGCGCCCTGCTGGGTGCCGCCCGTGTAGAAATCGGCCACCGTACCGGCCTGATTAAGGACGGCGACTGGTCTTTCGTCTGGGTTGTTGACGCACCCCTGTTTGAGTCAGCAGCGGATGCAACCGCTTCCGGTGACGTTGCCCTGGGCAACTCAGCATGGACCGCTGTGCACCACGCTTTTACCTCCCCTAAGCCTGAGTTCATCGATACCTTCGACGAGAACCCCGGTGATGCTCTGGCCTACGCCTACGACATCGTCTGCAACGGCAACGAAATTGGTGGTGGTTCAATCCGCATCCACCAGCGTGACGTGCAGGAACGTGTCTTCAAGGTCATGGGTATCTCCGAAGAAGAGGCCCAGGAGAAGTTTGGCTTCCTACTCGAGGCTTTCAGCTTTGGGGCACCCCCTATGGGCGGTATCGCTTTTGGCTGGGACCGTGTTCTCCAGTTGATTGGTGGCACCGACTCAATCCGCGACGTTATCGCCTTCCCCAAGACCGGTGGCGGCTACGACCCCCTGACTGCGGCTCCCGCTCCCATCACTGCCCAGCAGCGCAAGGAAGCCGGCGTTGACTTCAAGCCCAAGAAAGACGACGAGAAGTAGTCTTAGCCAAAAACTCACGAACGGCCCTTGTACCTGGATAAGTATAAGGGCCGGTTCTCTTTAAAGATTTAGGTTTGGCCTGTATTTTGCTGGCTGTTAGGGTGAGGCCTATAAACCGTTCCATGCTGCTTGCTGTCTGTGCTCTCCTTGTAGCACTCGTAGTCTGCTTTTTGCTCTTAAGCTTGCCGCCTGGAGGAGGCATCGGAGAGTCTTGGTCGTTCTTGAAGCCTACGAAGAGGAACTAACCTCAGAGCACAGAGAACTAGATGCTGAGGACCGAGAACCAAGCTCAGCAGCATTAGAACCTTCAGAGCAGAACAACCCGCCAATAGTTGGCGAAAGATTGCCAACCATGGATAATAGGGACAAAGAGAGGGGAAGCTGATGACAACTATCCAGGCTCTTGTTGCACCTTAGCCCAACAGGAAGATATCAAGCGGCGGAAAGTCCATAATGACCGGGTGCTTAAAATTATTAAAGAAATCGAAGCTAACCTTAAAGAAACCAGTTCTTCACCCAAAAACGCTTTTGGGATAAATAGATTTTTTATTGGGGAGCTGAGGGCAAGTAATTCTGGCCAGGTTAGCTAAAACAAGATAGGTGTGCGGGCCACTAAATCTACAAGGAGAAACCATGCGCGTAGTCCTCCAAAGGGTGAGCTCCGCATCAGTTACTGTCGAGGAGCAGACAGTAGGCGCTATCCGTCAGACTGGCCTGCTAGCCCTTGTAGGTATAACGCACAGTGACGGCCCGGGGCAGGTTCAAAAACTTGCAGAAAAAACGGCCAATCTGCGCCTGCTGGAGGGCCAACAATCGGTGCTCGATGTCGGCGCACCGGTACTCGCAGTCAGCCAATTTACTCTCTACGGCGATGCTAAGAAGGGCCGCCGCCCCTCCTGGTCGCAGGCCGCCCCACGCCCTGTGAGCCAGCCGCTATTTCATGCCTATGTCCAGGCGCTCCGCGATATGGGGCTGACCGTAGAAACCGGAACATTCGGTGCTCAGATGCAGGTCGAGCTGACCAATGACGGGCCGGTGACCCTTATTCTCGATAGCGACCACCTTTAAGACAGCACCATGGATCCATCACTCTTTTACCTTGACGATACGCAGGACAACGGCGATGACCGGTCGGTTAAACGCACCCGTGAACGTGCCCCGCTGGCTGTTCGTATGCGACCGCGAACTCTTGACGAGGTCGTGGGCCAGAAACACCTATTGAAGCCTGGCTCGCCTCTGCGGCTCCTTGCGGGTGAGCAGGGTGGCCCCGCTGGCCCGTCCTCTCTCATTCTGTGGGGACCACCCGGGACAGGCAAAACAACACTTGCTAACGTAATTGCTGGTAGCGCTGGTCGAAAGTTTGTTGAGCTTTCGGCTATTACAGCAGGGGTTAAAGACGTCCGTTCGGTCATGGAGCAGGCGCTCGAAGACCGTGATTTTCGGGGGCTGACCACGGTACTCTTCCTGGATGAGATTCACCGCTTTAGCAAGGCCCAGCAGGATGCGCTGCTACCCGGTGTAGAAAACCGCTGGGTAGTTCTGGTGGCGGCAACAACCGAAAACCCATCATTTTCGGTGATCGCACCGCTTCTTTCCCGCTCTATTCTGCTCACCCTCCAAGGGCTGACAGACCACGACATTGCCCAACTTCTCAGTCGCGCCCTGACTGATCCGCGCGGCTTTGCCGGGGCTGTTTCCCTCCAAGAAGAAGCCGCCAACCACCTGGTGAAGCTAGCCGCCGGTGATGCTCGCAGAGCGCTCACCGCACTTGAGGCCGCAGCAGCTGTTGCTTTTGGGCAAGCCCATGCTGAGGAGCAGAACTACTCGGTCAATCAACCCCTGCCTATTACCCTGGAGCATGCCCAAGAAGCCCTCAACCAGTCGCTGGTACGCTACGACAAAAACGGTGACCAGCACTATGACGTCACCAGTGCCTTTATCAAGTCCATCCGAGGCTCCGATGTTGATGCTGCCCTTCACTACCTTGCCCGCATGATTGATGCTGGGGAGGACCCGCGATTTATCGCCCGCCGCCTCATTGTCCACGCCAGCGAAGATATCGGCATGGCCGACCCCACCGCCTTAACCAGTGCCGTCAATGCTGCCCAGGCAGTCCAACTGGTGGGCTTGCCCGAAGCCCGTATTAACCTAGCGCAGGCAACAATCCATCTTGCCACAGCTCCCAAATCAAACGCAGTCTACCGGGCTATTGACGATGCCCTGGCCGATATCCGTTCCGGCAAAGCCGGACTTGTCCCTCTGCACCTACGCGATGGCCATTACCAGGGAGCTGCCGCGCTGGGGCACGGTAAAGGCTATATCTACCCACACGACCAGAAAAATGCTGTAGCCCGCCAGCAATACTCACCGGATACACTCCTTGGGGCGGTCTACTACCGGCCAACTGTTTTCGGGAATGAACAAGCCATGGGCGACCGGCTCAAAAGGCTCAAAGCCTTACGGACACCGCTACCCCGTAACAGTGCCAGAGACTGAGTTGCCCGATAGAGATCTGCCGATAGCCATCGGTAAGCCCGGAAGCTATCTGTGTCAAAGAGCACTGCTTCATCTGCCGCAGGGGGCTGACAAGCTGCCGTAGCCAGCGGTAGGCTAATACATTGGCTGGCAGACTATCCAAAACGCAGTAAGGTGCCGCTTATACGGTAGCCACTGATCACCGGATAGCTCGTAGTGATTAGAGTGCGGCTGCTCTACACTCTCCACCGCCCAAACCGTGGGCGGGTACTTGGAGGCCAGACCACCAGAACAATGGTGGAGTGCCCCACGCAGGGTTCCGCCAACCGCTAATGAAAAGGAAAAGCTGTGGCAAACCACAACCGTACCCGCCGTACCGTGCGCCAGTCCCGTGCCCTCGGCATTGCACTGACCCCCAAGGCAGAAAAGTACCTCGAGCGTCGTCCTTACGGCCCCGGCCAGCACGGCCGTAGCCGCAAGAAGGCTGACTCAAACTACGCTGTCCAGCTTCGTGAGAAGCAGCGTCTTCGCGCACAGTACAACATCCGTGAAGCTCAGATGCGTCGCGCCTACCTCGAAGCCAAGCGCATCGAAGGTCAGACCGGTAAGAACATGGTCGAGATTCTCGAAACCCGCCTGGACGCTCTCGTCCTGCGCTCAGGTTTCGCTCGCACCATCGCTCAGGCACGTCAGCTCGTTGTCCACCGCCACATCATGGTAGATGGCATCCGCGTTGACCGCCCCTCCTTCCGCGTCAAGCCCGGCCAGCTCATCCACGTTCACCCCAAGAGCGAGAAGATGGCACCTTTCCAGGTTGCAGCCACCGGCGCACACCAGGACGTTCTGCCCGACACTCCTGCTTACCTGAACGTTGAGATTGAGAAGCTCCACGCAAAGCTTGAGCGCGCCCCCAAGCGTGAAGAAATTCCCGTCACCTGCGAAGAGCAGCTGGTTGTTGAATACTACTCACGCCTGGCCTAAACCGCCTAGCTTGAACCGGCCCGCTTACCTGGCGCTATCTGGCGCTGGTGAGGCGGGCCGGCCTCATTTAATAACTAGACCGGAGTAGACCCATAGGCTCTTGATCTATCCCTCTGACAAGGTGTGATGCTCCCGACCGGCGAAACAGGGTAACTAAAATAGGTCAAGTCTTACTCTGTAAAGTAAGATTGTTACCAAATCGTGTTCTTTGACGCCGGCCCCTAGCCGGCAGAAAGCAGGTAATCCGTGAGTGGAGCCGACATTGCAGGCCTTATTGCCGCAGGCGTATTCGCCATCCTGGTTGCCCTGCTTGCTGTTCCTATCATTAAGCTCGGTAAGGTGTTTGACGAACTAACACGCACCATTCGCTCACTGAACGATGAGACAACCCCGCTGATTGGGGAAGTAACCAAAACCGTTGCCAGTACCAATGCACAGATTGAAAAAGTCGATGGTATTACCAGCAATGTTTCCGATGCCTCAGCCAATGTCTCGGCACTGTCATCATTGGTCACCTCAACGGTCGGACAGCCCCTCATTAAGGTCGCTGCTTTCTCCCACGGCGTCCGTAAAGCATTCAAGGGCGATGAAAACGCTCCTCAGGGCCGCCACCGTGCACCAGATAGCCCATCAGCAGGTGAGGACCTCTCATGAGTTTCCTCAAGAACCTTGTTCTGATTGCCGGGGGAGTAGCTACTGGCTACTTTGCCTCACGGGCTACTACAACCTCCCCAACAGGGAGCGAGGTAGAACTTAAGCAGTCGGCTCACTTGCAAAAGGCTCTCTCCGAAGGTAGCACTATGGCCCAGTTCTTTGATTCCAAGTACGGCGCACCCTTTAAGCACACGGCGCTCAAGGCGCTTAACTTTGCGGCCTCAGTCAAAGCCGGTATGAATGAAAAAGAAGCCGAGCTCAAAGAACGCTTTGACCGCCAGGCTCAGGATCCCCGACCAGGCTCATTGGATAACTGGCACACCGGAGATCAGGACAGGAAGCGCGGCGAGATTATTGATTCAGAGGCACTCCCAGAGCTTGAAACCGAAGATAGGCTCCGCCGCGATGCCGCTCTGGGCAAAGATTTTTTCGAGTCAACGAACTAAAAAGTTTTAACATACACAAGAAGGAAGATAGCCTCGATGCTCTCACAGGAAATCTCAAAGCGCTGGATCGACTTTTTCGAAAAGCGCGGGCATACCGTAGTACCGTCTGCGTCGCTGGTATCCCATGAACCCGGTGCCATGTTCACTATTGCTGGCATGGTGCCCTTTATCCCTTACTTTCTGGGCCGTGAAGCCGCTCCCTACTCACGCGCGGTAAGCGTCCAGAAATGCATCCGCACCCTGGATATCGACGAGGTCGGCAAGACCGCCCGCCACGGTACCTTCTTCCAGATGGCCGGCAACTTCTCCTTCGGCGACTACTTCAAAAAAGAAGTTATCCCCTGGGCCTACGAGCTGCTGACTTCGTCCCCTGAAGACGGGGGCTACGGCCTTGACCCTGAACGCCTGTGGGTTACTGTCTATGAGGGCGACGATGAAGCTTACGACATTTGGGTAAACGATGTTAAGTTCCCCGCTGAACGTATCCAGAAGATGGGTATGGCCGAGAACTACTGGTCAACCGGCCAGCCCGGCCCGGCAGGCCCCGACTCAGAGATTTTCTACGATCGTGGACCCGAGTACGGTAAAGATGGTGGGCCCGCGGCCGATGATGACCGCTACATCGAAATCTGGAACCTGGTCTTCATGCAGTACCAGCGTGGTGAAGGCACCGGCAAGGACAGCTTCGAGATTCTCGGTGACCTCCCCAAGAAGAACATTGACACCGGTTTGGGTGTTGAGCGTCTTGCAATGCTCCTGCAGGGTGCAGAAAACTTCTACGAGACTGACCAGGTTCGCCCTGTTCTCGATGCCGCTTCAAAGCTCTCAGGTAAGAAGTACCACGGTTCAGAGAACGCCCAGGATGAAGGCTACGACGATGACGTGCGTATGCGTGTTGTAGCAGACCATATTCGTTCTTCGCTCATGCTGATTGCAGACGGGGTTACCCCCTCCAACGAGGGTCGCGGCTACATCTTGCGTCGCCTGATGCGCCGCGCTATTCGCGCTATGCGTCTGCTGGGCGTTACTGAGCCCTGCCTACCCGTCCTCTTCCCCGCTTCACGCGATGCAATGGCCGGTGCTTACCCCTACGTCGCTGATGATTTCGAACGCATCTCTCGTATTGCCTACGCCGAAGAGCGTGCCTTCTTGAAAACCATCGAAAGCGGTACTGAGCGTCTGGAAGGTGCCGTTAAGGCTGCTCAGGCTGCGGGGCAGAACCTTGTTTCCGGTGCCGAGGCTTTTGCCCTGCACGATACTTACGGTTTCCCCATTGACCTGACTCTGGAGATGGCAGCGGAAGCCGGCCTGACCGTTGATGAAAAAGAGTTCCGTGCCCTGATGGAAGAACAGCGTCACCGTGCACAGGCCGATGCTAAGGCTAAGAAGGGTGGCATGGCCGATCTTTCTGTTTTCCGTGAGCTCGCTGATGAACGCGGCTCGGTCTTCACCGGCTACGATCAGCTCCGCACCGAGACTACCTTGCGCGCTCTACTGGTAGACGGCGTGAGCGTTCCTGCCGCTTCTGCTGGCCAGAAGGTTGAAGTTGTCCTTGACGAGACCCCCTTCTACGCTGAGGCCGGTGGCCAGGCTGCCGATACCGGTGTCATTACCGGTAACGGGTTCGTCATTGATGTTTCGGACGTTCAACAGCCCGTTAAGGGTCTTTCTGTCCATCGTGCTGTGGTTCGTGAGGGCGAAGCGGTGAGCGGTTCAGCTGTTGTGGCTCAGGTCGATGTTCAGCGCCGCCAGGATGGCGAGAAAGCCCACTCCGGTACCCATATCATCCACGCTGCACTGCACCAGGTTCTGGGCAAAGAGGCAACCCAGCGGGGCTCTTTCAACAAGGAAGGCTACCTGCGCTTTGACTTCGCCTGGGGCGAGGGGCTTTCTGATGCCGCTAAGCAAGAAGTTGAAGAAGTCGCTAACATTGCGATTCGCGATAACTTTGAAACTGTGACCCGCCAGATGCCTCTCGATGAAGCTAAGAAGCTGGGTGCTATGAGCCTCTTCGGTGAGAAGTACGGCGAGACTGTTCGTGTTGTCGAGATGGGCGGGGACTTCTCCCGCGAGCTCTGCGGGGGTACTCACGTTACTTCAACCGCCCAGATTGGTTCGCTGACCCTGCTGACTGAGCAGTCTGTAGGCTCGGGTAACCGCCGTGTTGAGGCGCTGGTTGGTCTTGACTCCTTCAATCACCTTGCAACCGAGCGTACCCTGGTTAACCAGCTCACAGGTCTGCTCAAGGTTCAGTCTTCGGCGGATCTGCCCGATAAGATTACCCAGACTCTGGCCAAGCTTAAGGAAGCTGAAAAGGAGCTCGCTAAGCTCCGCAAGGAAAAGCTCCAGGCCGAGGCAGGCCGCTTAACCGAATCCGCCGAGATGGTGGGGACTGTTCGTACTCTGCTCCACAATGCCGGTGAGCTCGATGCCGGTGCCGTTCGTGAGCTGGCTCTTGACCTACGTTCACGTCTGGGCGAAGATGCCGCAACTGTTGTTGTTGCCGGTGTAAACAACGGCCGTCCGGTGATCCTTGTAGCTACCAACCAGGCTGCTCGCGATGCCGGTGTTAAGGCCGGTGCGCTAGTTCGTACCGCTACTTCCGTTCTGGGTGGTGGTGGCGGTGGCAAGGACGACCTTGCCCAGGGCGGTGGCCAGGACGCCACCAAGATTGATGAGGCATTCGCATCAATCCGTCAAGCTATTTCGCAGCTGGGGGCCTAAACCGGTGACATTCACAAGAGGCCGCCGCATGGGAGTCGATGTGGGTAATGCCCGCGTCGGCTTGGCCCTGTGCGACCCCGATGGCATACTCGCAACCCCGCTCAAAACCCTACGTCGCGATCTGAAGAAGAACTCAGACAGACGTGTGCTTCGTAAACTCATCGAGGTCAATGAAGTCACGGAGGTTTTTGTGGGACTACCTAAAACGATGAGCGGGGGAGAGAGCTCCTCCACAGTCATGGCTCGTGAGTACGCCGAGGCCCTTGTGAATGAGCTGGCCGCTGAGTCACAGCAAGTACCTGTGTGGTTGGTGGATGAACGGCTCACTACTGTAAGCGCACACCGTTCTCTTCATGAGGCTGGTGTCTCCAGCAAAGAATTCAAAACAATGGTCGATCAGGTGGCCGCAGTCAACATTTTGCAACATGCGGTCGATACCCTTAAGGTGGGTCAGCATTTACCTGGTTATCAGGTGGAGCTGACAGAACCCTCCACCTTATCTGCCCCAAGCACCTTCAACCATGAAACGGAGAACCCGAATGTCTGAAAACTCGAGTTCTAGCCGCCCTCCGCGTCGACGCACCCTGCGGACCCGGAACCAGCAAACTGATCTTGAGGGCCTGCTTGGTGGTGCCGTTGTTGCTGATCAAGAAGAATTCAGCAGCGATGAGCGTGAACGCGCGAAACGTCGAAGCCGTAATTTCGTGATTTCAGCCGGTCTTGTCTTTGCCGTTGCGCTTGTTCTGGTTATCTCGATTATCAGCCCGCAGATGGGATGGTTCCAGCGTAAAGATTTTGCTGGAAGCGGTAACGGTACTGAAGTGACCTTCACGATTCCCGAAGGTGCCTCGGTCATTGGCATCGCTAATTCCCTTGAAGAACAAGGAGTTATTGCTAACGCCGATCGTTTTCTTCAGGTCTATTCCGATAAGGCTTCCGACCAGTTCTTCCAGCCAGGGGACTACACCCTGCAAAAGGAAATGAGTAGTTCTGCCGCTCTCGATGAGTTGCTTCGCGTTGATGAAGCCAATACCAACTATGTTGCAATTGCGCGGACCTGGCGCATGGATGAAACACTCGATGCTCTTGCTAAAGGCACGGGTATCAGTCAGCAAGATTTTAAGAACCTGGCTGAAAAACCCACCAGCTTTGGTATCCCGTCTAAGTTCCCTACAATCGAAGGTTTCTTGTACCCGGGTGAATACCGTTTCCCCAAGGAAGCATCTGCTCAAGAAATCCTACAGATTATGGTTGACAACACCTTGAACCAGCTTAAAGAGGACGGGGTGAGCGGTGACGACCGGATCTTCCATGTCATCACGGTAGCTTCGATTCTGGAGTTTGAGGGCCGCGAAAAGGACTACTTGCCGATTGCAGGTGCAATTGAAAATCGACTGAACAACCCCGATGGCGAAACAAACGGTTACCTGCAGTCGGATGCTACGGTAGCCTACGGGCTGGGCATTAAGAGTTATCACATCTCCGATGCCCAGAAACAGGACTCCAGTAATAAGTACAACACCTTCTACTACCAGGGTTTGCCTCTCGGTCCTATTGGTTCACCGGGTGCTGCGGCCATCAAGGCGGCAGCTAACCCCGAGAAGAATGACTATTACTTCTGGGTCACAGTGGACCTGAGCACCGGTGAGACGCTGTTTGCTAAGACCTACAGCCAGCACCTTAAGAACGTAGAAGTCTATAACAAGTACTGTTCTGCTCACCCGGATGAGTGCCAGTAGATGAGTGACAGCTTGACCTCGTGCCCCAAGGCTTTTGTCTTGGGGCACCCCATTAGGCACAGTAAGTCGCCAGCGCTGCACCAGGCCGCCTACCGGGTTCTGGGGGAGCAGATCGTTTATGAGTGTCTCGATACAGTAGAGGACCAACTAGCCTCTGTATTCGAGTGTTTTGGCCCCCACAGCTCAACCTGCGGTTTTTCGGTCACTATGCCCCTTAAATCCGCTGTTATCGCCTACCTGGATGAACTGACCCCATTCGCTCGTGCGGTAGGGGTGGTCAACACTGTTTACTGGAGAGAGATAGAGGGCCTGTGGCGGTCTTTTGGTCACAACACCGATGTCTCTGGAATTGTGAATGCCCTGAGACAGGAAGGTTTGTTGGGTCTACCTGCCCGTGCCGCTGTTTTGGGCGGAGGCGGTACCGCAACCGCAGCATTGGCGGCCCTACGTTTTATGGGCTCTACCGGGGTAGATGTCTTTGTGCGGGACCCACGTCGCGCAGAGGGAGCCCAGCAGGCCGCGCAGCGGTTGGGTATGGACCTAACTTTTATCCCGCTTGCTGAGTTCTGGTCTAGGCTCGAGGAGTATGAGCTGACAATCAGTACGCTACCTGCGGGGGCAGCCGACAAGGTGGTCGAAACAGGGCCCCGCGCACACCGAGCGGGCTACCTTCTTGACGTGTCCTATGACCCCTGGCCGTCCAAGCTAGCCTTGGCTTACCAAGAATCTGGCGGGAGGGTAACCAGCGGCCTTGAAATGCTCATGTACCAGGCAGTGGACCAGGTCAGGCTCTTCACGGGCCGGTCGCTTGAAGATTATCTACCTTACGAGCAGCAGGTCCTGGAAGCTATGCGAAAGGCTGTGGACCTACCGCTGACGGGGTACCTACCCCAGCAGGTCAGTGATCCGAGCGCACTGGGCATGTAGGTTAGCCCGAATGGTGGTGCAAGAGTTGCTATCACCGGGCTTTTTTGGAAATCTTAGACAGTAGACCCACAGGTAATGATAAAGAAGGTTAGAGATGTTGCGTTGGCTAACAGCCGGTGAATCACACGGCCAAGCATTGGTCGGAATTATCGAAGGTGTCCCTGCCGGTCTTGAGCTGACCAGCCAGATGGTGCGCGACGCTCTGGCCCGTCGCAGGCTCGGTTACGGTCGTGGCGCACGAATGAAGTTTGAGGAAGATGCTGTGCGTATCCTGGGCGGTGTTCGCCACGGCAAGACCCAGGGCGGACCCGTAGCGCTTGAGATAGCCAATACCGAGTGGCCTAAGTGGGTCGATGTCATGTCTTCTGACCCGGTAGACCCCGCACTGCTTGAAGGCCGTGCTCGCAACGCGGCTCTGACCCGCCCCCGCCCCGGCCACGCAGATTTTGCCGGTATGCAAAAGTATGGCTTCGATGAGGCTCGCCCGGTGCTTGAACGCGCTAGTGCCCGCGAGACCGCAACCCGCGTTGCCCTTGGCGTAGTTGCCTCTCAGATTTTGAAGGCTCTTGATGTTGAGCTAGTCAGTCACACTACAGCGATAGCTGGGGTAGAGGCCCCCGCAGATGCTGCTCGCCCCACCCCGCGCGATGTGCAGGCCTTGGACGCTGATCCGCTTCGCTGTTTCGATGCCGCAACCTCTGAGGCTATGGTGGCATGTATTGATAAGGCCCACAAAGATGGTGAGACCCTGGGCGGGGTTGTTGAGGTACTGGCCTACGGCTTGCCCCCTGGACTGGGTTCTTACGTGCACTGGGACCGTCGTCTGGATGCACGTCTAGCCGCAGCTCTGATGGGGATTCAGGCTATCAAGGGTGTTGAAGTCGGTGACGGTTTTGAAACTGCCCGCAGGCCTGGCACTGAGGCGCACGATGAAATCCTTCCGGGTGATGCAGGAGTCCAGCGTGCTTCTAACAAGGCCGGCGGTATTGAAGGCGGCATGACCATTGGCGACCTCTTGCGCGTTCGTGCGGCTATGAAACCAATTGCAACCGTGCCCAAGGCTCTGGCGACTATTGATACCTCAACCGGCCAAGTAGCAAAGGCGCACCATCAGCGTTCTGACGTGTGTGCTGTTCCCGCCGCAGGCGTGGTTGCCGAAGCTATGGTAGCGCTGGTGCTTGCCGATGCCGCTCTCGAGAAGTTTGGGGGCGATAACATTGCCGAGACCAGGCGCAACCTGGATGCCTACCTGACGGCTATTCCTAAGTCGCTGGCTTGGGAATCTAAGGTAGCAGGGTGGAGCAAGTAACCATGCCCTCCCGGTCCCGTACCCACGCGATCGATATGACTGAGGTTCTGGCTCCTAACCAGGTACGAGAGGTTCAAGAAACCTATATCGAAAAGTCCCGCCCCGTTGTCTTGATTGGCCCCATGGCTGCTGGTAAATCCTATATTGGCACCCACTTGTCTCGCTTTTACGGTTACGAGTTCCTTGATTCAGACCATCTGATTGTCGAGAAGTACGGAAAGATTTCACAGATTTTCGGAGACTACGGCGAAACTGAATTCCGTAAAATTGAAGCCGCTGTCATTGAAGAAGTCCTGTCTTCCCCTGCCCGACGAAACACTATTTTTTCTCTGGGCGGGGGAGCACCTATGACTGACGCCGTCGCTGAGATTCTAAAGAATCAGACTGTGGTGTATATCAAGGTCGATGCAGAAACTGTGGCACCGCGTATCCAAAACAGCAAGACCAGGCCCCTCTTGCAACCTAATCCTGTGGAAAAATGGTCGGAAATTTTCGAGTCGCGGAGGGAACGCTATGAGTCTCTAGCCAGTTATACGCTCGATGCCAGAGGCGGCAGAAGTATCACCGCTATGACCGCCGAGATACAGAACTTCATCATCACAACCCGAAAAGGTGGAGCATGACTACAAGAGAGACAACCGTCATTCCGGTAACAGGTTCACAGCCGAGCGAAAACTATCGGGTGCTGGTTGGCCATGATCTGCTCGGACAAATCCCCGAGATTCTAGGACAACGTACGCGGCGGATTTTGGTGATTCACCCCAGAGCACTCCGCTCGACCGGTGAGCTTGTCATGGATCAGATGCGTAGAGCCGGCTTTGAAGCTTTTTCGGCTGAAATTCCCGATGCTGAAGAGGGCAAACACATTCAGGTTGCGGCTTTCTGCTGGCAGGTATTGGGGCAGAACGACTTTACCCGCAGCGACGCGGTGATTGCAGTCGGTGGTGGGGCGGTCACGGACCTGGCTGGCTTTGTTGCAGCCACCTGGTTGCGTGGAGTACGCGTTATCCACATCCCAACAACTCTACTGGGCATGGTGGATGCTGCCGTCGGGGGGAAAACCGGCATTAACACTGCCGAGGGAAAAAACCTGGTGGGTGCTTTCCACCCGCCGGCAGCTGTGCTCTGCGAGCTGGGTGTCTTACGAACTTTGCCGGAGCATGAGCTATTGACCGGTATGGCGGAGGTCGTCAAGTGTGGTTTTATTGCCGACCCGGTTATTCTCGATCTGATTGAGCAGAACCCCTCCAAGGTCCGTGATTCTCAGTCCCATGTGGTACGTGAACTTATTGAGCGGTCAATTAGGGTCAAGGCCGAGATTGTCTCTGAAGACCTGAAAGAAAGTGGCCGCCGTGAGTTCCTCAACTACGGGCACACTCTGGGCCACGCCATTGAACATGCTGAACGCTACCAGTGGCGTCACGGTGCTGCGGTAGCAGTTGGCATGGTCTTTGCTGCTGAGCTGTCACTGGCTGCCGGCTACTTGGACGAGGCAACGGTGGAGCGTACACGCGCGATCTGTCAGTCTCTCAATCTGCCGATCACTTACCCGGCCGATCGCTGGACAAAGCTACTAGAAACTATGCGCCGAGATAAAAAGGCTCGCGGTAGTCTTCTGCGGTTTGTGGTGCTTGAAGGGCTGGCTAGGCCCCGTATCTACGAAGTTCCCGATGACTCAATTCTCTTCATGACCTACCAAGAGGTCGCGGCATAGCCGCTATAGCAGAAGCCCAGACGGTGTGAAACTCACCAAGTAATCGCACAATCACCCGGGGGAAGCGGTAGACTGGTCTACGGTTTAACCCGCAACGCTTATTGAAAAATTATTTATTAGAGGAGAGTCTGTTGGCTACTACCGCAGATATCAAGAACGGTGTCGTTCTGAAAATTGATGGCAATCTCTGGTCCGTTATCGAGTTCCAGCACGTAAAGCCCGGCAAGGGTGGTGCCTTCGTCCGTACCAAGCTACGCAACGTCACCAGCGGCAAGGTAGTTGATAAGACTTTCAACGCAGGTGCCAAGGTTGAGACTGCAACCGTTGACCGTTCAGACTACCAGTACCTTTACCAGGACGGCACTGACTATGTCTTCATGGACCTCAAGACCTACGATCAGATCAATGTTTCTGAGATTACCGTGGGCGATGCCGCTAAGTTCATGCTGGAAAACCAGACAGCTACTATTGCCATGTACGAGGGTTCACCTCTGTACATTGAACTGCCCGCATCTGTAGTCCTCGAAATTACCTACACCGAGCCCGGCCTGCAGGGTGACCGTTCAACCGGTGGCACCAAGCCTGCAACCGTTGAAACCGGCGCTGAGATTCAGGTTCCTCTCTTCCTTGAGACCGGTACAAAGGTCAAGGTTGACACCCGTACTGGTGAATACCTGGGTCGCGTCAACGACTAAGTACCGTGAATTCAAGAACCAAAGCTAGACTTCGTGCCCTCGAAGTCCTGTTTGAAGCTGACCAGCGTGGCGATGACATCCTTGATGTTCTTACCCGTCGACGTATGCATACCTCAGCACAGATTTCCCTGTACTCCGAGCAGGTGGTTCGCGGTGTCCGTGACCACGCCGAAGAAATTCGGGAGTACATTGAAACCTATTCGCAGGACTGGACTATGGACCGCATGCCCAGTGTTGACCGTGTTGCCCTGCAACTTGGTGCCTGGGAGCTTCTCTACAATGATGAGATTCCCGATGCGGTAGCTATCTCAGAGGCCACCGGCCTGGTAAGGCTCCTCTCAACCGATGACTCACCCAAATTTGTCAACGGTTTGTTGGATCGTTTGCGCCAGGTTAAGCCGACCCTTCTGGTATAGTTCCTACTTTTTATCCCCACCCGCTCATTGAGCAGGTGGGGATTTTGCCTTCGGGCCTTGGGACTGCACAGCGATAAGGTGCGTCCAGTACGTAATATTTTTGTGGCCCTCATACCACCGGGTAACCTGACATGGTAAATTGAAGTGCGACAGCAACCTTTAAGTCCGTCCTGTGAGGCGGGGAAGGAGGCCGGCACATGATGGATACCACCGGTGTATCTTCAGACCCAGAACACCAGAGAGTGATTCTGGAGCAAGCCGACATAGAGCGTGCGCTCACGCGCATTGCACACGAAATTTTGGAAGCCAACAAGGGCAGTGAAAATCTGGTTCTGCTGGGTATTCCACGCCGAGGATATCCTCTTGCCGAAAGGATCGCCGCTAAGATAGCGCAGACTGATTCCGGCTTTAATCCAGCCCTTTCGCTCGGCCAACTCGATATCACCATGTACCGTGATGATCTCAGGTCTATGCCCGGGCGAACCCCACAGCCAACGCGCCTACCGGCTGCCGGGATTGACGGCAAGAATGTAGTATTGGTCGACGATGTCCTCTACTCAGGGCGGACCATTCGGTCCGCTCTCGATGCCCTCAAAGATTATGGTCGCCCAGCGGTAGTTCGGTTAGCCGTTCTCGTGGATCGGGGCCACAGGCAACTACCTATCCGGGCTGACCATGTGGGAAAGAACCTGCCCACCAGCTCCGGCGAATCCGTCAAAGTCCTCTTGGAGAGCATAGACGCTATCAGCGACCGAGTAGTGATTATTCAGAAGGCATCAACCAAACAGGGGGCTGGTGCATGAAACACCTACTGGATACCCAAGACCTGAGCCTGCTAGAAGCTCTCGATATTCTCGACACCGCCGATTACATGGGTGAAATCGGCCAGCGCGAGGTCAAAAAACTGCCCGTCCTTCAAGGCAGAACCGTTGTTAATCTTTTCTTCGAGGACTCCACCCGCACCCGCCTCTCATTTGAGGCAGCAGAGAAGCGGCTCTCTGCAGATATCATCAATTTTTCCGCCAAAGGGTCTTCTGTTTCCAAGGGCGAATCTCTTAAAGACACTGCTCAGACCTTAGCGGCTATCAAGGCTGATGCAGTTGTTATCCGGCACAGTGCCTCCGGGGCACCCCAGCGTTTAGCCCAAGCCGGTTGGATTGATGTGCCTGTTCTCAACGCCGGTGATGGAACCCACGCCCACCCTACTCAGGCTCTGCTCGATGCTATGACTCTCCGGCAGTTCAAGGCCCGTGTTGAGGGGTGCGAGACCCGAGGACTCACCCTTGAGGGCATGCGGATCGCCATTGTGGGAGATATCCTGCACTCCCGTGTAGCCCGCTCCAACCTCTGGCTACTTCACACCTTAGGTGCAACCGTTAAGTTTGTTGCACCACCGACCCTGCTACCGGTGGAAATCGGACATTGGCCAGCAGAAGTTTACTACGACCTTGACGATGCGATTGAGTCAGGCCTTGATGCCATCATGATGTTGCGCATCCAAAAAGAGCGTATGAACGACGCTTTCTTCCCCTCCAGCCAAGAATATTCCCGCCGCTGGGGGCTTACCCCTGAACGCTTTATCAGGCTTGATAGCGCTAGCCATGAAACCGCAATTCTGCACCCCGGCCCCATGAACCGAGGTCTAGAGATTTGTGCCCAAGCAGCTGATTCACCCCGCTCCTGGGTGCTTCGCCAAGTCACTAACGGCGTATCGGTCCGTATGGCTGTGCTCTATCTACTCATGACCGGTGGCTCATCCGCTGACTTCTACTCGGGTTCCTAACCCCGCAAGGAAAAGAGAACACTATGACCTCTCATCTTTATCTCATCAAGGGAGCATCACTGCTCGGTGAAAAGACCGCCGACATTCTCATTCGCGGCGGGAAGATTGCTGAAGTGGGGGAGAACCTTCAAGCCGCTGAAGCTCAAATCATTGAGGCTAAGGGGCTCATCGCTCTGCCCGGCCTGGTCGATTTACACACCCACCTTCGTGAACCCGGCCAAGAGGACGCAGAAACCGTAGAAACCGGCAGCCGTGCGGCAGCTCTGGGTGGTTACACCTCAGTCTTTGCAATGGCTAACTCTAAGCCTGTAGCCGATACCGCTGGTGTTGTCGAGCAGGTCTATGAGCTGGGCCGCGAATCGGGTTGGGTTCACGTTCAACCTATCGGTGCCGTCACCGTAGGCCTGGCAGGAGAGCGGCTCTCAGAAATTGGTGCTATGGCAGATTCACGTGCTCAGGTACGCGTCTTCTCGGATGATGGCATGTGCGTATGGGACCCGGCCTTGATGCGCCGCGCCCTGGAATACGTCAAGACTTTCAACGGTGTCATTGCCCAGCACGCCCAGGAGCCGCGCCTGACCCAAGGCGCCCAGATGAACGAGGGCAAGGTATCAGCTGAGCTAGGCTTGGCTGGCTGGCCCGCGGTAGCTGAGGAATCTATCATTGCCCGCGATGTACTACTTGCAGATCACGTTGGTTCGCGTCTGCATATCTGCCATCTCTCCACCAAGGGCTCGGTAGAAATCATCCGCTGGGCCAAAGAACGGGGAATTAACGTCACCGCAGAGGCAACCCCCCACCATCTACTGCTAACCGATGAGCTGGTGAGAACCTACGACCCCGTCTATAAGGTCAACCCACCCTTACGGACCGAAGAGGACGTTCTGGCCCTGCGCCAGGCAGTTGCCGATGGGATTATTGACATCATCGGTACTGACCATGCCCCGCACCCGGCAGAAAGCAAGGACTGTGAGTGGGCATGTGCAGCTAACGGGATGACCGGGCTTGAACAGGCTCTCTCCATCGTGCAGAAAACCCTGGTCGACACCGGGTATATCAGGTGGGCTGATGTCGCCCGAATCATGAGCACCAAGCCTGCTGAAATTGGTCTAGCCAACCAGCAGGGACGCCCCCTAGAAGCCGGAGAACCAGCAAACCTAGTTCTGGTTGACCCCGCAGCGACCCGCCTGATTGACCCGCAGGCTCAGGCAACCAAGGGTAAAAACAACCCCTACCGCGGTCTCGAAGTCCCCGGCATGGTTGTTGCCACTTTCTACAGCGGCCACCCCACCGTGCTTGATGGCAAACTCAATTCCCCCGTTCCCGCTGCCTAATTTGGGCACCAACCACAGATTAGAGAAGACCGTGCAGGAAAAGCTCATCCCCACCCTCATTCTGGCCCTCCTCTGCCTCCTTATTTTCTGGGCAATGCGGGCAGGCTGGAAAAGTCGTCAAAAGCGGCAGGTACAGGTGGGGGAGTTGCCCCCCGTACCAGCCCACTATGACGATGCCGAATCCGTCCTGGCCGTCCCCGGTGTTTACATTGCCACCACGATCATGGGGGACTGGCTCGATAGAATCGCTACCCAAACCCTGGGAGTCAAGGCAGCAGGAACTTTCTTTGTCTTTGACGATGCACTGATTATTGCACGTGATGGTGCCGAAGATATCTGGATTCCCGCGACCGACATTATTGCCGTGAGAACAGAGTCAGGTATGAGCGGCAAGTTCGTTGAAAAGGACGGCCTGGTCATGGTGTCCTGGTCCTTGAACGGAAACGCAGTCGATACCGGCTTCCGCACTCAGTTTGCCATCGATAAGCAATCTTTGCTCTCCGCTATCCGGGCTATCGCGCCGCAGGCATCCACAACCCTGCCCGATTGGCCTGTCTCAACTCTTAGCCGCTAACTGCGGCCTAACCGACCAAGATCAAGAGGAAGTGTGAATTTGTCTCAGCAAGCCAGTACCCCCCAAACCGCCGTCCTCGTCCTTGAAGACGGCACCGTCTACCGTGGTGAAAGCTACGGAGCTATAGGTTATACTCTGGGCGAGGCGGTTTTCTCTACCGGCATGACCGGCTACCAGGAAACCCTCACCGACCCCTCCTACGCAGGGCAGATCGTTATCCAGACCGCCCCCCACATCGGTAATACGGGTGTCAACAGGCAAGACGCTGAATCTCGACGTATCTGGGTTGCCGGCTACGCGGTTCGTGATGCGGCTCGTCGCCCTTCCAACTGGCGTTCCGAGCGTTCTCTGGATGAAGAACTGATTGAGCAGGGCATCGTGGGTATTCAGGGCATCGACACCCGCGCTCTGACCCGTCACCTGCGCAGCGCCGGTGCCATGCGGGCCGGTATCTTTACCGGTAGCCATGCAGAACAGCCTGTTTCTGAACTGCTTGAAAAGGTCAAAGAAGCCGCGCCCATGAAGGGGCAGAAGCTGGCAGATCGCGTCTCCGTTGAGGCCGCCTACACTGTTGAACCGGCTGACTGGGGCTGGGACGGCCCTGTGCGGGCCACTCTGCTTGCTCTTGACCTTGGGATTAAGGCCATGACTCCTCAGCGCTTCGCAGAGCGCGGTGTGCGTGTTCATGTCCTTCCTGCATCCGCAACACTTGAAGAAATCAAGGGCTTGAGACCTGACGGTGTCTTTTTCTCCAACGGCCCAGGTGATCCCTCGACAGCCGACCAGCAGGTTGAACTGCTCCAGGACATCCTGCGAACCGGCACTCCCTTCTTCGGAATCTGCTTCGGCAACCAGTTGCTGGGCCGTGCCCTGGGCTTTGGCACCTACAAGCTACCTTTTGGCCACCGTGGCATTAACCAGCCCGTGCTTGACCGCACCACGGGCAAGGTAGAGATTACTGCCCAGAACCACGGTTTCGCTGTTGATGCACCGCTTGATGGCCCTGTGACCGCCCCCAACTCAGAGTTTGGTCGTGTAGAGGTCTCTCATATCGGCCTCAACGATCAGGTCGTAGAAGGTCTGCGTTGCCTCGACATCCCGGCCTTCTCGGTTCAATACCACCCAGAAGCCGCGGCTGGCCCGCACGATTCGGCCTACCTTTTTGACCGTTTCATTGATCTCATGCTCGAAAAGAAGAACTAAGGAAAAGAACCATGCCCAAGCGTCACGATCTCACATCAATTCTGGTCATCGGTTCAGGCCCCATCGTTATCGGTCAGGCCGCCGAATTCGACTACTCAGGTACACAGGCCCTCCGCGTGCTCAAAGATGAAGGTGTACGCGTCATTTTGGTCAACTCCAACCCGGCCACCATCATGACCGACCCCGAGTTCGCCGATGCCACCTACATAGAACCGATTACCCCAGAAGTCATTGAAAAAATCATTGCCAAGGAAAAGCCCGACGCAATCCTGCCTACCCTGGGTGGCCAGACCGCCTTGAACGCGGCCATCTCTCTCGATGAACAGGGAATCCTGGATAAGTATGGTGTTGAGCTTATCGGTGCAAACATCGAGGCTATCAACCTGGGTGAAGACCGAGAAGCCTTCAAGGGGGTCGTCGAACGTGCTGGTGGCGAATCTGCCCGGTCAGTCATTGTTCACACCATGGAGGAAGCCCTTGAAGCGGCCAAAGAACTGGGCTATCCCATGGTGGTTCGCCCGTCTTTCACCATGGGTGGTCTTGGCTCCGGCATGGCCTACAATGAGGTCGACCTGCACCGCATTGCCGGTGCCGGTATCCAATACAGCCCCACCAGCGAAGTCCTGCTCGAAGAGTCAATCCTGGGCTGGAAAGAATACGAGCTGGAAATGATGCGGGACAAGAACGATAACGTGGTTGTCGTCTGTTCCATCGAAAACTTTGATCCGGTCGGTGTTCATACCGGTGACTCCATCACGGTTGCCCCGGCCCTCACTCTGACCGACCGTGAGTACCAGCGCCTGCGTGATATCGCTATCAAGGTGATTCGTGAGGTGGGCGTTGATACCGGTGGCTGTAACATCCAGTTCGCCATTGACCCGGCTACCGGCCGTATCATCGTCATTGAGATGAATCCCCGTGTGTCGCGCTCTTCAGCTCTGGCCTCCAAGGCAACCGGTTTCCCCATCGCAAAGATCGCAACCATGCTCTCGCTGGGCTACACCCTAGACGAAATTCCCAACGATATTACCCAGAAGACTCCGGCTAGCTTTGAACCTACCCTTGACTACGTTGTGGTTAAGGTTCCCCGATTTGCCTTTGAGAAGTTCCCTGCGGCTGACCCCACTCTGACTACCACCATGAAGAGTGTGGGAGAAGCTATGGCTCTGGGCCGTAACTTTACTGAAGCTCTGCAAAAGGCTATGCGCTCCATGGAGCAAAAGGGCTCGACCTTCCGTTTTGACCAGCCCCAGCTTAGTTCTGCTGAGCTGTCAGAGCTAATTGAAAGTAGCAAGGTGGCAACCACCGAGCGTATCTTCCAGGTCCAGCGAGCTCTGCTTGCAGGTGCCACCGTTGAACAGATCTACCAAGCAACGGCCATCGACCCCTGGTTCCTGGACCAGCTGGTTCTGCTGAACGAGGTGGCTGCTGAAATCGCCCAGTCCAAGACACTCAACGAGCGGACCCTGCGCCTTGCTAAGCGACATGGCTTCTCCGACGCGCAAATCGGTGAGATTCTGGGCATGAACGAGGCAGTGGTTCGGGGTATCCGCCATGCTCTCAACATCCGCCCGGTCTTCAAGACCGTAGATACCTGCGCCGCTGAGTTTGAGGCTTTTACCCCCTATCACTACTCTTCCTACGATCTTGAAGATGAGGTAGCGCACCACGAGAAGCCCTCCATCATGATTCTTGGTTCAGGGCCAAACCGCATCGGCCAGGGTATCGAGTTCGACTACTCCTGCGTGCATGCCTCCTTGGTCCTGCGTGAGGCCGGCTATGAGACCGTCATGGTTAACTGCAACCCCGAGACTGTCTCCACTGACTACGATGTCTCCACTCGCCTCTACTTTGAGCCCCTCACCCTAGAGGACGTCCTGGAGATTGTTGAGGCAGAGCGCCGAACTGGAGGCCTGATGGGTGTCTTTGTTCAGCTCGGTGGGCAGACCCCGCTCAAGCTGGCTCAGGAGCTTAAGGCTGCTGGTATTCCGATTCTGGGTACCTCGCCCGAGGCAATTGACCTAGCCGAAGACCGCGGTGAGTTCTCACGCGTCTTGGAAGAAGCCGGCCTGATTTCACCCAAGAACGGCATGGCTTTCACCTTTGAGAACGCCAAGAAGGTTGCTGACGAGATCGGTTACCCGGTCCTGGTTCGCCCATCCTACGTCTTGGGTGGCCGTGGCATGGAGATTGTCTACAGTGAAGAACAGCTGGCCCGTTACCTGGAAAATGCAACCGAGATTTCGCCCTCTCAGCCTGCCCTCATCGACAAGTTCCTCGAGGACGCTGTCGAGATTGACGTTGATGCTCTCTATGACGGAAGGGAGCTCTACTTAGGTGGGGTCATGGAGCATATTGAAGAAGCCGGTATTCACTCCGGTGACTCGGCCTGTGCCCTGCCGCCTATCACGCTCGGCCCCGATCTTGTTGAGCAGGTCAAAGAGGCAACCCTCAAAATCGCTCAGGGTGTTGGTGTACGGGGTCTGATTAACATTCAGTTCGCTGTCGCTTCTGAGATTCTTTATGTCATTGAAGCTAATCCCCGCGCTTCGCGCACTGTTCCTTTCGTCTCAAAGGCAACGGGTGTACAGCTCGCTAAGGCCGCAGCTCTGATTGGTGCAGGTAAGACCATTGCCTACTTGAAGGCCGAGGGCTACCTGCCCGCTAGCATGGACGGAGCTTCACTGCCCGCTGGTACCGCGATTGCTGTCAAGGAAGCGGTGCTCCCCTTCAGTCGCTTCCGCACCCCCGAAGGTATCGTTGTTGATTCCCTGCTGGGCCCGGAGATGCGCTCTACCGGTGAGGTTATGGGCCTGGACCGCTTCTTTGACACCGCTTTCGCTAAGGCTGAGAAGGCAGCCGGTTCCAGCCTACCGACTGAGGGTAAGGTCTTCGTATCGGTGGCTAACCGCGACAAGCGCAACTCGATTATTTACGTCAAGATGCTTCAGCAGCTTGGCTTTGAGATTGTTTCAACAGGCGGTACCGCAGAGGTGCTCCGACGAAACGGTGTTGAATCGCAAGTTGTTGCAAAGATCGCTGATACACCTGAGGGGGAGCGTTCCATCGTTGATTTGATTCGTGATGGCGAAATCAACCTGATTTTCAATACTCCCTCCGGTGGCCAGGCCCGTGGCGACGGCTACGAGATTCGTGCGGCTGCTACCTCGGTTGGTTGCCCGGTCATGACCACGGTTTCAGAATTCGGTGCTGCTGTTCAGGGTATCAACGCTCTGCGTGAGTATAGCTGGGGCGTCATGAGCCTACAGGAACACGGCGCTTCCATTGCTGCCGCGCTGACTCAGGAGCAGGCATGAGTGCCCGGGTAGGTTTCGGTGATCGCCTTGCAGCGGCTATGGAGTCGCGCGGGCCTCTGTGCGTAGGGATTGATCCCCACCCGGGTTTGCTTTCTGCCTGGGACCTGCCTGATACTCCGGAGTCCTTAGAGGCCTTTGCTTTGACAGTGCTTGAAGCTTGCGGGCCCGTTTCAGCAGCGCTCAAGCCTCAGGTTGCCCTATTTGAGCGCCACGGATCTGCTGGCTTGGCCGTACTTGAAAAACTGCACCGGGTGGCAGCTGATGCCGATGTGCTGATTATTGCTGATGCCAAACGCGGCGATATTGGCTCCACTATGGCCGCTTATTCCGATGCCTGGCTGGGGGAGCGTTCACCTCTGGCAACAGACTCTGTAACTCTGAGCCCCTACCTGGGCTTTGAATCGCTTCGGCCAGCTCTTGATCAGGCAGCGCAGACCTCGCGCGGCGTCTTTGTTCTTGCTTTGACATCTAACCCTGAGGGCAAGACTGTTCAGCATATCGGTGGGGAGCACTCTGTTGCTAAGGGAATTGTCGATGCCGCTTACCAGGAGAACGCTCAAGGCCACTGGTCTGTTATGGGGCCGTGCGGTTTGGTGGTCGGGGCAACAGTGGGTCCAGCTCTTCAGGAGCTTGGTATCGACCTAGCCAGCTTCAACGGGCCAATCCTTGCTCCTGGGTATGGTGCACAGGGCGCAAGTGCGTTAGATCTTTATAAAGTGTTTACCGGGGTTAAACAACAAGTGCTTGTTAATTCGAGCCGCGGTGTACTTGTGTCGGGACCTGATGCTATATCTTTGAGAAACGCCGCCGAACGTTCGCGAGACGAATTGATCAAAGCGCTTCTCAAGGCAGAGTAATCATACAAATGGTGGGGAATTATTCAATTTCCCACCATTTTTTATATTGTTTCGTGTTACTCATGGGTAACATCTTCCATAATCGCCTCTGACATGCTAATTTGTAAATGTTGGTTCGCAGTAGGCGTGTATCACCCCCAAAAAAATGAGCATCTGCTCAGATTCACCCTACCCAACACCTTATGAACCCCCGTTGCCGGTAACGGCACCTCGCACAGAAGGATACGATTATGCCTCTACAACCTCTGACCGAAGAACAGCGCGCAGCCGCCCGCGAAAAGGCCAAGAAAGCTCGCGTTACCCGCGCAGAAATTAAGAATGCTGTCAAGACCAAGCAAATCACCATTGCAGAGGTCCTTAAGCGCGCTGAAACCGATGAAGCAGTCGCTAGACTTAAGGTGACCGATTTGCTCACCTCCCTGCCGGGCGTGGGTGAGGTTCGGACCGAAAACATTTTGAACGACCTGAATATCGCCGCCTCCCGTCGCTTGCGTGGCCTTGGCATCCACCAGCGTAAGGCGCTTATTAACCTTCTCGATCGATAGGGAACACCGCATGACAGAACAGACAGCCACACCTCAGCTCACCGTACTTGCTGGCCCTACCGCCGTCGGCAAAGGGACGGTTTCTGCTTACATCCGTGAGCATTACCCGGAGGTCTGGTTCTCTGTCTCTGCCACGACCCGTGATCCCCGCCCCGGCGAAGAAGACGGTGTCCACTACTACTTTGTCTCCGACGAAGAGTTCAGCTCCATGGTTGAAAACCGGCAGATGCTGGAGTGGGCTACCGTTCACAATAGCTACAAGTACGGCACGATTCGTTCTATGGTGCAGAAGCAGCTCAATGCGGGTAAGCATGTATTGCTAGAAATTGATTTGCAGGGGGCACGTCAGGTCCGCAATGCCATGCCCGAAGCTCAGCTCATCTTTCTTGCTCCCCCCAGTTGGGATGAGCTTGTTGCCCGCCTGATTGGTCGCGGAACGGAATCAGCGCAGGAGCAAGAGAGTCGCCTGGAAACAGCCAAAATTGAATTAGCAGCTGAACCCGAGTTTGACCACACTGTCATTAACGAGACAGTAGCCGAAGCGGCTGAAGAGATTATCAAGCTCATGGGTATTGGGCGTTAGGTTTTACGGCACGGGGCGGCAGACTAGGGGAACATCACCCTAAGACGCCGCCCTTTTGCGTGACAAAAAAACCGTTGACCGATAGTATAGGTAGAGTTTTATGCCGTCGTTATTTTCGATGGCCAGCAAGCATAGTCAAGATGGAGTCTTAAGTGGCAAACGCACACAACGATGAAGGTATCATCAATCCCAGCGCAGACGCTCTGATCCAAAAAGCTGAGTCGAAGTACGGTCTGGTGATTTTTGGTGCTCGCCGTGCACGCCAGATTAACGCCTACTACTCTCAGCTTCACGAGAACCTCTACGATCATGTTGGTCCTCTGGTTGATTCTGAGCCCAACGAAAAGTCACTTTCCGTGGCTATGCGTGAAATCAACGAAGGCCTGATTGAGTCACGACACATCAAGGACGGCCAGTTCGACGAGAACGGTACCCTGATTCACGAAGATGAGCCCAGCGCTTTCCTTCCCGGCAATGACTTCTACATCGACGAACCTTTTGTAGAGTACGTCGATGCAGATGGCACTCAGCAGGCCTAGCAGCTCATCACCGATGCGAGTCGTTATAGGCATTGGAGGGGGCATTGCTGCATATAAAGCAGCAATGCTCCTTCGTCTTTTTGGTAAAGCGGGCCATGAGGTTATCGCTATCCCCACCCAAGCCGCGCTCAAGTTCATTGGGCAGCCCACACTCGAGGCTCTCAGCAGTAACCCTGTCTCTGTAGACGTATTTGAGCGAGTGCCCGAGGTCAACCATGTGCGCCAGGCCGAGCAGGCCGATGCAGTGATTATTGCACCGGCTACAGCAGATTTGATGGCCCGCCTTGCAACGGGTCGGGCAAACGATTTGCTGTCGGCAACAGTTCTGACCACCCATGCCCCAGTTATTCTGGCACCCGCTATGCACACCCAGATGTGGGAGCACCCTGCCACCCAGGCCAATGTAGCCACGCTTCGGTCCTATGGCTACCGGCTTATTGAGCCTGCTGTTGGCCGGCTCACCGGCCCAGATTCCGGGGTTGGCAGACTACCTGAGCCTGAAGAAATTTACGCTCAAGCCCTAGCTGTCCTTGGTTGGGGCCGGGAACAGGGCTCCTGCGCTGAGACTGTCTCGAAGCCACTTGCAGGGCAGAGGCTGCTGATTACTGCCGGTGGCACAAGGGAGGCCCTAGATCCTGTCAGGTTCTTGGGCAACCGCTCATCGGGTAAGCAAGGGGTTGCTCTTGCCCAAGTAGCAACCGACCTAGGGGCAAGGGTTCATCTGATTGGAGCCAACCTAGAAGTCAGGCCACCGTCAGATCTAGATAAACTGACCCTTGTCACCAGCGCCGAGCAGATGCGCAGGGCTGTATTCGACGCCTTATCTGAGTCGGATATGGTAATCATGGCGGCAGCAGTTGCTGATTTCAGGCCTGCAGACTACACCGACTCCAAGATTAAAAAGACCGATGATCCGCTGGCCGATCCGGTTATTCGTCTAGTGCGTAATCCCGATATCCTGCGTGAAATCGTCCTGCACCGCCAGAACAATCCTGAGGGGGGACCAAGGACTATCGTGGGGTTTGCGGCCGAGACCGGCGATGACACGGCTACCCCGCTGGAGTACGGTCAAGCAAAGCTGACACGAAAAGGGTGCGACTATCTGGCCGTAAACACCGTCAGCCCTACGCTAGGTTTCGGAGCAGATAATAACACAGTTACGCTTTTGCCCAAAGATGTGGGAGAGCACTTGGTCGCCCAAGGCACTAAAGAAGACGTGGCTCGTGCGCTTCTGCTTCATATCGCGCAACAAACCCAACAGTAGTTAACTTTATAGCCCGCTTTCATTGAGAGAAGTACAGTAGAACCGTGACTGAAAATAACCATCTCCGTTTGTTTACCAGTGAGTCCGTCACTGAAGGACACCCCGACAAAATTTGCGACCAGATTTCAGACTCCATTCTGGATGCTCTGCTGACCGTTGACCCGCTCTCTAACGTCGCTGTAGAAACCTTGGTCACCACCGGCCAGGTTCACGTTGCAGGTGAAGTGACCACCAACGGTTACGTCGATATTCCCCAGATTGTCCGTCAGACCATTCTTAAAATTGGTTACAATTCCTCAACCCACGGGTTCGACGGTGAGTTCTGTGGCGTATCAGTTTCCATCGGCGAGCAGTCACCCGATATCAATTCGGGTGTCTACAACTCTCTTGAGGCCCGCCAGGGAACCGCAACCGATGACCTTGATCTACAGGGCGCAGGAGACCAGGGCATCATGTTCGGCTACGCGACCAAGGAGACCGATGTTCTCATGCCCGCTCCTATCTACCTGGCCCACCGTCTAGCCGAACGACTGACACAGGTACGCAAAGAGGGAACTCTGCCTAATCTACGCCCCGATGGTAAGACCCAGGTAACGCTCGGTTACGACGATAACTTCAAACCCGTCACTGTCGATACCGTGGTGGTTTCTACCCAGCACACGGCAGACTACGATTTGGCTCAGCTCGATGCCGATATTCGTGAGCACGTCATTGAACCCGTTCTGGCCTCTTTTGACTGTGATTCCTCAAACGCAAAGTTCATTATCAACCCGGCTGGCCGTTTCGTTCAGGGTGGCCCCGTGGGCGATGCCGGTCTAACCGGCCGCAAAATTATTGTCGATACCTATGGTGGTATGGCACGCCACGGAGGCGGTGCCTTCTCAGGCAAGGACCCGTCCAAGGTTGACCGCTCCGCTGCCTACGCTATGCGCTGGGTTGCCAAGAACATCGTGGCAGCCGGTCTTGCGGACCGCGCCGAGGTCCAGGTAGCCTACGCTATCGGCCAGGCCGCTCCGGTGGGTATCTACGTCGAAACTTTCGGTACCGAGAAGGTATCGGTAGCAACCATCGAACACGCTATCCGCGAGGTCTTTGACCTGCGCCCCCTAGCTATTATTCGTGACCTGGAACTGCGCCGGCCAATCTACGCAAGGACCGCAGCCAACGGCCACTTCGGCCGCGAAGAACGTGAGTTTACCTGGGAGCGGACCAACCGCGTCAGCGAGCTTAAGGCTGCAGCGGGCATCTAATATAATGTCCTCATGACTCAGGTGCCTTCTTACGAATCCCCGCAACTTGATTTGTTGCGGGGATTCGACCTTGCTTCGCCCCAGCAGGCTGATGCTGTACCAGCCGAAGCGCAGGCCGGGCATCTACCCGTAGCAAGGGTTCACATTGATAGTCCGCTACCGCACCTGGACAGGCTCTTCGATTACAGCATTCCTGTCTCGCTTGATGCCCAAGCACAGCCCGGTGTGCGGGTGCGCGTGAAATTCAACAACCGGACCGTCTCAGGCTGGATTCGTGAAAGGGCAGCAACAAGCAGTGTCGCGGGACGCTTGCTACCCCTCCAAGAAGTAATCTCACCGGTTTCCGTTGTTTCACCCCAGGTTTTTCAGCTTGCTGATGCGCTAGCTGATAGGTATGCGGGGCTGATTCCCGATATCCTGCGCCTTGCGATTCCACCGCGTGTTGCCAGCGTTGAAAAACCCTATCTACCGCGAAAGGGCGATAGCGGCCCCGGCCAGCACGGCCTGACCCACACCTATCGTGCTGAACCGCTGGAAATAGCACCGGTGGATTTGGAAGGCTTTGCTGACTATACCAACGGTCCCGAGTTCTGCGATGACCTTTTAGCAGGTGCAGAGGCGCGGGCAGTTATGGCCGTCCTACCCTCGCACCCCGAACGGAGCTGGGAGGACCTACTTGCCTCAGCTCTGGTGGCTACCGCCAGCACCGGCAGGGGAGCCTTAGCTCTCGTTCCTGACCGCAAAAGCCTGGACCGCCTTGCCCAGGCTCTGAATAAGCTGGTTCCGGCATCAGCATTCGTCCAGCTAACAGCACACGACCAGCCCACCATAAGGTACCGTAACTTTCTGTTGACCAGATGCGGGGCCGTGCGCATTGTGATTGGAACGCGCTCAGCAGCCTACGCCCCGGTTGCTAATTTAGGACTGGTAGCCTGCTGGGACGATGGGGACTCTTCACTCATTGAACAGCGGTCGCCCTACTGCCATGCACGCGACGTCCTTTTGCTGAGGGCTAGCCAAGAAAACACGGCGGCTCTCTTCATGGGCTACGCAGTTTCCAGCGAGGCAGCGCGCTTGGTACGCACCCGCTGGGCCAGTTTTATCGGGGCCGAACGAGAACTGGTCCGCTCCTTTACACCCAGGGTTATGACAACGGGTGATGACTACGCACTGGCTAGGGACCCGCTGGCTGCTATAGCCCGTATCCCGCACCAGGCTTTCGCTGTAGCCAAAGACGCCCTCGAAACGGGGCCCGTTCTTATACAGGTAGCTCGGGCTGGCTACATTCCTGCGCTCAGCTGTCAGCGGTGTCGTATGCCAGCACGTTGCGCAGACTGCCGCGGACCTATGATTGTACCTGGCGGAGGTAGCGCCCCCCAGTGCGGTTGGTGCGGTCATCTGGCCCAGGGCTGGCATTGTATCGAATGCGGCTATGACCGCTGGCGTACCGGCGCAGCCGGTGCCTTACGCACCGCCGAAGAACTGGGCCGGGCTTTCCCTGGTGTACCGGTGATCACCTCCAGTGGCGAGAATATCCGCCCCGCTATCGGCCCCGAACCGGCCCTGGTCATTGCCACTCCTGGCGGGGAGCCGGTGGCCCAAGGTGGCTACTCTGCGGCGCTCTTGCTTGATGCTGATCGCATGCTCCAGTTTGATTCGCTGCGGGCACCGGAGACCGCTTTGCGTCGCTGGTTCAACGCCGCAGCGCTGGTGCGTTCTTTTGCGGTGGGTGGCCGCGTGGTCACGACAGCTAGCCCTTCACCCACGCTTGAAGCCCTTATCCGTTGGGATCCCATGGGCTTTGCCCTGTGGGAGATGGATGAGCGCAACGAGATTGGCCTACCACCGGCTGTTCGTACCGCTGCTATTACGGGCAGTGAAAAAGCTGTCCAGACCTTCTTGGACGCTATTGAACTACCTGACCAAGTGCGGGTGAGCGGGCCAGTAGCTTTAGCTGACCCTACAGGGTTTTACGACGGTGAACCCGAGGGAGATCTCTACCGCGCCATTATCTTCTTTACCTATGCGCAGGGGCCTAGTCTCACCCATCACCTCAGAGCAACAAAGGCATCCCTAGCTGCCCTGCATAAGAGCGAGCCAGTCCAGATTAGGTGTGACGGCCTAGATATCCTCTAGGCTTCCGCCTGCCCTTGGTAGAGCTTCATTGCTGTCTCAACTAGTGTGAGTGCGCTGGCCTGCCAGCTGTAGCGTTGAGAATCCTTTAATCCTGCTCTGACCGCCTGCTGGGCAACAGCCGGGGCGGACAGACCTCGTATTGCCTGCGCAAATTCCCAGGCGTTATGGGTGCTGGCAAAGTGGGCGTTCGGAGCTATCTCACGGAAGATAGGGATATCGCTGAGTACAACGGGGCAACCGGCGGCCTGTGCTTCAGCAACCGGCAGACCGTAGCCCTCATCCTTTGAGGCGGTGAGCAGGGCGTGGGCGCGCCCCAGCCAATTGCGGTATTCCTCATCGCTCACACCGTTGTGGAAGGTGACGTTGGAACCGGCAAGTGGCAGTAATTCAGCCTTCCGGTGGGGACTGATTTTAGAGAGCAGGTGCAGGCGATAGTCGGGCAGGAACTTCATGGCCCGCAGTAGGGTCTCCACATTCTTGTAGGGCATGAAGGAACCCATATAGATCAGGTCTTTGGTACGGGTCGAAAGCGCTGCAAGCGCCTGAGCTTCGGTCACAATACTCCCTGGCTGGGGGGCATTAGGGATCTCGACAAGACAGCGGTGTGTCAGGCTGTGTTGTCTTATGAGATCTGCCGTTGTCGCCGATACCGTTGCAACAGCATCTGCGCTGTTGAGCAGGTATTGCTGGGGAGCGTAGGTTGAATGGAAGACCCTCCAGCCCAGGCGTACGGGCAGGGGCAGGAAGGAGGGCGGAGTAGGGTAGCTGTAGTAGATCAGGTCGTGAAGGGTCAGAATTAGCTTGAATTTGCGTCCTAAACCGCCCAAACCAAGGGTCTGCATGGGAGAAAAAACTACGTCAGGGTTGTGACGATTCAGCTGGAGGGCCGCGAGAGGCTCAAGGGCAGATGTTGGTGAGCAGATTGTGATGTAAGGCAGAGGCGGAAGCATCTCAAGCTGGCGAAGGTCGTGGATAGCCATGACTAGCTGGAAGTCCCGTGGCAGGTGGCTATCTTGGCTCTCTATCAGCTCATGTAGAGCTGTCAGGAGTGATGCTGTATAGCGGCTAATTCCATCGTGGAAGCCAATGCGGGTGTAGCGTGCATCAACGATTAGCTTCACAGTTCTAGCCCTTCACGGTTGAATTCTTTAATGAGAGCGGCTGCTCGTAAGGGTGTTTCGTAGTGAATAAGGTGGCCCACCTCGGGGATCAGATCAAAACGTCCCTGCTGCAGAGAAGCGGCCATCTGCTCTTGAAGTTCCAGTGTACCCAGGTCGTCTTTTTCGGCAACAATCATCTGAACGGGCAGGGGGACTGAGGGCGCAAAATCAGCGGCAGTGGCCGATATGGAGGCCCGGTAGGCTTGCAGGACGGCATCGCGGGAGGCAAATGAGCCGAAATAGGCGTCGTGCTGGCTGTTGATAAAGGCGCGAAGCTCTGGGTCCTGGGTCTTCATCATATACTCGCTACTGAGCCTGGTCACCAGCCGGGAACGGAGCAGAGCAAATCCCAGACCCGAGGGGAGACAGGCGCCCGCCCCATAGTAAAGCTCGGCCAGACGGGTCATAATCTTCTGCTCGCCTTCCAGGGCAGGCTGGCAGATGGGGTTGATGAGGGTGAGCCGGGTGAAAAGCTGGGGGCGGACTAGCGCCGTGTAGCTAGTGATAATAGACCCAAAAGAGTGGCCGACCAGGTGGACGGGGCTAGGGCTTGTCAGTTCAATGAAGTCAACCAGCCAGGCCGCATAGCTAGATATCGTGTGCTCAGCACCGGGGATCGCCTCGCTTCTGCCAAACCCAGGTAGGTCGGGGATATAGACACAGTAGTCCTCTAGGCCCTGGGCTATGAGCTCCAACCCGTGGTGGTCACCCCGAAAACCGTGAATTAGAACCAGGGGAGGGGCATCTTCCTTGCCGTAGACCCACCAGCGGCAGCGGGCACCGGCAATTACACCCTCGTGAAGGTGCCCGCGCATCTTGATGGTGGGTACCGGTTCAAAGACCGAGGGCTGCTGTTCTGAGGTATCCAACGGCATCATCAACTCCTTTACCAAAACACTGTACCCGTTTTCACCCAAGGTATGCTTTCTCACCCAGCAGACGGGCGGGGTAAACCCTGCCGAGGCGCGGTACACTAGGTAACAAATGATTGACAGCTTTGGCTTTGGTGTGCCCAAAAATGGTGCTCCAGAATCGAATGACAGACAGGAAACACCGTGACTGGCCAGGTAGAACCTACCGAACAGAACGAAACCACCTGGGACTTCCGTGCCATGGAAGCCAAGTGGCAGCCCTACTGGGAAGAGACTAAGGTCTTTGAACCCACCGATGATGAAAGTCTAGAAACTCGTTATGTAGCGGATATGTTCCCCTACCCCTCCGGCGACCTACACATGGGTCATGCCGAGGCCTTCGCTATTGGCGATGTGACTGCCCGTTTCTGGAAGCAGAAGGGCTACAATGTTTTGCACCCTATCGGTTGGGACTCCTTTGGTCTGCCCGCTGAAAACGCGGCTATCAAAAATAACACCCACCCTCAAGAGTGGACCTACAAGAACATTGAGACCCAGGCAGGTTCTTTCAAACGGTACGGCATTATGGCCGACTGGTCGCGCCGCCTGCACACCTCAGATCCCGAATACTACCGGTGGACCCAGTGGCTCTTCCAGCAGTTCTACAAGAAGGGCCTAGCCTACCGTAAGTTCTCGCAGGTCAACTGGTGCCCCAAGGACCAGACCGTACTCGCTAACGAGCAGGTTGTTAACGGGGAGTGCGAGCGCTGCCATACCCAGGTCACTAAGAAGTCTCTGAACCAGTGGTACTTCAAAATTACCGAGTACGCCCAAGAACTCCTGGACGATATGAAGGAGCTTGAAGGGCACTGGCCTGACCGTGTTCTGGCGATGCAACGGAACTGGATTGGCCGTTCTGAGGGTGCGCAGGTTACGTTCGCCCTTGAGGCAGCTGAGGGTAAGCCCGCTAGCAGTGTGGATGTCTTTACAACCCGCCCCGATACCCTATACGGTGCTACTTTCTTCATCGTGGCTGCCGATGCCGATCTGGCCCTCGAACTGGTCACCGATGATCAGCGCGCGGCTCTGGAGGCCTACCGCGAGAAGATCAAGGTTCTATCGGACATTGACCGCCAGGCCACTGACCGAGAGAAGACCGGTGTCTTCCTAGGCCGTTACGCAATCAACCCGCTCACCGGCGATAAGCTACCGCTGTGGGCTTCTGATTACGCCCTAGCTGACTACGGTACAGGTGCGCTCATGGCCGTGCCCGCCCACGACCAGCGCGACCTGGACTTTGCCCGCAAGTTTGATATTCCCGTCATTACCGTTCTTGAGACTGGCGAGGAAGACCCTGCGGTTTCAGGTCTTGCAACCACCGGTGACGGTGTCCATATCAACTCTGGCCCCCTGGACGGCCTCAACAAGGCTGAGGCAATCTCCAAGGTAATTGAGATGCTGGAAGAGAAGGGCCTAGGTAGCGGCAAAGTCAATTTCCGCCTGCGTGACTGGTTGCTCTCCCGTCAGCGTTTCTGGGGTTGCCCGATTCCTGTAGTCCACTGTGAAGAGCACGGTGAGCAGCTGGTGCCCGAGGACCAGCTACCTGTTCTCCTGCCCGATAACCTCTCGGGCGAAGACTTGGCCCCTAAGGGCCAGTCACCTCTTGCTGCGGCCACCGAGTGGAATACCGCTCCCTGCCCCGTATGTGGCAAGGATGCCAAGCGTGACTCCGACACCATGGACACTTTTGTGGATTCCTCCTGGTACTTCCTGCGCTATGTTTCCCCCAACTTCGATGCTGGCATCTTTGATCCCGAGCAGATGAAGAAGTGGAACCAGGTTGACATGTATGTTGGCGGTGTTGAGCACGCTATCTTGCATCTGCTCTACGCACGCTTTTTCACCAAGGTCATTCGTGACCTGGGCCTGATTGACCATTCAGAGCCTTTTAAGGCTCTGATGAATCAGGGCCAGGTTCTCAACCAGGGTAAGGCTATGTCCAAGTCCCTGGGCAACGGCGTTGACTTGGGTGAGCAGCTGGATAAGTTCGGTGTCGATGCTATCCGAACCGTCATGGTCTTTGCTTCCCCGCCCGAAGACGATGTGGACTGGGCCGATGTATCACCCGCAGGTATGCAGAAGTTCTTGGCACGCGCCTGGCGTGTAGCCAACGATGTCAGCAGCCAACCCGGTGTTGACGGCGCCACCGGCGATAAGACCCTGCACCAGCTGGTTCACCGCACCATCTTTGAAGCCGGAAATCTGGTAGAAAACGGCAAGTTCAATGTTGCTGTTGCTAAAACCATGGAGCTGGTGAACGCCACCCGCAAGGTGATCGACTCTGGCGCTGGTGCGGCTGACCCCGCGGTCCGCGAGGCGGCTGAGGCTATTGCGATCCTGCTTTCACTCTATGCCCCCTACACCGCTGAGGACGCCTGGCACCTGCTGGGCCACGATACCCCGGTTCTGACCGCCGGTTGGCCTGCCGTTGACGAGAGCCAGCTGGTTGATGAGACAGTCACCGCTATCGTCCAGGTCAAGGGCAAGCTCAAGGACCGTCTGGAGGTTGCCAAGGACATTTCCGAGGCAGACCTTGAGAAGCTAGCTCTAGCGTCTGAAGCCGTTCAGCGTGCTCTGGCTGGGGCTGAAATCCGCAAGGTAATTGTTCGTGCCCCTAAGCTCGTGAATATCGTCATCTAATATTTCTTGGCTGTTTTCAGGCGGGGTGCCACCAATCTGGGTGGCATCCCGCCTGCTTTCTGTTAAGGGTGCTAGACAGCAGAAGGGGTAGAGTAGGAGGGTGCGTTCACTTGCTCTCGTTACCGATTCTTCTTCCGCTCTGCCTACAGAGCTGCTGGCAGCTCTGCTCAGTGCGGGCGGCTTTGCCATTGCGGATTTACCGGTTTCAATCGACAATCAGCCGGTTGATAGCCTGGACTCCATGACCGTTGATGAGGCTATTGCTATGGCCCATGTTCAGGGCCAGCAGGTTACCACTTCCGGGGTGGCTCCCGGGGCCCTGGCTGATATTTACGAGGACTTCGCCCAGCAAGGGTTTGAGGGCGTTGTTTCGGTACACCTGTCGGGTGAGCTTTCTGGCACCTGCGATGCAGCAGGCTTGGCCGCGTCCATGGTTGATATCCCGGTTGCGGTGGTGGACTCTCTCAACCTTGCAATGGGTCTGGGGGAGCCGGTTGCCCGCCTGCACCGGTTGTTGGCCGAGGAGGGCGACCTAGAAAGAGCAAGCCTTCTGGCTGAAGAGCTGTGTTCAAGCACCGAGCTCTTCTTCTTTATTCCAACCCTAGACGCTCTCAAACGGGGCGGTCGGGTCAGCCCAGCCCTTGCAATGGTTGGGCAGATGTTCCAAATTCGACCTGTGGCAACCGTTCTGGACGGCAAGCTAAGCTACCTTGAACGCCCACGCACCACGGCAAAGGCTATTGAACGCCTCGTAGCCCTCACACATGATGCTTGTAGTAAACGCTCCGGTGAGTTGCCTTTAGACATCACTTTAGAAACCTCTGAAGCCAGATCGCTGATACAGAGGGCCGGCAGGGTCGTTGCTATCCACTACAGCGGGAATGTGGAGCAGGCAAAAGAACTTAAAACTAGGCTCGGTCAAGTAGCTGAGCAAGCTCAGCTTAGCCCGCTACCGCCGGTTCTAGCCGCCCACGCAGGCCTGGGTGCTCTTGCAACCGTTGTGCTCTAGGCTTTGGTAGGTGGGCCGCCTGTGAGCATCGTGTTCTACAGCCGCGTCATATATTCACCTTTTTCACTAACTGATGAGCTAAGTGCTGGAGAATAACAGTGCCCTGGCCTTCCACAGCTAGGGTTGAATACAGGTCGCTAGGACCGATCGGTCTAACCTGTCGGCATGAAAGAACAGCACTTTCAGAGCCCCGACCTTTCGCAGGAGGCCTGGCCAGAACCCTACGACTGCGAGGATGATAGGCCTGATCGACTCACAGATTATCTGATTACGACAAGAGGTCCTGCCCCCGGTGAGGATCCAGCTCAACCTTCAGAACAGGTCGGCAGCTCACGCCCACGCCACCGGCTACTGATTGAACAGGCCCTGCAGGCGCAGTCAGCTCATAGCTCTTTATCAGCCCCTCAAGCATCGGTGATTCGTTGGAAGGTACCTACCGGAGCGCTTATTATCCTTGCACTGGTTCTTTCCGGCTTTGCCCTGTGGCCGTTAGCAGGAGATTCAAGAGGTAGCCAAGAAGTCATCTCTCCCGTTTCTGCTCCGGCACAGGAACAGGCAGGTGCACGGTCCAGGCAGGAGCCAAACAACACCTCAGATTCCAGTACGCCCACCAGTAGCAGTTCAGCCACATCAGGTGGTGCTGTCCTAGTACATGTGACCGGTGCTGTGATCTCTCCCGGCCTCTACGAGCTTAAACCGGGGGGCCGCGTCAACGACGCACTTACTGCTGCCGGTGGGCCTAGGCCCGATGCAAATACCTCGGCTATCAATCTGGCAGAACCGGTCATGGATGGGAGGCAAATATATGTTCCGGCGGTGGGGGAGGAAACCGTCCTGCCACCCGCACAGGCTACCCAAGGAAAGGCAAGTAGCTCCGCCGGTAGTTCCTCTGCTACCGATCATTTGGTGAACATCAACACAGCAGAAGCTAGCGAGCTGCAGACTCTGCCCCAGGTTGGTCCTGTAGTTGCTGAATCGATCATAGCCTGGCGTGAAGAGCACGGAGGTTTCCAGTCCGTTGACGAGTTAGACCAGGTATCAGGTATCGGGCCGGCTAAACTCGAAAAACTCAGGCCATTGGTGACCGTCTAATGGGATCTGCACAGTACCTTCGCAAGCGCTGGCACCAATCCCGGGCCCTGAGCTGGCATCGGCTGGCGCAACCTCGTTTTACAGATATACGGCTCCTTCCTGCGGCACTTTCTCTCTGGTGTTTTACTGCCCTTACGCACCTATACCCTTTCAGAGTGGCTCTGATCTTCCTGCTCTTACTTGCTTTCCTGCTGTGCCTTTCCTATCGGCCCTTGACTCTCAGAATAAGCAGAATCAGCACCAGGATTCACGGGGGATTACAGGCCTGTCTAGCCTTTGCGCTCCTGCTTTGTTGTCTGCAAGCCGTCATTATGGTGGGCAAAGATTACCCAGCTAGGTTAGCCCTACTCCAAGAGCTCAACGGTCAGGGCATACGGCTTGCCGGCCAGGTTGTGAACTCCGAACCGGCCACTCGGGGAGGCTACAGGACGACCGTTGCCACTCACCAGCTATCGAAGTATCCCAGCACCTACGAGGCAGCTATCAGCCTTCATATCTACACAGAGCAGCTGTTTGTTCCCGGAAGCTCAGTAACCGGTGTAGGTAGATTTCGTGTTCAGGGTAGCTACTACAGCGTCAAAGGGGCGCTACGGTACCAGGGCGGTGCCCCATCAGCTCCCGCTATTTTTCTTCTCAAAAACGAGCTACGGGCAAAGGCGACTAGAGAGATAGGTGCGGATGAGGCCGGGCTGGTCTTAGGGATGGCATACGGGGACGATACTCCGCTTTCAGAGCAGGCGGTCAATGCTTTAAGAGCCTCAGGGCTCACTCATCTCACAGCCGTATCCGGTTCCAATATCACCCTCATCTTCGTACTGGCCTACCGGCTGGTTCAGCAACTGGGCCTACCCAGGTTACTTCTGATTTGTTCTGGTCTGGGCGCTGCCACCCTCTACGTCTCGGTTGTCGGCCCGGACGGTTCGGTATTAAGGGCTTGGACTATGGGCCTGCTCGGTGCGGTAGGTCTTGTGCTGGGGCACGGGGCCTACCGGCTTACCTTGCTCTCAAGCTGCCTTATCGGTTTGCTGTTTATATCACCCGAACTGGCAACCGACTACGGGTTCGTGCTATCCGTTACCGCCACAGCCTCGCTGATGCTGTTGGCACCTGCCATAACGCGTCTTCTCTGCCATATTTTTCCTTTACTCTGGGCCGAAGTCTTGGCTCTTCCTTTGGCGGCTTCTCTATGGTGTGCACCGGTTATTTTGCTCCTTTCAGAGTCTTTCTACCCCTATACCGTTCTTGCGAATATCCTGGTGGCCCCATTCGTTGCCCCTATTACCTTGGCCGGCCTAGCGGCCCTCCTAGCTTCAAGCCTGAATTATGCCGATCAGGTAGCTAGCTTCTTCCTCCAATGCGGTGGCCTGGGCGCCCAAACCGTCCATTGGGTAAGCCGCTGGTGCTATGACCTCCCCGGTAGTCGCATCCCTTTAGAGGTGAGCCCCCACAACCTACTGCTGACGCTCTTTGGCGTGGCGGCTGTCAGTGCCATAGTTTTGGTGACCGATGCCCGGATTAACACCCCGCAGGATTCAAGAGTTCCTGCCTTATTTGATGTTGGCGGGAGCGGTATAGCGTGAGCAGAACACCTTCTTTGAATAACCTCTTACCCGGTTCCTGGAGAAAAGACCCAGCACGAAAATGGGCCAATCTGGTGCTCTTCTGCCTCATTGTGGTTCTTCTGTTCGTACTTATCACTCCACGCTTTTCATCAAGAGATAAGGCCCCAGCTGACTGGCAGTGGATTACCTGCGACGTTGGCCAAGGCGATGCCCACCTCATCAGAATAGGCAATAGTTCTGCCATCCTCCTGGATACAGGGGATAACCCTCAAGCACTTAAAACCTGTCTGGACTGGGCTGGCATCGACGAACTAGAGGCAGTCGTGCTCACGCACGAGCACAGCGACCACTACGGTGCCTACTCTTGGGCTTTGGCCTCCCTACCCGTCAAGAATGTAGTGGTAAGCCCCTATTTTGCTTCAGAAAAACTCAACCAGCTAGAAGGTCACGTTTCCCGGCAGCTACAGCATCAACCGGCACTGCATTCCCTTGAGCAGGGGAGCTCTGTAGGCTTTCCCCTCAGTAATCACCGGGTACAAGCTACCGCAGAGGTTTTGTGGCCACCGTCCGAACCGCAAGCGATACCCGGTGAATCAGATAGCTCAAGCTGGACCAACAATACCTCGCTGGTGATGCGCTGGGATATCGCGCCCTTGAACTCGCAAGAGGAGCACCTCACGGTACTCACCACAGGCGACCTAGAGGCGGAAGCTGCCCATAGCATCATCACAAACTACGGCTCAGCCTTGCCCTCAGCAGTGCTTAAGGTCGCCCACCACGGGTCCAGGGGGAGCGGGACCGATCTCATCATCGCTGTCAAACCTCAGCTAGCTGTAGTTTCGGTGGGACAGGGCAACAGCTACGGCCACCCTCACCCCAGCATTATGGAATTTTTAGAGAAACAGCGCATAGCTACTAAGAGGACAGACCAACAGGGCCATATCGCGGTGAGCTCCCATGACGATGGTCTACACCTCATCACTTCTCGTTAACCTGCACGCCCAAAGATTTTCTGACAAGATGGAAGGGCACGAAGGAGGCCCATGGCACGCTCATCAAAATCACGACCGTCCACTGCAGACAAGGCTTGGAGGACAGTTCCTCTGGCGGCAGTAGCCCTACTGTACGGACCCGAGGAATATTTTGCCCAACGAGCGAAGGAACGGCTCCGCAAGCTCTTTGCTGAAGAACACGGGGCCTATGAGCTATCGGTACTTTCAGCTAAAGACTACAAAGCTGGCCAGCTAGGGGTCCTAGCTAGCCCTTCTCTCTTTGACGAGCCCAAAATTATTGAGGTCGAACAGCTTGCACAGATGAACGACCTCTTCTTAACCGATATGTTGGCCTACTGCCAGACTCCGCAGGCTTCAACCCTGACTATCCTTCACCACAGCGGGGGAAACCGCGGAAAGAAACTCTTAGACACCATCCGTGCTAACAGGAATTACCCAGTAGTTGAGTGCAAATCTCTCAAGAACGAACGTGACCGTGTAGATTTTGTGATTTATGAGTTTAGGGAAGCTGGTCGGCGTATTGACCCCCTTGCCGCCTCCACCTTGGCAGCTGCTTCCAGCGATATAGCTGAGCTGGCATCGGCGACTCGACAGCTGGCCTCCGATGAACCCGGTGAGATTACCCTGGAGACTATCAACAGATACTTCGGAGGCCGAACCGAGGTCACAGCCTTTAAGGTGGCCGATGCTGCTATTGCCGGTAACAGCAGGGAAGCCATCAAGCTTGTCCGCCAGGCTATGGACACCGGAAGTGACCCTATCCCACTGCTCGGTGCCTTGGCCGCCCGTATCCGTAATATCGCCAAGGTTCACGGGGTACCTGGGAGCGCTAACCAGCTCGCAAGTGAGCTCAAGATGATCCCCTGGCAGGTCGAGGCCGCGCAACGTGATGCACGCAGGTATTCTCCGGCTGACCTTGCGCAGATTCTAGCTCTTCTGGCTGATACCGATGCCCAGCTCAAGGGTGAGAACCTTGATCCGCTCTACCCGCTGGAAAAAGCTGTCCTTGCTATTGCACAGACGGCACAGAGCCGGTAATAGGTCCTGGCAAAAATATCCCTGGCATGCACAAAGCCCCACATACCCTAAGGGTGTGTGGGGCTTTATGTCACTTCGCTCTTAGACGCCGGCTAGAGGGGCCGGAACCAGAACTTAGGAAAGCTTGTTTACCAGAACAGCAAGGCCTGACTTCTTGTTTGCAGCGTTCTTCTTGTGAAGAACACCCTTTGAAACAGCCTTGTCAAGCTTGCGGTTTGCGGTACGAAGAGCGTCAGTTGCTGCTTCAACATTCTGAGCTTCAACTGCCTCGGTGACCTTACGGATGGAGGTCTTGAGATCGGACTTGATTGCGTTGTTGCGCAGGCGAGCCTTCTCGTTGGTGAGGATACGCTTCTTCTGGGACTTAATATTAGCCACGATTAAAAACTTTCTGTTTTTGTCTAATTGGTCGGTGAGGGCTGTGCTGACCGGTCATCGACTGAGCGGCGTGGGGATGCCTATGGCAACCAGTCAGCAGTGCCCGATGACCATCGGACACACAAGCATTAACTTTATCAGTTTATTGGCTCTGTGTGGCGGAGATTAAGGCAACACTTATGCACCTGCCCTGAAGATAGTTCAGCGTTGGTTGTAGGCCTGAACAACCAGGTCGAAGGTTGCCCTATCCATAGTGGCGCCTTCACGACGAAGACCCCTGGGGTTGAGCTGGATGACCCGGTTGAGCTTGACCTCGGAGGGGCGGCCTTCCTTATCCCATGCGCCGCTACCGATATCGAGATAGTTGGGGTCGGTGGTTGCGGCGTTGGTGTGGTCCTTACTGGTCAGCATGAGACCTAGCAGGTAGTTGCCGCTCTTCCCGATAATCAGAAGCGGGCGGTCCTTTCCCTGGGTGTAGTCTTCTTCGAAAGGCACCCAGGCCCATACAACTTCACCGGGGTCAGCTTCACCATCGGGGTTAGGGGAGTAGTCGAAAGTTACAGTTCCGAAGTAATCGCCGGGGTAGCCGCCGGTTTCCCAGCTACCAGTGTTTGAGCTGGTAGCAGGAGGCGGCGTTGTACCGGTTGCGTAAGGGTTTGAGGGGACTGCCGGCGACTGGCCTTGAGTGCTCTCTGCCGGTCTCTGCTGAGCTGGCTCAGTCCCAAAAGTTCCGTAGTCACCCTGACGTTTGGTTTCTCGCGTGGTTTTTGAGCGGGTGGTCTTCGGGGCTGCGGTACCCTGCTGACGATCCTTCTGGTTCTGGTACTTGTTCCATTCGCGCATAAGCTTCTGGCCGATGCTGAGCGCCTGGTTGATGGTTCTCAAATTGATCTTCATGGTCACTACAATAAACGCTTATGAGCGGCGCGCGAGCAGACACGCACGCGTGAAGTGTGAGAAACTGGTTAACTGATTTCTATCGTCAGAGACTTCCCTGTGAGCTTCTGCAAGCTACTGTGAGTCGTGAAAGGACCAAACCCACGTGTCACCCTTGGCGACCAACCCACCTAAGCCCGCGGCTACTGATCCCTCCATCATCCGCAATTTCTGCATTATCGCGCATATCGACCACGGTAAATCGACCCTGGCCGACCGCATGTTGCAGGCTACCGGGGTTGTTACCCCGCGTGAGATGAAAGCTCAGTATCTTGACCGCATGGATATCGAGCGTGAGCGCGGTATCACCATTAAGTCCCAGGCTGTTCGTATGCCTTGGGAAGTCAAGGGCGTTAACTACGCTCTGAACATGATTGACACACCCGGCCACGTGGACTTCACCTATGAGGTTTCACGCTCTCTGGCAGCATGTGAAGGCGCTTTGCTTCTGGTTGATGCGGCTCAGGGTATTGAGGCCCAGACCCTGGCTAATCTCTACCTAGCCATGGAAAACGATTTGGCTATTATCCCGGTCCTCAACAAGATTGATCTGCCAGCGGCACAGCCCGATAAATATGCAGAGGAGCTAGCTCATCTGATTGGAGTTGAGCCCGATGAGGTTTTGCGTGTTTCCGGTAAGACCGGTGAGGGTGTGCCCGAACTTCTAGACCGTATTGTGGAGCTCTTGCCTGCACCTAAGGGGGAGCAGGATGCTCCCGCCCGCGCCATGATTTTCGACTCCGTATACGACTCTTACCGCGGCGTTGTCACCTATGTTCGTGTAGTTGATGGTAAGCTCACCCCTCGTCAAAAAATCAAGATGATGTCCACGGGCGCGGAGCATGACCTGCTCGAAATTGGTGTGATTTCGCCCGAACCTAAACCCACCGACGGACTGGGCATGGGCGAAGTGGGCTACCTGATTACCGGTGTAAAAGACGTCCGTCTCTCCCGCGTGGGTGATACCGTGACAAGTTCGCATCTGCCTGCCAGTGAGGAGCTGGGAGGTTACCAGGACCCCAAGCCTATGGTGTTCTCTGGCTTGTTCCCCATTGACGGCTCCGACTACCCGGCCCTGCGCGATGCCCTGGAAAAGCTCCAGCTCAACGATGCTGCCCTGATCTGGGAGCCTGAGACTTCAGCGGCGCTAGGCTTTGGCTTCCGCTGCGGCTTCCTGGGTCTGCTCCACCTTGAGATTGTTCGTGAACGTCTTGAGCGGGAGTTCAACCTGGACCTTATCTCCACCGCTCCCAACGTTATCTACGATGTTGTGGGCGAAGATGGAGTTTCCCAGCGGGTGACCAACCCCAGTGAGTTCCCCGAAGGCAAGGTAGCCATCATCAAGGAACCCATGGTCGCCTGCACCATCATCGCTCCCAACGAGTTTGTGGGTGCCATTATGGAGTTGTGTCAGTCCCGTCGCGGTTCCATGGGGGGCATGGATTATCTCTCCCAGGACCGTGTGGAGCTCCGTTATCGTCTGCCACTGGCTGAGATTGTCTTTGACTTCTTTGACCAGCTCAAGAGCAAGACCCGTGGCTACGCTTCACTGGACTGGAAATTTGACGGCGAAGAAGAGGCCGACCTGGTCAAGGTTGACATCTTGCTCCAGGGTGAAAAGGTCGACGCTTTCTCTGCTATCACTCACCGTGATAAGGCATACTCCTACGGTGTCATGATGACCGGTAAACTGCGTGAGCTGATTCCTCGCCAGCAGTTCGAGGTACCTATCCAGGCTGCCATCGGGTCACGCATTATTGCCCGTGAGAATATCCGCGCTATGCGTAAGGATGTCCTTTCTAAGTGCTACGGTGGCGATATTTCGCGTAAGCGTAAGCTCCTTGAGAAGCAGAAGGAAGGCAAGAAACGTATGAAGATGGTGGGCCGCGTTGAGGTTCCCCAGGAAGCCTTCATTGCGGCGCTCTCATCGGGTGAAGAGTCTAAGGACAAGTCAAAGAAATAATGCCGGCTCAGCCTTTAGGCCAACCTGCACCCTTGGACGGCAGAATCCCATTTGATTCTGCCGCCAGTTTGCCGGAACGCGATTTTAGTTTGTATGTGCATGTTCCTTTCTGTTCTGTGCGCTGTGGTTACTGCGATTTCAACACCTACGCAACCGAAGATTTCGGTGACGGCGTTGGGTTAGGCAGTTATGCTGACGATGCTATTGCTGAGCTTGAGTTTGCTCAGCGGGTTCTGCGAGAGTCAGGAGCACCGGAGCGTAAGCTCTACTCTGTATTCTTTGGGGGTGGGACTCCGACCAAATTGCCGGCTGCTGATTTAGTCCGGATTCTGGCGAAAGCCATAAATCTATTTGGCTTGGAGAAGGGGGCGGAGGTTACCACGGAGGCCAACCCCGACTCTGTGACCCGCGATGACCTGTTTACGCTCAGAGCCGGTGGCTTTACCAGGGTATCCTTTGGCATGCAGTCCGTGGTGCCTGATGTCCTTGCAGTGCTTGACCGCACGCACACACCGGCTAATGTTCCTAAGGTAGTGGCTTGGGCCCGCGAGGCCGGTTTACAGGTTTCCCTTGATCTGATCTACGGCGCTCCGGGGGAGAGTCTAGAGCAGTGGGAGCAGACCGTGCGAGCGGCAGTTTCTTATGGGCCTGACCATATCTCGGCCTACTCCCTGATTGTGGAGGAGGGGACTAAACTTGCCGCGCAAATTCGTAGGGGTGAGTTCGCTATGCCCGATGAAGATGCTATGGCCGATAAGTATCTTCTTGCTGAAGCAATCTTCGATGAAGAAGGCTACCACTGGTATGAGGTATCCAACTACGCTAAGTCGCCGGAGTTTAGGAGCCGCCACAACTACGCCTACTGGCGCAACCAGGACTGGTGGGGGGTTGGTCCCGGTGCTCATTCACATGTGGATGGGACTCGCTGGTGGAACCTCAAGCACCCAGTTCCCTACACCACAAGGGTCAGGCAAGGTCTAAGCCCCGCAGCGGCCCGCGAGGTCTTAAGTCAAGAAACGCGACGGTTTGAAGACATCATGCTCATGCTTCGCGTCATCGACGGATTACCTGTGAGCCGGCTGGTGGAGGGCCGGCAGGGCACCGATATCGCTTCGTCCCTCGACTGGCTTATAGGTCAAGGGCTGATTGATGAGCAGGCCCTTGCTGACGGTCGGGTCAGACTCACTCTGCAGGGTCGGCTCTTAGGCGATGCCGTGACCAGGGAGCTACTACCCGACCTGTACTAAAGAAAACTGGGCCTCATACCTGCATAAGGTAGGGGCCCAGAACTTTTAGATTAGCAGAGGCTACTTTTTACGGCTCAAAATCTTAGTGAAAAGGAAAGTGTTGAACTTGTACTGGTAGGGGTTACCGCGAGTTACCACAATGCCGGCAATAAGGGCTGAGAAAGCCAGGTAGGTCCAGGTCAGAGCTGCTACAAGTCCGAAGAACCAGCCGATAGCGGGGATGTTACTCAGAATAATTCCCAGAGCCAAAACGATGGTGGGAAGCAGGGTGAAGTCGAGCGCCTCACGTGATTCCTGCTCAGTGAAAGGACCGCGACCCCGGTAGAGGTAGTAGATAACAGCGGAGGGGATACAGCCGAGTACACCACCGAAGTGGGCAGCAGTCGCTATGTTGCGGTCAGCATTAACGGACAGGTGCGATGCCGTTGCTGAGGACCCCTTGTAGGTGGTGGTCGATGGAGAAGTTGCAGTCTTCAAGAAGGTTTCTCTTTGGTCTTGGGTGGATACGAGTGATGGCACGATGCCAAGTTCATGCCTCAGACAAGTCTAGTCAATAGCTTGTGTACAAGGTATAGGTATAAGTGACTTTTTGTCTTGTGAGCGCACGATATTTATCACATTATTTACCGAGAAAGTTTAGCTTTCAAGAGTCACAAAATCTATGAGTTGTTCTACTGGGCCAAGCAGAGCCGGCTCAAGGTCGGTATAGGTATTAACGCGCTTTAGGATTGAGTCCCATCCGGCTCGAATATCTTCGGGTCTGGCGTAAGGCCGGTTGAGTCGGCGAAGGATTCCCTGCTTCCATTCTTCGCTGCGGGGGATTACGGGCCATTTCTCGATTCCAAGAACGCCGGGTTTAACTGCCTGCCAAATATCGACAAAGGGGTGCCCCATAATCATTACGTTCCCGCGAGCGCCGGGGGTTTTCAGCGCGGCTTCGGCTATACGGCTTTCTTTAGACCCGGTAATCAGGTGATCCACTAGAATCCCGAGTTTTCGGTGGGGCGCTGGTGCGAACTCCCTAATGGCACTGGCTACATCATCAATACCGTGGAGGGGTTCGACCACAATCCCTTCGACACGCAGGTCGTGCCCCCACACTTTCTCAATCAGTTCAGCGTCGTGGATACCTTCGACCCAAATTCGGCTGGCACGGGCAGTCCTAGCGGGGGCATTATCCAAGGCGACAGAACCGGATCGGGAAATCTGCTTGGTGGGCTTAGCCTGTTGCGGTTCAGGAGCAACAAGGTTGACCGGTCGACCTTCAAGGAGGAAGCCGGGGCCCAAGGGGAATTGCTTGACCCGCCCATGCCGATCCTCAAGACCTACCATACGGTTACTGCCAACAGAGCGGAGCGAAACAGCTGCACCCACAAAACCGCTCACCATATCTTCGAGAACCAGCCCCGGTTTGAGCACCACGCGGGGTAATTGGGAATGTTTGTGGGCGCTCAGATCAGCTGACCCCCACGAAGCGCGATAATCCATTGAACTCCTTGAAAACACGGCCAAGTGCCTTAGCCATCAGCGTACTGAATTCTGATTCTAGTGCAGTGGTATTAGAGTTAACGGGTAACTTAGCACTCTGGTATCCCCAGTGCTAAAAACCCTTAAAGCACACATCATCAGGAGGTGAAATGGACCATCCGCGCAGGCTTCAGGTCTTGCAGGCTATCGTCGAGGAATACGTGCATACTCGGGAGCCGGTTGGTTCAAAGACCCTCATTGAGCGGCGGCAGTTGGGGGTTTCTAGCGCCACGGTGCGCAACGACATGGCCGCTCTGGAAGAACAGGGCCTGATATCGGCACCACATGCCAGTGCGGGCAGAGTGCCCACTGACCTGGGTTACCGGCTTTTCGTTGACCAGATATCGGCTTTGCGACCGCTCTCACCCGGGGAGAAGAGAGCAATTCATACCCTGCTCGATAGCGCCGATAGCGTGGATGACATGATGAAAAGTAGCGTCCAGCTCCTTTCTTCGCTTACTCACCAGGTCGCCATGGTGCAGTATCCGACCGGCCCGACGGTTGCGCTACGGCATGTTGAGCTGGTCTCTCTATCAACTTCCACAGTCCTAGTGGTACTGATTACCGATACCGGGCAGGTCACCCAACGAACGGTAGCATGCCCGCATACAGCCGATGAACTGGTCACTATCAAGCAACAGCTTATTGAGGCCTTTTCGGGTCAGCCTCTGTCCCAGGTAGCTCAGGCGCTGGCTCCTCACCCGCGCAGCAAGCTCATGCTCAGCCTCGTCCAGGCCGTTCAGCTACTGGCAGCTCAGGGTGTATCCTCTCAGGTGCTGATAGCGGGAACAGCCTACCTGGCAGAGTCAACCGTTGATTTTCGCGGTAGTATTGCACCTGTACTCGATGCCCTTGAAGAGCAGGTGGTGCTCCTTAAGCTTTTGGCAACAATGGAACACGATGAGCGCGGTTTTGCGGTCAGCATCGGCTCAGAAAACAGGGAGAAATCGCTGGCCGAGACCTCAGTTGTTGCAAGTAGCTACGGCCCTGGAGGAAACGCACACGTTGGTGTTGTAGGGCCAACACGTATGGACTACGCCCGAACCGTCTCAAAGGTGAATGCCGTAGCCCGCTACCTGTCAAAGATTTTGGGGCAGGAGTAAAACAGCTTCTTGCCTCCACATATTTAGTAGTACCCCATGACCCTGAAAGAGAGAACTGTGAGCAGTCACTACGAAACCCTCGGTGTATCGCGCGATGCCAGCCCCGAAGAAATCAAAAAGGCCTACCGCAAGAAAGCCCGCCAGCTGCACCCCGACATTAACCCTTCTGAGGAAGCCGCTGAGGAATTTAAGCGTGTTTCGCTAGCTCACGATGTGCTCTCTGACCCTGAAAAGCGCCGGATTTATGATCAAACCGGTAACGAGAACGGCACAGCCGGCGGCTTTAACGGGGCGGGCGGCTTTGGTGGTTTCCAGGATATCTTTGAGACCTTTTTCAACGCGACTCCGCGCGGGCCGCAGAGCCGGGTTCGTCAAGGGCAGGATGCTCTTATCAACGTCAAGATTGACCTTAAAGACGCTGTCTTTGGCACCAATAAGCCCATCACCGTTGATACCGCTGTGACCTGCGACCTGTGTAAGGGCGAGGGAACCGCTGAGGGTACCCACCCCGAAACCTGTGAAACCTGCCGTGGCCAGGGCTACATGCAGCGCCAGGTTCAGTCCATCTTGGGTACTGTCGTTCAGCCTGTTGAGTGCCCCAGCTGCCGTGGCTTTGGAACCGTTATAAAGCACCCCTGCGCCGAGTGCTATGGTGAGGGTCGTGTGCGTGAACGCAAGCCCCTGACCATCAAGATTCCTGCGGGCGTAACCGATGGCGCCCGTATTCGTCTAGCGGGGCAGGGTGAAGCAGGCACCGCCGGCGGACCTAATGGTGACCTCTACGTTGAGCTTCGCGTAGCGGCCGATCCCACTTTCTCACGCGAACGCGATGACCTCATTGCGGCGGTAGGGGTTCCGATGACCGCTGCCGCCTTGGGCACTACCATCACCTTGGAGACTTTCGACGGGCCGCAGGAGATACAGATTCCAGCCGGCACTCAGTCTGGCGATGTCATCACGCTCAAGGGCCTGGGTGTTAACCACCTGCGCGGTGGTGGCCGCGGTGATTTGCGTGTGCAGGTTGAGGTCCGTACCCCTACCCAACTCACCGATGAAGAAAAGAACCTGCTTAAGCAGTTCTCGGAGTTGCGCGGAGAAGATCTCAAGATGAGTGAAACCGTGACCCATAAGCAGGGTGGGTTCTTCTCCCGCCTCAAAGACCACCTCAAGTAGGAACTCGTTATGAGCAACGCCGTCTACTACATCTCGCCCGAAGATTTTGAGTCCTTGGTCCCAGGTGCCGCCTACAGTCTCCTAGGCGATGAGGGCCACCACGCCAAGACCGTCAAACGTGCGGAGTTAGGCGAGGGGATCGACCTGGTCAACGGCTTGGGCAACCGGGCCGTCACAAGGGTGGAGGGCACAGTAGACGGCGGTTTGCTGCTAAAGGTTCAGTCGCTGGCGCTCGATGAGCTAGGTATTTCGATCTACCTGGTTCAGGCTCTGGCCAAGGGCAACCGAGATATCCAGGCTATTGAGATGGCCACCGAGCTGGGCGCTCACGGTATTGTACCGTGGAGTGCCGACCGCTCAATTGTTCGTTGGAAGATGGAGCGGGCAGCAAAAGCACATGCCAAGTGGCAGAACACGGTCAAAGCCGCAGCCAAGCAGTCTAGGCGGGCACTGCTCCCGCCTGTCTATCAGCTCCACAGCACGGCTGATCTGGCCGATTTGGCCCAGGAATTGGGGGAGCGGGCGCTCTTTCTACTTCTGCATGAGCAGGCAAACTACCGACTTTCACAGGCTTTGGCAGAGCACCTTAGCCCTGCTGTTGAGGAGGTCTATTTTGTGGTGGGGCCGGAGGGTGGGATTAGCCCTCGGGAGCTTGAGATCTTGGAACAAGCCGGCGCACACACCGTATTGCTTGGGCCCGAGGTGCTCCGTAGCTCAACAGCCGGAGCCGCCGCTATTTCAGCACTGAATCTTGCCCTGGGTCGCTGGTAAAGAGTTCATTGCCAGCTTTCAAGAGATCTACCTTGAGTTGGCGAACTGTTCAATATCACGAACTGTTCAATATCACTCTGCGCAAAACCCGTTTTTTCTTCAAATAGTGCGGGTAAAGTAAACCCTGAGCACTACCCCCTGTTCGCTACTGCAATGAGGAGCTCTGAAGGCCCAGCTGGGCACTTATGACTACATCAGTACAATCTACGAGCCGGCCGCTTTCAGTAGCCCGGACTTTCTCTTTCAAATCCACCGCAGAAATGGTGGCAGTTCTTGGCCCCCACGACGGTAATATCGGGCTGGTTGAACAGACTTTCCCCGGCCTAAGGATTCGGCCTAAGGGCCTGGACGTCGTGGTTACCGGACCTTCAGAGACCGTGACGACAACCGTCCGTTTGCTTGCGGAACTCACTCTTTTGGTGGAGAACGATACGCAGGTCACCGCCGAGGTTGTCAAACGGATAATGTCCATGATGACTGCCAGCCTGAACCACCCGGCAACCGCTATGAGCCAAAATATTCTAAGTTCTCGCGGCAAAAATATTCGACCCAAAACCATTAACCAGAAGAGCTATGTTGATGCCATTGACGCCAACACCGTTGTGTTTGGTATCGGCCCTGCGGGTACAGGCAAAACCTATTTAGCCATGGCTAAGGCGGTGCAGGCCCTTCAATCCAAGGAAGTCAACCGTATTATTCTGACTCGACCGGCTGTTGAAGCAGGCGAGCGTTTGGGGTTCTTACCCGGTACCCTCAACGATAAGATTGACCCCTATCTGCGCCCTCTCTACGACGCGCTCCATGACATGATCGATCCTGAGTCTATTCCCAGGCTGATGGAGGCCGGCACCATTGAGGTTGCTCCTCTGGCCTATATGCGTGGACGCACCTTGAACGACGCATTTATTATTCTGGACGAGGCTCAGAACACCACGGTGGAGCAGATGAAGATGTTCCTGACCCGTCTGGGCTTTGGCTCAAAGATGGTGATTACCGGCGATGTCACCCAGATCGACCTTCCGGGCGGTCAGGCTTCGGGCCTCAAGCAGGTTCGGCAGATTCTAGAGGGTATTGATGATATCCACCTTGCAGTGCTTGAGGCAGAAGACGTCGTTCGTCATAGCCTCGTATCCGATATCGTCAATGCCTATGATAAGTGGGATCAGGCAAAGTCCTCTATGGAGCGCCGCCGCAATCGCAAGGTTAAACGTCAGACCATAGAAGCTGCAGCCGAAAAGCTATTGGCTAAATCCGGTATTGATGTGTCAGAGCAAGAAGATGGTACAAACCAGTGAACCTAGAATTTGAAATTGAGGAGCTGGATAGCTCAGCAAGTGATTTTGACCGGGAGTCTTTCGCAGCGGTAGATATTGCGACTATTGAAGGCCTGGTGGCCCACGTTTTTTCGAGCATGAACTTGGCACCCGATACAGAGCTTTCGATTGCAGTAGTGGGGGAATCGGAGATGGAGCGCATCCACCTGGACTGGATGGATCTACCGGGCTCAACCGATGTCATGAGCTTCCCTATGGACGAGCTCACCCCGGGTACCCCTGAACAGCCTTCTTCTGGGGTTCTGGGCGATATCGTGCTCTGCCCGCCGGTAGCAGCTCGTCAGGGCGCTGACGCTGGCCACAGCACCCTCGATGAGCTGTGTCTACTCACCACCCACGGCATTCTGCACTGTCTGGGCTATGACCATGCTACTGCCGAGGAAGAAGCTGAAATGTTCGGGATTCAGCGTTCCTTGCTGGAAGATTTCTTAGGTCGCCCAGCTCCTGTTGAGACGAGGCATTAAACCGTGGTAGGTCTTATCCTTCTTCTTTTTGCTGTCTTGTTGCTAGTCTTGCTGGGCTATCTCTTTACCGCTGTTGAATCCTCTTACACCTACCTTCCTCGGTCCGAGGCCCAAGGTTTAGCTGAAGAATCGGGCAAGGAAAGTATTAGGGCAGTGCTGGCAGACCCTGAGCCTTACTTCAGATCCTTGCGTATCTGGCGCGTGCTAGCTGAAGTTGCCTCGATTATTTGCTTCTACCTGCTAGCCCATGACCTTTTTGAACGCACCTGGGTCAGTGTAATAGCCACACTTCTGGTGATGACGGTTCTGGTCTTTGTCTTCTTTGGTGTAGCTCCGCGTCTGGTAGGGCGCACTAAGCACGTTCAGGTTTTCTCGGCTATGGCGGGGACTGTCTACGCGCTGGGCGTTCTAACCCGCCCCTTCTCATCTATTCTGACGAAGCTCTCTCGTAAGTTCAGCCCCAGGGATTCTGAGCGGGTTACGGGCATCTTTACCGAAGACGAAATCCTCGAGTTCGTTGATAGGGCTAGCTCTTCTGAGGCTATCGAGGACGATGAAGCCGAGATGGTTCAGTCCATTTTCGAGCTTGACGAAACTAGGATTCGCTCCATCATGGTACCCCGTGCCGACATGGTAACCGTTGATGTTGACCAGAGCATTGACCAGTCGCTCTCTCTCTTTTTACGATCGGGCTACTCACGTATTCCGGTACTTGGAGAATCTTTTGACGATGTACGAGGCATGCTCTATCTCAAGGACGTTGTTGCCGCGACACGGACTGGCACTCAGGGTTCCCAGCCAGCGAAAATAGCGGAGCTGATGCGCCCGGTGCGTTATGAACCAGAATCTAAACGGGTCATGGACCTACTGAAAGAAATGCAACGCGAATCAACCCACATTGCCGTCGTTGTCGATGAGTACGGTGGCACAGCTGGTCTTGTGACATTAGAAGACCTGATCGAAGAGCTTGTTGGAGATATTTCCGATGAGTACGACAACGACAAAGCAGAGGTTTCTGTTCAGGAAGACGGCACTTTCAAGATTAGCTCCCGTCTGAGCACCTGGGAGCTCGGGGAAATCTTTGGTATTGAGCTAGAAGACGACGACGTTGATACGGTAGGCGGCTTGCTCGCTAAGCATTTGGGTCGGGTGCCGATTATTGGTAGTGAGGTTCTTGTGGAGGGTATCCACATTCGAGCTATTGGTTCCCGCGGCCGCCGCAACAAGGTGGGCACCCTACAGGTCTGGGTAAGCCCAGATACTGATACTGAACCAGAAGACGAGCACAGCCATTAGTTCCGCACACGTCACTTTTATGATGGGGCCTACCCTCTAGGGTAGGCCCCAGGGTTTATGATGGACCTCTCTTTTATCAGCCGGTGGGGTGGACGGGAGGTAGTTTCGCAACTGGCGGGTGCTAGCTACCTGTAAAGTGATGGGTAGATATTTTTTCACTACTTTTTGGAGCTATTGAGTGGATTTTGCAGCCTTTCCCGAGGATTACACCGCAGGCTTTGCCGTTTTGGTAGGCCGACCTAATGCCGGTAAATCGACACTGACTAATGCTTTAGTGGGCCAGAAGGTTGCGATTACCTCAAATCGCCCGCAAACTACTCGCCACACGATTCGCGGTATTGTTCACCGTGAGGATTTTCAACTGGTGCTGGTAGACACTCCCGGTTTGCACCGCCCTCGTACACTTTTGGGTGAACGGCTCAATGACCTGGTAGCTCAGACTCTCTCTGAGGTCGATGTAATCGGTTTCTGTATTCCTGCGGACGAGAAGATTGGCCCGGGCGACCGTTACATTGCTCAGCAGCTTGCGGCTTCGGGCAATAAACCGATTGTTGCGATTGTGACTAAGGCAGATAAGGTTTCTCACGAGCAACTGACCGAGCAGCTTCTTGCGGTGTCAGCCCTGGGCGATGAAATCATGAGTGCAGAGCGAGCCGCTCGACAGCAGCGCCGCCAACGCCAGGAAGCCAAGCAGAAGGGCGAAGAGCTCGCCTTCCGTAAGGGTAGTGGCCCTGCGGCCAAACGGAATAAAGGCCAGGTTCAGCAGGCTACTGTTATTGACGGTCAGGGGGGCTGGGCAGATATTATCCCCGTCTCTGCCCTTAAGGATTACCAGGTTGATGAAGTTGCCAGGCTTCTTTCTTCTTACCTTCCCAGTTCGCCTCCGCTCTACCCCACCGGGGAACTGACCGATGAACCTGAGGCAACACTGGTTGCCGAGCTGGTGCGTGAGGCCGCGCTCGAGGGTGTGCAGGACGAACTGCCGCACTCTGTTGCTGTCACTGTTGAAGAGATGGAGCTACGTGAGGGGCGTAGCGAAGATAATGCCCTGCTTGATATTCACGTTAACCTTTATGTTGAGCGTGATTCTCAGAAGGGCATCATTATTGGCAAGCGTGGAGCACGGCTCAAAGAAATTGGGCAAAAAGCTCGACACAATATTGAGGCACTTCTAGGGACCAAGGTCTACCTATCGGTCCATGTCAAGGTGGCAAAAGACTGGCAGCGCGATCCCAGGGCACTCGGGAAGCTGGGTTTTTAGTACCAAAAGCCGCTTAAATCAAAAGAATCTTCCCAGCTTGATTGTTTATCCTGGTGCAGGCAAAGTAGCAGGACGAGCCCAGTATTGATGAATCGGAGTAACTGAATGGCGCCTCAGGGTACCCCCAACCAGCGAATTGTTGAGCCACTTGGCCGACATATGGCGAATCAGCCGATTAAATCCCGGCAGCTCCAGTGGATTGCCTTATCGTGCGTGGCCTTGCTGACTATGGTGGTTGCTTTCAGCGGGTTTGCGCTATTGCGTTTACGCAGCAACGTCCATACCGCTGAAATCAATATCGGTGAGCTCTCTAGCAACCTTGCGAGCGGTCCCCTTGATATTTTGATTATCGGTTCTGATACTCGTAGCGGCGCTAACGGAGCTTACGGTTCTGCCGAGGACCTTGAAGCCGGTGCTCGTTCCGATGTCATGATGCTGGTTCAGGTGAGCGAAGACCGCTCAGCGGTGAACGTGATTTCCTTGCCGCGTGACCTCATGGTTGATATCCCCAAGTGCACCGATGCAACCACGGGGGAAGTCTACCCCGCCACCTCTGATACCCAGATTAATGAGTCTCTCGAACGGGGCGGACCGGGGTGTACCGTTGCTACCATCAGCAACCTCACCGGTGTGGCCATTGATCACTTTATGCTGGTTGATTTCAATGCCGTTAAAGCGCTTTCAAGTGTTGTGGGTGGGGTTGAGGTATGCGTTTCCGAGCCGATTGACGATACTTACAGCGGCCTCAAACTTCCTGCCGGTACATCAAGTGTTGAGGGGGAGCAGGCTCTTGCTTTCCTTCGCTCTCGTCACGGCTTTGGTGACGGCAGCGATACAGCGCGTATTAAGGCCCAGCAGAGCTTCCTGGCATCTTTGCTACGGAAGGTACAGTCCGAGGGGACTCTCTCTAACCCCGCCATGCTTCTTAGAATTGCCGAGGCTATCACCCAGAACGTAACGGTCGACACTGAACTTACTAAGCTTGGTAATCTCGTGGGTATTGGCTCAATCTTTTCGTCGGTGGACTTAAGCAAGGTTGTTTTTGCCACGGTTCCTCATGAGCCCTACATCTACGATGAGAATAAGTTGCAGCTCTCGAGTGAGGCAGAGGCTTTCTTCACCAAGCTACAGAAAGACCAGTCGCTTGTTGAGCCTTCTGCCTCACCCAGTGCACCTGCGGAGGAGCCTTCCACCAGCACGGCTCAAGAGCTGAATTATGCTCTTGACGTTACGTTCACCAACGCCAGTGGGGTCACAGGGCGAGCCAATAAACTGGCTTCTATCACCAAGGATGCTGGTTTCTCGGCCGTCACAACTCAGGATGAGGCTACCATCTACCCTGCGTCTACGGTTTACTACCCCTACGGCTACGAAGCAGAAGCACAGCTGATTGCTGACCTCTATGGAATCACGGCGGTAACCCCTTCAAGCCTGCATACCGGTATTGAGGTAGTGCTCGGTTCTGATTTAGCCTCCGAAGATAAGCTTCAAACTACTCAGGCAAAAATTGCTGGGGGAGCCAGCGGCCAGACCGCCGATCAGGTCACCTGCCAGCAGGCATTTAGTTACTAGGTCTGGTAGTTTTCTTAAGCCCGGCTTGATTGCCCCACTACGGGCCTCAAGCCGGGCTTTTTAGACGGCTCTTTCCTGCTGTGGGCGCCTTGACCGGCCGCTAGCCCAGATAGTGAACATAGAGGTTGGATTTTCCCGGTTGGCGTTGACCAACGTGGTACCGTGGCACTATGCGTGAGATGACACGGCGACTGCTTATCTGCCGTAGCGAAGTGCCCCGGGTTTAGCTTCGCTACGGGTATTCGCTACCCGGTGCCAATTTTCTCACCTCATCTGTAAGGGTCATAGCTATGAAAAATTTCCAGAAACCATCGTCCATGCCGGTGCACAAGTACCTGCCTTTCGACCAGCAAATTCATGTTTCTCTTCCCGATCGCACATGGCCGGAAAAGAAGATAAGGAAGGCCCCCCGGTGGTGCGCGGTTGACCTGCGTGACGGCAACCAGGCCCTGATTGACCCCATGGATACTGAGCGTAAGCTGGCTATGTTTAAGCTGCTGGTCCGCATGGGCTACAAGGAAATTGAGGTAGGTTTCCCATCTGCCTCCGCTACCGACTTTAATTTTGTCCGTACCCTCATCGAGGACGGCCATATCCCCAATGACGTCACCATTCAGGTTCTGGTTCAGTGCCGTGAGCACCTGATTCAAAAGACTTTTGAGGCGATTGACGGTGCTCCCAAGGCTATCGTTCACTTCTACAACTCGACTTCAGTCCTCCAGCGTCGGGTAGTTTTTAACCAGGACCAGGACGGAATCCTGGACATTGCGCTCACGGGAGCCCGTTTGTGCAAGAAATATGAAGAGCAGCTTGTACACGATACCAAGGTGACCTATGAGTACTCACCGGAGTCTTTCACCGGCACTGAACTCGAGTTCGCTGTTCGGGTCTGCAACGCTGTGACCGACGAACTGGGCATCGGCCAAGGCCGCGAAGTTATTATCAATCTTCCTGCTACGGTTGAGATGGCAACTCCCAATATTTACGCTGACTCTGTTGAATGGGTCAGCCGCAACCTGACCAACCGTGAGCACGTCATTTTGTCATTGCACCCCCACAATGACCGTGGAACCGGTGTCGCAGCGGCTGAACTGGGTTACCTAGCTGGTGCGGATCGTATCGAGGGGTGCCTCTTTGGTAATGGCGAGCGCACCGGTAACGTCGATTTGATTACCCTGGGTCTGAACATGTACACCCAGGGCGTTAACCCGGAGATTGATTTTTCGGACATTGACGAGATTAGGCGGACCGTCGAGTACTGTAACCAGTTGCCGGTTCATGAGCGCTCTCCCTACGGCGGCGATTTGGTCTTCACTGCTTTCTCTGGCTCGCATCAGGATGCCATCAAAAAGGGATTTGAGCGCATGGAAAAGGATGCCGCTGAACAGGGCAAGAGCCTTGACGAGCTCGTGTGGGCGGTTCCTTATCTTCCCATTGATCCTAAAGACCTTGGGCGCTCCTACGAAGCTGTTATCCGTGTGAATTCTCAGTCAGGTAAGGGTGGTGTTGCTTACCTGCTCAAGAAGGACTTTGGCCTGGACCTCCCCAAGCGTGCCCAGCAGGAGTTCTCGGCGGTTGTCCAGGCTAAAACCGATGCACAGGGCGGTGAGGTTGCTAGCAAGGCTCTGTGGGATATCTTCGCAGATGAGTACCTTCCTAATCAGAAGGCGGAATCTCGATGGGGTAAGTACCGCATCGAGTCTCTGTCCATTGATTCTGAGGAACACGGCGAGACCACCATGCGGGTTGGTCTAAACATTAACGGTCATACCTACAACCGTGTCGCTCAGGGTAGCGGCCCCATCGAAGCACTGCAGTCGATTCTGGCCAAGGAGGGCGTCGATGTCCGCGTCATGGATTACTCGGAGCATACCCTCGGCTCGGCCGCAAATGCGCAGGCTGCCTCGTATATCGAAGCGGCCGTGGGTAGCCGAGTTCTGTGGGGTATCGGTATTGATAATTCAACAACTCGGGCGTCGCTGAAGGCAATGGTTTCTGCTGTCAACCGTGCTTTGCGTGACTCTGAGTAAGGAGTAATTCTAAGTCGGGGTGGGCTGATTTTGCTCACCCCGGCTCTTATGTCAAGCCTCTTGTGATGCACATTCCCCAGCACCAATCAGGGCATATGGGGTGCGGTTATGCCACAATGGGAGTGTGAATTCAGCGCTATCAAGGAAAAAGACCATTCGTGATAGCGCTATCGTTTTACGTACCCAAGATTTGGGGGAGTACGACCGGATCATTATCTTAGCGACCAGGCATGACGGTCTAGTCCATGCCGTAGCAAAGGGGGTCCGGAAGAGTAGTTCGAAGATTGGGGCTCGTCTTGAGCCCTTCATGCTGGTGGAGATTTCTGCGGCAGCCGGTAAAAATTTGGCAACGATTTCTCAGGTCGTGACCCGACGGGCCTACCTTGGACCTATCGTTGCGGATTACACACGCTACACGGTGGCCGCTGTGGTCTGTGAGGTGGCCGAGCAGCTACTGGCCCACGAGCAAGATAGGCTTCAGGACCAGTTCGTTCTGCTGGCTGGTGCTTTATCTGCCCTGGCCGCGGGGGAGCTCCCAGCGTACCGGATTCTCGATTCCTACCTGCTGAGAGCGCTTCATCTTGCGGGGTGGAGTATGGCTTTAGCTAGGTGCGCATCATGCGGTCTCGAGCATGGCCTTACCTACTATTCTCCTGAGGTTGGCTTGCTCTGCACTGGCTGCGCTCGGTCGGGTGATTTCAGCCGCATTTACCCGGTACCGCCACAGACTCCACAGTATTTGCAGGTACTTGCTGGTGGGGACTGGCCTGCTGTTACCGGGCAGTTCCCATCAGTCTTAGCCCATAGAATGTCCGGGCTTATCATGGATTATGTGCAGTGGCAGTTGGATAAGCCGCTGAAGACCCTAGCAACCTTGGAAAAGGAACAATAGCCCTATGACTGTCATCAAGCCACCTGCCCACCCAAGTGGTGTTGTAGCTCCTGCTATCCCCAGTAAGTTTGTCCCTCAGCATGTTGCCGTGGTCATGGACGGGAACGGGCGGTGGGCTAACGAGCGCGGTCTGCCCAGGAACGAGGGGCACCGGGCGGGGGAGGCGGCACTTCTTGAGGTCGTAGCTGGCGCAATTGAGATGGGCATCCCTTACATTTCTGCTTACGCCTTTTCAACGGAAAACTGGCGTCGGGCACCCGACGAGGTTGCCTTTTTGATGCGTTTCTCATCCGAAGTGCTGGAACGCCAATTAGAAACGCTTAAGTCCTGGGGCGTCCGTATTCGGTGGGCCGGCCGCAGGCCTAAGCTCTGGAAGTCCGTCATCTCGCTCCTTGAAAAATGCGAGGAAGAGACCAAGAACAATACGCTGTGTACCCTGACCATGTGCGTCAATTATGGGGGGCGCGCCGAGATTGCCGATGCAGCAGCCCTCCTTGCCGAGGATCTTGCTAGCGGCAAGCTGAAGGCCAAACACATCAACGAAAAAATTTTCCAGCGCTACCTTGATGAACCCGATTTACCCGATGTAGACCTTTTCCTACGCACATCTGGCGAACAGCGAATTTCAAACTTCTTGCTCTGGCAAAGCGCCTACGCCGAAATGGTCTTCATGAACGTTCTCTGGCCCGATGTAAACCGTCTCACCCTATGGCAGGCTGTCCAGGAGTACGCCTCTCGCGATAGACGCTACGGTGGGGCGGTAGATAAGGTCAGCAAACCCTAGTTTTTGCTTACAAATTGGCAGTTGTGATGCCCTAGCTGAAAGGGGTCCCCGATGCGGATCTACCCAACCCTGTTCAAGCTCTTTTTTAAACCGATGGACCCTGAAAAGGCCCACCATCTAGGTATGTGGGGTGTGAAGACCCTGCGAGCGACGGGTGTGACGCGGTGGGGTGGCAGGTTCTTCTCGCCTGACCCCTCTTTGTCCACGGAGGTCATGGGTATCCGGTTCCCATCTCCTTTTGGAATTGCCGCTGGTTTTGACAAGGGGGGTACGGCTATCGTAGCTCTGGGTAACTTGGGCTTTGGGCATGTCGAGATTGGCACCATCACAGGCCAGGCCCAACCTGGTAACCCTCAGCCACGATTATTCAGATTGCTTGAGGACCGTGCAATTGTTAACCGCATGGGCTTTAACAATAACGGTGCAGCAGACACTGGACCGAGGGTAGCTGCGGCTAGAGCTGACCTTGATGCCGAATACCGGGGTAAGGTACGTCCTGTTATTGGTATCAACATTGGTAAGACCAAGGTCGTTGAGTTGGACCAGGCCATTGAGGATTATCTGATCAGCACCCGTATTCTTGCGCCTCAGGCGGATTATCTTGCGGTTAATGTAAGTTCTCCCAATACTCCTGGGCTCAGGGATCTTCAGGCTATCGAAACCCTCGAGCCGCTTCTTGCCGCTGTGCGTGCTGAGGCCGATAGGGTAGTGCTAGGCCGACGAGTTCCTCTGGTCGTCAAGATTGCGCCTGACCTTGCCGATGAGGATATCAGAGACCTTGCCGCCATGGCTCTGCGCCTTGGCCTCGACGGCATTATCGCCACCAATACGACTATTGCTCGTGAGGGCTTGGAGCTGATAACCCCCATGGATAAGGTCATGGAACTCGGTGCTGGTGGCCTATCGGGGGAGCCACTCAAGCATCGTTCGCTTGAAGTTCTGAAGCTCTTGAAAGCAGAGGTAGGGGATAAGCTCGCGCTGATCTCTGTAGGCGGTGTAACAACTGCTCAGGATGTTGCTGAACGGCTAGATGCTGGGGCCGACCTGGTTCAGGGTTATACAGCCTTCATCTATCAGGGGCCGCTCTGGGCTGCGCACATCAACCGAGAGCTCCTCAAACTGAGGAAAGCTTCCTAGTCTCCAGCAGATACGATAAAGGGCCGCTACCGAGTGGTTAGCGGCCCTTCTCATGCGCCTGTGAGCTCTATTAGCTGGGGTAGTTTCCTCGTTCTACCTGCGGTTTAGGCAGGCGGAACCTACGAATCATCATGGTGCGGTTGAAAGCGTAAAGACCAGAACGAGGTTCAAGAGTGGTGAATTTTTCGGTTAGCTTTTTCTTGAGCTTGCGCCACATGATGAAGTAATCGAGGATCCACAGCAGAAGCATTGCCCACATGAGTAGAGCGGTTAAATGCTGTGTAGCGGGAACTATCAATCCGATAATGAAAATCAACAGGATGACAATCAGCATAAAATCACCTACGTTGAAACGGGCATCAACGTAGTCACGAATGTAGCGACGCTGGGGGCCACGATCGTTAACCGGGAGGTAGCGTTCATCCCCGGTCTGAAGGGCCTGTTGCTGCTTAGCCCGGAATTCACGCTCTGCGGCGCGCTGAGCCTCTTTCGCGGCCTTCCGGTCAGCGGGAACGAGAGGGTTCTTACGCGCAGCTTCACGTTCCTTACGTGATGGGGTAGGGCGTCCCTTCGGTGGCGTGTATTTTGCGGGCTTGTTATCTTTGTCGCTTGCGGCGGGGGGAGCGGAGTCAATTGCTGCGGCATCCGCTGTTTCTACTGATTTCTTATTTCGTCCAAACACCCCTTAAGAATAGCAAGTTGTTCAAAGTTATAGTGGCTCGGCGTATTCTGGGATACATGACAACAACATGTTTTAATTTTTCGGCACGTGATGAACTAGCTCGCTTCATTGATGAGCGATTCGAGCAATATGTCCAGGAGCTGACAGAACTAGTAGCTATTCCTTCGGTGGCTTGGGAATCTTTTGATTTGGATGAAGTTGCTCGGAGCGCTCAGAAGGTTCAGGAGCTTGCGCTTGACGCTGGCTTTGACTCGGCAGAGGTTCTGACAGCTACCTATGGTAAGGGGCAGCAGGGCATGCCCGCAGTTCTAGCTTCGAAGTCTGCCGCCCCGGGCTACCCCACTTTTGTTCTCTACGCCCACCACGATGTCCAACCTGCCGGTGATCTCGAACTCTGGGAGACAGAACCTTTTAAGGCTCAGCAAAAGGGGGATAGACTTTTTGGGCGTGGGGCAGCCGATGACAAGGCTGGAGTTATCGCCCATCTGGCCGCTTTTAGAGCTGTGAAAGCAGTCTTGGGCGATGATTTTAGAGCCGGCGTCACCCTCTTTATTGAAGGTGAAGAAGAAGCGGGTTCACCCAGTTTCGATAGTTTCATTGCAACTTACCGTGAGAAGCTCTCAGGTGACTATATTGTCGTGGCAGACTCAGCCAACTGGCGGGCAGGAGTTCCTGCTCTCACGGTGGGTCTGCGAGGTGTTGCAAGCGGTGATATCTCGGTGAAGGTTAGTGACCATGCCGTTCACTCAGGGGTATTCGGTGGGCCCCTTCTCGACGCGAATACGGTTCTTATTCAGTTGCTTGCCACCCTCCATGACCCTCAAGGTTCGGTTGCAGTTGAAGGTTTAATCTCTTCCCCTGAACTTGAGGTTGAATATTCTGAAGAAGATTTTAGGGCGGATTCGGGTATCGTCAAGTCGATGAAACTTGCTGGTAAGGGCTCTATTACTTCACGCCTGTGGTCCCAGCCGGCTATTTCAGTCATCGGCATGGACATCACTCCTGTATCTGAAGCAGCCAATACTCTTGCGGCGACTGCTAAAGCAAGGATTAGCGTTCGTCTTGCGCCAGGCCAGGACCCAGCAGCTGCTCACTCTGCTTTGGCACGACACTGTGCAGAAAATAACCTGTTTGGGGCTGAGATTACATACAGTGCTGTAGATTCTGGACGCCCGTATAAGGGTGAAGTTGATGGTGACGGTGCTCAGCTCGCGCTGGCATCCTTCGCCCAAGCCTGGGGGGTGGAACCCGTTAAAACCGGCTTAGGAGGGTCCATTCCTTTTATCGCGACACTCACTGAGGTTTTCCCCAGCGCCCAGATTCTCATCACAGGTATTGAAGACCCCGACACTCGGGCCCACAGCGCCAATGAGTCGCTCTTTTTGCCAGACTTCAAAAAAGCCATCCTGGCTGAAGCGCTGATGATTTCCTCCCAATGTCTTGACTGCTAACAGTTGACCGGCCTGCGAACAGGTCGCCCAAAATTTAATAAAGGCGTAAGATAAAGGCAAATTAGTCGAATGAAAGGATTCATGGAATGACTGAAACAGTTTCCACGGAACTTCCCACCCACGGTGTCAATCTCACGGAGGTTGCTGCTGACAAAGTCCGCAGCTTGCTCGAGCAGGAGGGGCGCACTGATTTAAGACTGCGCATCGCAGTTCAACCCGGCGGTTGCTCTGGTCTGATTTACCAGCTCTATTTTGACGAGCGAGTTCTTGATGGCGATGCTGTCCGTGACTTCGATGGGGTAGAGGTTATCGTGGACCGCATGAGCGTGCCTTATCTTGATGGTTCAACTATCGATTTTGAAGACACTATTCAGAAGCAGGGCTTCTCCATCGATAACCCTAACGCTCAGGGATCATGTGCTTGTGGAGATTCTTTCCACTAAGTCTTGCTTGTTTACCAGGAGGGGCACACCGTGGGTGCGCCCCTCTTTCTGCTTTTAATAGTGAAATACTTGTGAAATGACACGTTGCTTAGGTGACAGATTGTCACTTTTTACGCCCATTTGAGGGTAAGCTCGTAATGAAAGATTTAACACCTGGATTCTTGCTGTCCATACACAGCACCGGGTGGCACGCACATCGCTACAGGAAGGGCCGTCTGTGAGTTCGCAGCATCGAACCAGCAGCAAGGGGCTGAAGGGCAAGGCACTTGTCCTTGCCACAGCAGCTTCTGCGCTGCTCTTGACCGGTTGTTCAGAACAGGCAAAGGTGGGCTGGCTGCCCACCAGGCGTGGTGTTACCGATAACGCAAATACCATCATGGAGCTCTGGATTGGTGCCTGGATCGCTGCACTGGCAGTTGGTCTGGTCACCTGGGGTCTCATGATTTGGTGCCTTATCGCCTACCGTCGCCGCAAGTACGAAACCGGTTATCCTCGCCAGGTGAGCTATCACCTTCCCCTGGAAATTTTCTACACCGCAATCCCCATCATCTTGATTGTCAGCTTCTTCACCTTCTCCGATAAAGCGGAGCGTGAGATTACTGCTCCCAAGTCGGATGTTGCTGACGTAACTATTGAGGTTTACGGTAAGCAGTGGTCCTGGGACTTCAACTACATCGACGAAAATGTCTACTTTGCTGGTGTTCAGGCTCGCCTGGATAAGGAAGGCCAGGTAGGAGTTGAGGAAACACTCCCCACTCTCTACCTGCCCGTGGATTCAACCGTGGACATTCAGCTTAAGTCTCATGATGTCGTTCACTCATTCTGGGTCCCCGCCTTCCTTGAGAAGCGCGACACCATCCCCGGTATGACTAACCACATGTACTTCACCACCGGTAGCGAGCCTGGCACCTACCAGGGTAAGTGCGCCGAACTCTGTGGGGAATACCACTCAGAGATGCTGTTCAACGTAAAGGTAGTCAGCCAGAAAGACTACGACGCTTACATCCAGTCACTGAGGGATTCCGGTCAAGAAGGCCGCCTCGGTGATGAGCAAAACCGTAACCCTAACATGAACACCAACCAGTAAGAGGTGACCCGTGACTACTCTTGAGTACTCAGCGGAGACAACCGGTAGTGTTGTTCCGCGGGTGGTTCCCAAGTCAAAGGGACGCATCATCGTCAATTGCCTGACTTCCACCGACCACAAAACAATCGGGTACATGTACCTGATTGCAGCATTTATTTTCTTCTGCTTAGCCGGTGTCATGGCTCTACTCATGCGCCTTGAGCTTTACTCACCCGGTATGCAGCTCTTGCAGACTAAGGAACAGTTCAACCAGCTGTTTACCATGCACGGCACGCTCATGCTGCTGATGTTTGGCACGCCTCTGTTCACTGGTTTCGCAAACGTACTGGTTCCGCTTCATATCGGTGCCCCTGACGTTGCTTTCCCTCGTTTGAACTCCCTGGCCTTCTGGTTCTTCCTGTTTGGATCTTTGGTAGCTATTGCAGGCTTCCTGACGCCTCAGGGCGCTGCTTCGTTCGGCTGGTTTGCTTATGCACCTCTGAACAGCACCACCTACAGCCCTAGCGTAGGTGGCGATCTCTGGATCTTTGGCCTGGCACTGCAGGGCTTCGGTACCATCATGGGTGGCGTCAACTTCTTGACAACCATTCTGTGCATGCGTGCCCCCGGTATGACGATGTGGCGTATGTCGGTGTTCACCTGGACCACACTGATTACCGCAATTCTCATCATCATGATCTTCCCGCCGCTTGCATCTGCTCTGTTTGCGCTCGGCATGGATCGTCGCCTCGGTGGCCACATCTTTGACCCTGAAAACGGTGGTGCCGTTCTCTGGCAGCACCTGTTCTGGTTCTTCGGTCACCCTGAGGTTTACGTTCTGGCACTGCCTTTCTTTGGCATTGTCTCTGAAATTATCCCGGTATTCTCTCGTAAGCCGATTTTTGGTTACAAGGGCCTGATTTTCGCAACCATTACCATCGCCGCTCTCTCTGTTACCGTGTGGGCTCACCACATGTACGTTACTGGCGCTGTCATGTTGCCCTTCTTCTCCTTCATGACCATGCTGATTGGTATCCCCACCGGTGTTAAATTCTTCAACTGGATTGGCACTATGTGGCAGGGGTCAATTACCTTCGAAACCCCTATGCTCTGGGTTGTTGGCTTCCTGATTACCTTCCTCTTCGGCGGTATCACCGGTATTATCCTGGCCACCCCTCCGCTGGACTTCCACCTGTCGGATTCTTACTTCGTGGTTGCTCACTTCCACTACGTAATTTTCGGTACCTTGGTGTTCGGCATGTTTGCTGCTCTCTACTTCTGGTGGCCTAAGTTTACTGGCAAGATGCTCAATGAACGTCTGGGAAAGATTCACTTCTGGTTGCTGTTCATTGGCTTCCACACCACCTTCCTCGTTCAGCACTGGCTGGGCGTTGATGGCATGCCTCGTCGTTACGCCGACTACATGCCTGAGGATGGTTTCACCTGGATGAACCAGCTTTCAACTTTTGGCTCAATGATTCTTGCTGTCTCCATGATCCCTTGGTTCTGGAATGTCTTTACAACTGCTCGCTCAGGCAGGCGTGTTGAGGTCGATGACCCTTGGGGCTTTGGAGGTTCCTTGGAGTGGGCAACTTCTTGCCCGCCTCCACGCCATAACTTTACGGCTCTACCCCGTATCCGTTCAGAACGCCCGGCGCTGGATCTTCATCATCCCGAGCTATCAACCAATCACGATATTGCTGCGGCTGCCCGCCAGGCTACCGAGCGATAGGAGACATGCGTGAAACTTCTAGGTAATATTTTTGGGCTGATCGGTGTCTTCCTCATTCCTGTCGGTATCGTCTATGGTGTGATGACTGACTTCACTGAGTGGGCTGGCTTCCCGGCCATCCTGGCTACTGCGGTCATGTGCTTGTTCCTGTGGTTCTTCCTCAAGTTCACAGATAAGCGGCATCCCGATATGCCCTATGAAAACCTTGAGGGTGAGATTGCAGATGGCGCTGGTGACTATGGTTTCTACTCACCGTGGTCATGGTGGCCTCTCTTCATCGGCGCTGCTTGCACCATTGTTGTAGTCGGTCTGGCAATTGACTGGTGGATTGTTCTCCTGGCCATTCCTTTTGCCGCTACCGCTGTTATTGGTTGGGTCTATGAGTACAACCGTGGCGATCACGCTCACTAAGGGCCAATAGGTCATAAAAGTAAGGCGGAGCCCATATCTGAAAAGATATGGGCTCCGCTTTTATGTGTTTGGTACTTTCCTGTCGGGGGGAGTAGTGATGGTAGCTGGCTTGAAAATCTAGCGGGAGAGCGCTGATGAGAAGGTTTGATTCCCTGCAAGTGGTGTATTGAAGCCATGTTAAATCTGTGCGAGGTTGCCGGTGCGCCTGGGGGCAAGTTCCCCCCCCTGTATTGTTTGGTTTTTCTTTTTACCTTCTGGGGGTACGGAGTCCTTAGCTCTTAGCTTCAATTGATTAGAGTTTTATGACTACCTTTCGCCAGATAGAGCTGGTTGTCTAGCCGTATGGGCCTATCTAGTAGGGGCGAATTGAAAACCTCGCTAAGGGGCTCCAACTCTAGTGCAATCCTATGCAGGAGGCTTTTTGCATGATCACCAGGCTAAGCGACGCCCAGAACAGCCCAGAACAGCCCAGAACAGCCCAGAACAGCCCAGAACAGCCCAGAACAGCCCAGAAGGCATCTTCGCGCCCAAGGAGCTTGTGTGGCAGCAAGACACACCGTCTCTAACACAAACTGTTTTTCAAACAGATCACTCATGATCCGAGCACTAAGGTTTGCGCCCATCTATTGAGCTTCCAGTATCGGTTCCAGGCCTAGGGGAGTAGCAGGGATTATACCCACAATAAGCCCCTTGAGGCAGACCAGCAGAGAAAGCTCGTCCGCTACAGATTAAACCGCTTTAAACAAATGTGGGGCATCCGCATAAGCGGATGCCCCACACCTAACTACAACCTATATTTACTTTTCGATTGATTCTGCAGAGCTAGCAGTCACAGCATGATCGCCGTGATGCTCATGGTGAGCAGCTTCTAGTTCTGTGGGGGTGACGGCAAGAACGCGGTCTTCGAACCAAATCTTTGAGATGCCTGAACGCAACTTCTCAATCGAGCTGATCTTACCCTTCTTATTGGGCTGAGCAGGAATTGGCGCAGGTGACTCAAAGGAAACCAGCTCGTAGCGGCGGTATTCATCAATAGGCTTGTGAACCTCAATGAACTCGCCGTGGGGCAGCTGAACAACCTTACCTGTTTCAACACCATGCAGAACCAGCTCACGGTCTTTACGCTGAAGCGACAGGCAAATGCGCTGAGTGAGCAGGAACCCAATAATGGGGCCCAGGACAAAGGAGGCACGCAACCAATAGGCCACATCGTTGAGTGAGACATGGAAATGGGTTGCAATGAGGTCCGAGCTTGCAGCAATCATGAGGGATGAGTAGGCAGTAATACCAGCTACACCACAAGCAGTTCTGAACGGGGCATTCCGGGGGCGATCAAGGATGTTGTGAACACGATCGTCTTTGGTAACCCAGCGTTCAATCCAGGGCCAGAAGACCATGGCCATCATGACGGAACCAGCCATCAAGGCAAAGGGGAGAAGAACATTGAGAACCCAGGTTCCACCAAGGAACTCAAACTCCCAGGGCCAGGGCCAGACCCCGGGCCACAGGCGAAGAGCGCCATCGCCGAAGCCGACATACCAGTCAGGCTGGGTTCCTGCCTGTACAGGTGAGGGATCGTAGGGGCCGTAGTTCCAGATAGCGTTGATGGTAAAGGTCGCACCCAGGAAGGCAATGATACCGAAAACGATGAAGAAGAAACCGCCAGCCTTTGCTGCATAAACAGGACCGACAGGGAAGCCAACGACATTGTTTTCAGTCCGGCCAGGCCCAGGGTACTGGGTGTGCTTATGAAGTACAACCATGAACATGTGAATGGCAACCAGCAAGAGGAGCATAGCTGGGATGATCATGATGTGCAGGCTGTAAAGTCGACCTATTACGGCATCGCCGGGGAACTCTCCACCGAAGAAGAAAAGAGAGATGTAAGTACCAACCAGAGGTATGGACTTGAAGATACCGTCGATGATCCTCAAACCATTGCCCGAAAGAACATCGTCAGGCAAGGAGTAGCCGGTAAAGCCTGCGAGAATGCCGATGATCAGCAGGACAGTTCCTATAACCCAGTTTAGTTCACGGGGGCGTCGGAAGGCGCCGGTGAAAAAGACACGTAGCATGTGTACTGACATAGCCATCATAAACATCAGAGCCGCCCAGTGGTGGATCTGACGCATGAGGAGTCCACCGCGGATATCAAAGGAGATATCCAGGGCAGAGGCGTAGGCTGCAGACATGTGCGTGCCCTTCATGGGCACATAGGAACCATCGTAGGTTACGGAGACCATGGTGGGGTTGAAAAAGAAGGTCAGAAAGGTTCCCGAAATAATCAGGATTACTAGGCTGTAAAGGGCAACCTCACCGAACATAAATGACCAGTGATCTGGGAAGATCTTACGGCCGAACTCCTTGATGATGCCGGAGGCACCAACCCGCTGGTCGACATATTGAGCGATCTTTCCCGTTGAGGTTTTTGCCTTGTAGTCATTTTGCAATGAAGTAGACATTACGCTTCACCTGCCATTTCCTTGATTTGCTGTGCGCGTTCCCAGTAGCCGGGGCCTACGGGTTCATGGAAATCGCTTTGAGCGATTAGGTAGCCTTCTTCATCAACTGCGATGGGCAGCTGAGGTAGGGCGTGACCTGCCGGACCGAATACAACCTCGCACTCATTTGCCGCATCGAAGGTCGACTGGTGGCAGGGGCAGAGTAGATGATGGGTCCGCTGTTCATAGAGCGCGATAGGGCAGCCGACGTGCGTACAAACCTTTGAGTAGGCAATAATGCCATCGACGTTCCAGTCCTCGCGGCCCGGGGACACGTTGAGCTCGTCAGGATCTAGGCGCATCAGTAGCACTACTGCTTTTGCCTTCTCTTCAAGATATCCATTTTCATGAGAAAGGCTTGACAGGGTCTCAGGCAGTACGTGGTAGGCGGAGCCTAGAGTGACATCGGAAGCCTTGATAGGCGTACCCGAGGGGTCACGCACAAGGCGAACGCCCTTATCCCACAGTGTGTACTTCAGTACTGAAGGATCAGCCGGGCCCAAGTCCCGGAACAGGGTGACGAATGTCAGGGGAGCGAGGATTACAGAGCCGATGAGTGTGTTTCGCAGAAGCGGGCGTCGTTTGATGCCTGATTCCTCGATCACAGTTTCAACGATTTCCTGTGCCTCAGCTCGATCCTCTTCAGAGGTGACTGCATGACGCTCTTCGACCATTTCATGGTCGGGCATGAGCGAGCGTGCCCAGTGGACGATACCGATGCCGATACCGAACATGGCAAATGCGATACCTAGACCCAGCAGGAGGTTCTGCAGGCGAAGCATGTTGTTTGCTTCGGGGTTCATGACATCGTAGAAGTTGCCGGTTACCTCAATCCCGAAGTAGCCGAACCAAAAGAGCAGTGAACCCAGCATTGAGATGACGAATAGTAGAACTACCTGTCGCTCAGCACCTTTAGCTTTTTTGGGATCGACGTCGGTGAGTCGCGGAGCATGCGGGGGAAGCCCCGGGTTGGGGAACTTCTCCTTACTTGCCTCTTGAGAGGTAACTACGGCAGCATTTTCGTGTGCGCCGTCACTATGGTTTCCCATGTGTTGCCTCAAATCTTCCTTAGTACGAAATTAATGTGTGTGCGTGAGCTTATGCAGCTCGTGAAGTTAGCCAGAGGGTAAAAGCAATAACAATGACCAGGCCAAGTGTCCAGATGAGCAGACCCTCGGATACCGGGCCGAGTGAGCCAAGCTTGAAACCGCCAACAGATGCGTTAACTTCCTGAGACTTCAGGTAAGTAATGACATCGCGCTTTTCTTCAGGGGTGATGTTTGCATCGTTAAATACAGGCATGTTTTGAGGGCCAGTTTCCATGGCCTCGTAGATATGCTGCTCGGATACGCCCATCAGGGTAGGTGCAAACTTACCGCGGGTTAGAGCACCACCAACGCCTGCAGCGTTGTGGCACATTGCGCAGTTAGCAAGGAACACCTTTGAACCGTTAGCTGCATCGCCCTGCGATACGTCCAGGTATTCAGCTTCGGGGATAGTGGGGCCAGCACCCAGCGAAGCTACGTAAGCAGCAAGCTGCTTGGTCTGCTTTTCATTAAACTGGCCAGGCTTCATTTGAGCCTGCACGCCCTGCATCTGCATAGGCATACGACCTGTGCCGACCTGGAAGTCAACGGCTGCAGCGCCAACACCAATCAGGCTGGGTCCGTCAACAGAACCCTCGGCGTTTGTGCCGTGGCAGGTAGCGCAGTTAGCCAAAAACAGCTTCTGCCCAGCATCAATATCATCACTGGTGTAAGTCGTGCTTGTTGCAGCCTGTGCTTCGTTGGTAGCCGTTGCAACAGAGTACAGGCCTCCAGAAAGAATCAGCGCGAGAGCAAGCAAGACGAGAGCTGCAAGCGGATGGCGTCGCTTTTGAGAAAGTGCCTTCACGTCGTTGTTCCTTAGTGTGTGTGCTATTTGGGATTATTTTTAGCGGTTACCGGTTACTTGAGGAAGTAGACAACAAGGAACAGAACGATCCAGACGACGTCTACAAAGTGCCAGTAGTAAGAAACAACGATTGCTGAAGTTGCTTCGTAATGACCAAAACGCTTTGCTACATAAGCACGGCCAATGATGAGCAAAAATGCGATAAGGCCGCCGGTAACGTGTAGCGCGTGGAAACCGGTGGTGATGTAGAAAGCTGAACCGTAGGCGCTTGAAGCGATGGTCATGCCTTCAGCTACGAGATTTGCGTATTCGAAGGCCTGAACAGAAACGAAGAAGGCGCCCATGATGAAGGTCAAGAGGAACCATTCAACCATGCCCCATTCGCGGATGTTGAAAAGTGATCCGGTACGACGGGGCTTGAGCTGTTCAGCTTTAAATACACCAAACTGGCAGGTAACAGAACTCAAGACCAACACGATGGTGTTGGCAAGAGCTAGCGGGACTTCAAGGTGCACGGAGTTCTCGGCCCAAATATCGGGTCGAGATGCACGCAGAGTGAAGTACATTGCGAACAGGCCGGCAAAAAACATGACCTCAGAAGCGAGCCAAACAACGGTGCCTACAGCTACCTGGTTGGGTCGATTAAGAGTGGCATGAGCCGACTTACTTGGAGTATGGGTTGCAGTTGTCACATAGACATTATGTCTGTAAAACAGCCCTTGAACCAATAGGAGAGGGGGTTTAGGGGTAGGTGTGTTGTAAATCTTGCGCTTGCCCCTGCATTTCTGGGGCTTTCATCACGAGATATCAGACACACTGTCTGTAAAACTCGCGTAACCATGCCGCATCAGAGAGCCTCACAGCTTCTATTTACCTGTTCCTTAATCCATAGAGGATAGAAGGCTTAGCTAGCTGATATACGTAGAATAAGGAGCATGACACCCAATATCACCTGGAAACAGATACTCACCAAGCTCATAGCCCATCAAGAGCTTGAACCGTTTGAAGTTGCTTGGGCCATGGATCAGATGATGGAGGGTGAAACTCCAGAAGGCATACTGGCTGCATTTCTTATTGGACTTCACGTTAAAGGCGAGACTTCTGCAGAGCTTAATGCTTTAGCGGAGGGAATGCTTGATAAGGCTCGCCCCATTGAAATCACCCACAAGGCAGTTGATATTGTAGGAACCGGTGGCGATCAACAAAATACCGTCAATATATCCACTATGGCCTCGTTAGTTGTGGCAGGTTCCGGTATTCCGGTTATCAAGCATGGCAACAGGGCATCATCTTCAATGAGCGGAAGCGCGGATGTGCTCTCCGAGCTTGGTATAAATCTAGACCTTAAGATTAAGGATGTTGCAGGAGCCTTGGATTCGGCTGGTATTACATTCTTATTCGCACAGGTATTTCACCCATCAATGCGTTACCTAGCACCCGTTAGGCGGGCACTCGGGGTTCCGTGCGCATTCAACTATCTAGGCCCCATGACCAATCCCGCAAAAGTGCGGTCTTCTGCTATTGGTGTTTCCAACCAGGCTATGGCCCAGAAGATGGCCCAGGTCTTTGCCAATCGCGGCAATCATGCGCTTATTTTTAGGGGCGGAGACGGCCTCGATGAAATTACTATTACAGGTAAGTCCTACGGTTTTGAAGCCGTCGATGGGGGAGTGAAGCCCCTAGAAATCGATCCCACTGAATTTGGTTTCAAGCTTGGCAGACTGGAAGATCTACGAGGTGGTAACGCAAAATATAACGCTCAGGTAGTACGTGAGACACTGGGCGGACACCCCGGGCCAATCCTGGATGCCGTTATTCTCAATGCAGCAGCGGGAATCGTTGCCTTCCATAAAGTAGACGATCAACCCTTCAGCCAGCGATTCGAAGCTGCACTAGAGCAAGCCAGGGAGTCTATTGGATCAGGCAAAGCCACTGATACTCTCGATCGCTGGATTTCTTATAGCCAGGCCCAGTAGAGCAAGAGCCAGGCCCAGTAGAGCAAGAGCAAGGCCCCGAGTGTAACTCGGGGCCTTGCTGCTGTGCGCCTGAGTCTATTGCTTGCGGCGCAGAGCCAGCAAAACACAGCGCCAACCAACTAAAAATAGGAGAAGTGTAACCGCTGAAACGATGATAAAGGGTGTTGCGGCGGTGTCTCCAAACGAGAGGCGCAATCCAAGGCCCAAGACCAAGGTGGTTACCCAGAGCATGAAGCCTTCTAAAATAAGGGGCAGTTGCCTGCGGGTTTTGACAGCCCAAACACCAACATGACCAGCAAGCACGGCCAGCACAAAAGGCAGGGCGGTTACCGGGAGTTTACTCAGGGTTTCCTGATGGCTGGTCAAACCAATCGCAACGAAAATAAGAACCAAGACAAAATCAATTCCGAGCCGAGTTAGCTGAGAAAAATATTTACCTGAATTGACAGAACTTAACATGGTTACCACTGTAACCTATCAAGCTATCTCAAAGCTGAGGAAGTCGGTGCAGGGCAGGGTCTAGGTCACCCAGGGGAGCTTTTCAAGCTTTACTTTACATAATGTATATTATCGGCTCTATGAAAACATCAATTTGAACCCTAACTTCAGTCAATTTTCGGCGTCATGTTACGCACGACTGTTGGTATCCTTCCAGGTTTTGAGGAGAATAGAAGGACTATAGGTAACGCAGGAGAAAATACATGATCGAGTGGTTTGCTGAGCATCTATGGGCCTTCTGGCTCTTGGTTGCAATCCTTCTGGCTATCATTGAAATCCTCATGCTGGATTTCGTTTTTCTCATGATGGCTATTTCTGCACTTACTGCTGCAGGTCTTTCGCCTTTCCTTGATTCATTTGTAGGCCAAGTTGTCCTATTTGCCCTCGTGAGTATTGGCTTACTCCTTGGGCTTCGGCCTCCGCTGATTCGGAAGTTCCACCAGAGCTCACCAGATACGCCGATGAACACAGCAGGCTTGGTTGGCGCCCAGGCCCTAATAACCCAGACAGTCACTACCGACAGCGGGCTTGCAATGATTTATGGCGATATTTGGACCGCGCGCCCGGCTTCAGCAGAAAAGATTCTACCTGAGGGCTCTAAAGCAACTGTTACAGAAATTCGGGGCGCCACAGCATATTTATCTTAAGAAAGTTTCATTAAACACTAGCTAACAATTAAACCTTTACTGGAAGGTAAGAAATTGACTGCACCACTACTCACAACGGGCTTCATCCTGACGGCCCTCGTTGTCCTCGTACTCATTATTCTTCTTAAAGCTGTCCGCATTATTCCGCAGGCACGCGCTGGGATTGTTGAAAGGCTGGGCAAATATCACACGACCCTTACCCCCGGTTTCCATGTCACCGTCCCTTTTATCGATCGTGTCTTACCCCTGATCGACCTGCGTGAACAGGTTGTCTCTTTCCCCTCGCAGTCAGTCATTACCGAAGATAATCTGGTTGTAGGTATCGACACCGTTGTCTACTTCCAGGTAACCGACCCCAAGGCAGCAACCTACGAAATCACCAACTACATCCACGCTGTCGATGAGCTCACCAGCGCCACCCTCCGTAACGTCGTTGGCGGGCTCAACCTTGAACAAACACTGACTTCGCGAGACAAAATCAACGCTGAGCTCCGTGGAGTACTTGATAACACCACCGGACGCTGGGGCATCCGCGTCTCCCGTGTTGACATCAAAGAGATTCAGCCCCCTCACTCCATTCAGGACTCCATGGAAAAGCAGATGCGCGCTGAGCGTGATCGCCGCGCTGCAATTCTGACCGCTGAAGGTCAGAAGCAGTCACAGATTCTGACTGCTGAAGGTGATTCCCGCGCTGCAATTCTACGAGCCGAAGGCGCCAAGCAGTCACAGATTCTGACCGCCGAGGGCGATGCCAAGGCAGCTATTCTGCGTGCAGACGGTGAAGCCCAGGCTATTCAGAAGGTCTTCCGTGCAATTCATGCTTCAAACCCCAGCCAGAAACTCCTGACTTACCAGTACCTCCAGACCCTGCCCAAGCTAGCCGAGGGCGATGCAAACAAGCTGTGGTTTATCCCCACTGAGCTGGGGGATGCACTCCGTGGAATCGGTAAGGCATTCAACCCTGATGCCGGGAACGATCAAGACACTGCGACAGCTGAAGAAGAGGGAGCTACTCCCCCATCTTCACCATTGATTGACACCCCGGTTATTAAGGTCACCCCGGAGGATCTTAACCCCAATCTGGATAAGCTCGACAGCGGCCTGGACGATGTTATCGATGAGATTTCACAGGATGGAGCAGAATCATCTCTTGGCGCAACCGATATACCTAACGCTTCACACTAAACGGAAGCTATAATGGATACTCGGTCTGTTGGTTTCTAGCCGGTCTATAGGGGCGGTTAGAAACCAACAAACAATTAAGATCACCGTTCTTGGAGGAAAAAAATGAGCGATCGCAGCCTGCGCGGTATGCGCCTGGGTTCACAATCCATGGAAACCGAATCAGGTGTGGAGCCCGCTCCTCGCCAGCGCGTTGAGTACCGCACTGAAAACGGTGAGCGTGTTTTCGTTACTTTTTCACAGGAAGCCGAGATTCCCGCGACCTGGACTGCTAAGTCAGGCAAAGAAGCGCACCTAGTTTCTGGTGACGGCAAAGTTGAAGAAAGTGCTGATAAGCCCATTAGGACTCACTGGGATATGCTCCTTGAGCGTCGCAGCGTAGAAGAGTTAGAAGAAACTCTGCAACGGCGTCTTGACGTCTACAGAGAGCGTCACTCCCTATAAATAGATTTCTTCTCAAGATGAGGAAGGGCCCCACCGGGTAAGTTCGGTGGGGCCCTTCTCATCTTTATTCCGTGAAAAGCTCTTCCTTATTTCTTGATAAGTTTGCGGATACGCTCAGCCCTGGCAGTCAGACCCCAGCGGGTTACCTTAGTCATTGAGTCAAGGATGATGTTACCGTCCATCTTAGAGCTACCGATTTCTCGTTCCACGAAGGTGATAGGAACCTCAACAATTTTAAGCCCGGCTTGCTCGGAGCGCCAGGCCAGGTCAACCTGGAAAACATAACCTTTAGAGTCAATCCCCTCAAGGTTAAGACCTTTCAGAGCCCCGCTCTTATAGGCGCGATAACCTGCTGTGATGTCTTTGATTTTGGTACCCAGAATCAAACGGGTGTACATGTTTGCACCCCGTGAGAGAATCTGCCGGTGCGCCGGCCAGTTCTTGGTCTTTCCGCCGGGAACGTAGCGGGACCCAATAGCTAAATCTGCGCCCTGCTCAATGGCTCGCAGAAGGAGAGGAAGCTGTTCAGGCTGGTGGGAGCAATCAGCGTCCATTTCGATTAGGACGTCATACCCTGCTTCAAGGCCCCAGGCAAAACCGGCTAGGTATGCCCCACCCAGCCCGTCCTTTACTGTGCGGTGCAGGACCTTGATCTGGTGATCTTTCTCGGCCATGGAGTCAGCTAGGTCACCGGTGCCATCGGGGCTACTATCATCGACGACGAGGACATCGCAGGCAGGTACAGCAGCGCGAAGGCGCTCCACCACCATGGGAAGGTTTTCCTTCTCATTGTAGGTTGGGATAATAGTCAAAACTCGCATGCGGTCTCCTTATGCTGGCCTGCGGAACAGGTCGGTTACTTGAACCAGTCTCTCATTGTATCCTTTATTGAGTTCCACCGGGTTACAAAATACCTCTCATCGATTTGTTACCCTTATCCAATTTTTGTCCGGAGTTATACAGTGCTACGAGTTCAGGGCGAGAGACATCATCAGCTAATACAGGTAGCAGGGGTGTTCGCGCGCGGGGATCTGTGCTCCAGGCAGAAATTCTTGAGTCCGGGGTCTGCACCATCAGTTCAGTAACTTTCCACAGCGCACAGTGTGCGGGTGCCCCCGGCACTAACTGCCCACACCAAGGATTATTCTCTCCCTGCGCCCGATAGACCGCGCGAGTCATAGACTGAAAAGCCGCACGCGCAGACACAGCCGTGTCATCTTGCTCAGGGTTAACCGCACGGTTCATTAATTCCCAGCCCAGGGCAAAAGGTGGTCTTAGCGGGTCAGAGCCCAGCACAGCCGATGCTCCAGCCGACAGAGCATGGCTATAGGAATTATGGGATTGGTCAAAGTCTGATGAGAACCCAAGGCTGACATTGAGGTCTTTTGCACGCTCAATCAGGGACATATCCAATGACTGGAGCCCACCCAGGCAGGGGCTAATCCTCATACGGGCCAGCGAATCCATGCCAGCGAGCTTATCCAGAAATTCTTCGGCAACCGAGTCATCTGCGGGTACGGCAACCAGGTTGAGTCGGTGAGACGTAGCAAATTCGAGGGCCTGAGCCGTAGCTTCAGCTGAATCCAGGCAGTAGATACCCTTGACTGCAGGGTCTGGGTGCTGCCCGGTGTTGAGCTTACTAGCTGGTAGGTAATACCTCACCCTTGTTGCTGGGCTCTGTTCAAACCTGCCTGTTGAATCAGTTAGCATCACATTTGCTGAAATGTACCCGGCTTGAGTCAAGGTATCGAGCAAGTCAGCAACCTGATCAGGTTCTGCGCTCAAGGCCGCAAGGGCAAAAGCCGGGGCCAGCAGGTTACCGCTCAAATCAGTGCACCGCATGGAGGGGTCCAAAATAGAGCGAGCACCAGCATCTTGCCCAACCCATTCCACATTCCCTTGGGCCACAACCATGGCAGTAGCAAAAGGATCTGCCGGGCTGTAGACCGAACCGTTCAGAAATACCTGTGTGCTCATTGTGAGCGTTCCTTTCTGTTCGATGTCCTAGAACTGGGTTGCAACGACGCCTCGCCGCAAAAGGTTAATTGCAGCCTCGCATTGGGTGCGAAGCTGTGGATCTGTACTCGATACGTGGGCAATCTGGTCAAGACTATCAATAACCTGTTTAGTCCACCTGACAAAGTCACCCGCAGCGAGGTCCGACTGTGACAGGGTTCGATCCAGGTTGCGGCCGCGTGCCCACTGATAAATTGGCCAGACCATACCGAAATCGGGTGATGAGGTCTGTGGTAGTTGATGAAGTTTTTCTGCATCGTTGAGAGTGCTCCAATGTTTCAGGACCTTCATGAGGGCCTCTTCAACTCCCGAGGATGGATAGCGAGACAGTAGCCCGAATTCTTCTCGTTTAGCTTCGTAGACTAAGGATGACACAACAGCGGCAGTTGCTGCTGGGTCTAGCCCCTGCAAGAAACCGTCTTCAAGGCACAGAGAGGTCAGAAGGTCTTTCTCACCGTAGATGCGACGCAGTGATGCGCCACGAGAGGTCAGTGTATGCTCACCAGTATTGAAATCGACATAACCAAAGTCGGCAAGAAGCAGCGTGATGCGCTCAAAGACCTGGGCAATTGTATTGGTACGTCTTTGAATTTGGCGGCGGAGCCCATCTGTCTCCCGCGATAGCTTGTACCATCGTTCGGCCCACCGGGCGTGGTTTTCTCGCTCTGAACAACCGTGGCAGGGGTGATTACGCAATGAGCTACGCAAGCTATCGATTGCCTGTGACTCTCCGGTATCGCGTTCACTAAAGTATTTTTTCTGTGAGCCTTTACGCGCGGGTAATTCATGGTAGAGAGCCTCGCGAACTCTTGAGGCCATATCACGGCGTTCCTTGGGGGTCTTGCCCGTAAACTTCTTGGATACCTTGATCTTGGAGATAGGTAGGATAGGGCCATCGAGATCACGCGGATCAAGGCGCCTTAGCTGAGCTTTGAGGGTCAGGATTGAAGGCCTGGGGTTCTCCAAAGATTCTGCCCGCGAGAGTACCACAGCTGGTCCTGCGTTCCGGCCCTCGGGAATCTCGATGATATCGCCAGGAAGCAAATCAAGAATCGAGGCGATGGCCTGTGACTGCTGCAGGCGTGAGCGGCCCTTGGCAGCTTTCTTTTCACGCTCAGAAAGCTCCCGCCTCAACGATGCGTATTCGGTAAAATCACCCAGGTGGCATGTCATGGCTTCCTCAAAACCTGCAAGAGCTTTCTCGTTCTTGCGCACCCGCTGGGCAATACCTACAACTGACTTATCTGCCTGGTATTGGGCAAACGAACTTTCAAGAATCTTCTTTGTACGTTCCGCACCAAACTGGGCAAGCAGGTTAGCACTCATATTGTAGGTCGGTTTGAAGGACGAATTGAGAGGATAGGTGCGCTTTGAGGCCAGGCCAGCTACCTGTTGAGGTTCCAGACCAGGACGCCACAGGACAACAGCGTGACCCTCAATATCGATCCCTCGACGGCCTGCCCTTCCTGTCAGCTGGGTGTACTCCCCCGGCGTAATATCGACATGGGTTTCACCATTAAATTTGGTGAGCTTTTCTAAGACCACAGAGCGGGCAGGCATATTGATCCCCAAAGCCAAAGTCTCAGTTGCGAACACCATGCGGATGAGCCCCTGAGAAAAGAGCGTTTCCACGACTTCCTTGAAGACAGGTAGCAGGCCAGCATGGTGTGCAGCCACCCCTCGGGTAAGTCCCTCTCGCCACTCGTAGAAGCCAAGAACAGCAAGATCCGATGTATCAAGAGATGACGTTGCCTCTGCGATGTATGCGCGAATTGTTTGAGCTTCAGAATCGGTCGTCAGCCTAACATCGGCGTCAATGCACTGAGATACGGCCGCATCGCAACCGGCCCTTGAAAAAATAAAACAGATACCGGGTAGCAGACCGTCACGGTCCAAAGCCCGAATCATCTGCGGGCGAGAAACTCTCTGAGGCCTTATATCCTCAGCGCTGTGTCGTGTTTTTTCCCACCCTTCTTCATATTTACCCCGCCGTCCCCTGCCCAAGCGGGAAAAAGACTTTTCTTGCCGCCCGCTCCTAGAACGCGGCCTACGGCTCAGCTTCACCAGCTCAGGATTAACAGCCGGAATTTCAGCAGAGTTGGCAGCATCCTCAACTGTAGTCTCTCCGATGAACAAGTCCAGGAGCTGTTTGCCCACCATCACATGCTGCCACAGCGGCACTGGGCGGTGTTCGGACACAACGATATCGGTGCTCCCGCGCACCATGTCGAGCCAGGCCCCAAACTCTTCTGCGTTAGAGATAGTTGCCGAGAGAGCGATGACAGAGATGTGTTCCGGTAGGTGGATAATAACTTCTTCCCAGACAGCGCCCCGCGAGCGGTCAGCTAGGTAGTGAACCTCGTCCATAACGACATACCCGAGATTCTGAAGGGTCGCCGACCCAGCATAGAGCATGTTACGGAGAACCTCGGTGGTCATCACAAGGATGTCCGCCTCAGAATTGATGGAGGTGTCACCTGTCAGCAGGCCCACAGCCTCATGACCATAAAGGTCAACAAGGTCATGGTACTTCTGATTACTCAGTGCCTTAATGGGGGTTGTGTAAAAAGCCTTTTTGCCCTGTTTCAAGGCTAAATAGATAGCAAATTCGCCAACAATAGTCTTGCCGGCACCTGTTGGGGCTGCAACCAGCACTCCCCTACCATTTTCAACCGAGGTGCAGGCCTCACGCTGAAAACTATCGAGGGGGAATTCTAAGGTCTGTTCGAATCTGTGCAGGACCGTACGTGATTGAGCAGCGCGCTCCTGTGAGCGAAGATATTGTTCAGCATAGCTAGCCATACAGTCCATCTTAGAGGGACCGGAGGCCACTCAGGGTTCCTACGGCCAGTTTCGGCCTAAGGCGGATAAGCAAAAACCCCGGTAAACAAACTACCGGGGTCTACTTAAAACTAGAGATTTTCTCGACCAAGCCGCTCAAGTTCTTCAGCGCTAGTTGCTCGGCTAAGTTGATCGTGTGCCAGGCCCTCTGCAAGCTTGGCGTTCCTCCGATCCCTGCGCTTGTCATTGAGCATGGAAATGCCAATGGCCACAAAGAAGAAAAAGAGTAGAGGAAGCATTAGGTAGAGCATAGACATGATGTCGTTACCGGGAGCCGCAATAGCTGCCAGCAAGCCAACAACCACAACAACCCAACGCCAAGACTTGAGAATAGTTTTGCCCCGAATCAAGCCAATAAAGTTTAGACCAACCAAGACAACTGGAAGGACAAATGATAAACCGAAAACAAGCAGGAACTTAACCACAAAACCGACATAGACATCGGCTGTAAAAAAATTAGTAGCCCCATCTGGGCTGAACATGGTCAAGGTTTCAACCGCTGTAGGCAAAACCCACCAGGCCAGCGCCGTGCCTAGCAGAAACATCGGAATGGCTGTAAAGACAAAACTCAGGGTGTAGAGTTTTTCCTTGCGGTAGAGGGCCGGTGTGATGAAAGCCCACAGCTGATAAATCCAGACGGGGCTGGCAATAACTAGACCAATGTACAGCGATACCCTCACTAGCTGATCAAAAGGTGAGGTAGCAGTCGCGTAGTTGAGCGCAGCTGTCCGACCGCTTTCAATATTGATTGCATAGACAGGAGCACTAATAGCTTCCATGAAAGGCTGATAGAGGAAAAAACCTGCCACAGCACAGATAATGGTCGCGATGCCCGCTTTAATGAGCCGGGAACGGAACTCACGGAAGTGCTCACTCAGGGCCATGGTTGCCTGAGGGTTGTTCTTCCGGTTATGTTTTTTCGCCATCATAGCCTTCTGCTATTTCAGTGGAACCCCACAAACCCGCACCCACTAATCCTGGGTACGGGCTGTGATATTTACTCAAAAACGCTCAAAAGAACCAAGGAGTCTCTAACTTAGAGGCCCTTGTTCTGATCAGTGTTGGTGGGGTTATTGATAACTTCGCCCGAAACTACGTCATCAGTAGTAGATCCGGCAACTGTGGTGTTATCTTTCTTAGAATCCTTCTTGAGACCATCGACCTCTGACTTGAAGATGCGCATCGACTGACCCAGGCTACGAGCCATGCCGGGGAGCTTGGGAGCACCGAAAAGCAGAATAATGATGATAGCGAGAATAAGGAGGTGGCCAGGATGAGAAGCGAGATTACCAAACACGTTCGTCACCTTTCTTGGAGACGTTTAAGGTCTCCCATGAGTTGGGGCTGACCGAGTTCGCTGCGGCGTTGAGTGCGACGCTGGGCGCGGTCGAGCGTTCGAGTATTTTTGCCCTGGACATAATCCGAATATGCCGCTCTGACAGGTGTGAAGAAAGCCGGCGAAGTAGTTTTATCCACCGAACCGACAACCCTTGCCTGCCCTAGCTGGCTATTGATATCGTTCTCCCATTCCTGGGCCGCATCAATAGCCTGCATTGCCTTCTTGAAGACACGGTACAAAAGCCAGGCTAGTACACCAAGGGAGCACACAACCAGTGCACTCCATAGGACTATCCAAAACCACCAAGGCATACCCCTCATTATATATGCCAATCACCAAGAGAGAGCAGGACATTTAGCTCTAGGCTTGCAGTGATTCTTTGTACACTCATCTATGGCAGATACTCAGCTTTTACCCATACCCGTGGTTTCTATATGACTTACCAGTTCCTTTTGTATTTTCACTGGTGAGAGCACAAATACGGTTGGCCCAAGCTCAACCAGAAAATCAAAGAACCACGACATATAAACCACTGATAGGCGATAAAAAAGCCCTTGGGATGTTTCAGCGACTTCCCGCGAATATCTATTGAGCAAGGCAACAGATTTCTCCCGGTGGCCACCTGAGATATCTGAGGGAAGAACAAGTTCAATCTCTTGCCCAGCACCCTTACTACCCACGAGCTCTCTGAGCCACTCGCGTGGAGAGCTGCTATCACTTTCAGGCTGGTGTTCGTAGACTTGCCCCAAAGCTAAACGACTTTCAAGAATCGAGCCAAGAGAGAAATTTCTATATTCCCTGGCAGTTCGGCACCAGGCCTTAACATATTTTGGCCCGTTATCGATAACCAGGCTCACCGGCTCAATCGTTCTGCTACTTGTGCCCTTACGCGAGCGATAAGTGATATTTAAAGGAACACGGTGCTCCAGAGCATACGCCAGCTCAGCATCGATATCCGCCTGATAAACAGCAACACGATTCTGAAGGGACTTACTCCCCCTCTGATCATCATTGCCCAGCGCTGACCAGAGCTTAAACTTCAGGAGCGAATACACTTTGCTGGCTTCTGAACTCGCAATCAGCTCAAGCGCCAGGACTAGAACCAGAGATTCAGCTTCCGTGAGCCTTACACCTGAGGTAATCAACGGCCGCCCAGAAGCTGTAACAAACCCGTCGCTCCTGATCTCCACCTCCAGAGAATCATAGTTCAAACTGTAGGAGAGATTCTCAAGCTCTGTACGGATCTTTCGCTCCGGCATATCAAAGAAATCTGCGATCTCTGCAAGGTACATACCCTCTTTCTCAGACACCAGGTTCACCATCAGAAGCAATCTGACCAACTGCTCTGAAGCGCTTTCACGAGAACGCTGTGGCGCAATGGGCTTCCACTCTTTTGGGTTGGACGGCGAAGTAAGCTGCGGAGTCTGCCGGTGCCAAGCCAACAGCTCTGAACGCAACTGCTCTTCTGCTCGAGCTACCTCAGCCTGGTACCCGGTATCTATTGTTGCCCCAACAGAGTAGCTAGCTATCTCACCCACCATGTGGGTCCTGCCTTGTGCAAGAGCGCTACGTGCAGATTCAAGGACCCCAAACGACGGTGAGACAAGAACCTGCTGAACCTCTGAATCTGCGCCATCATCGCTGAGGGGCACCGTCAGGACATGTGGAGTTTCTGCCGAACTTAGCTGCTCCAGCACCTCTATCATGCTAAATCCTGCCGGTGGCAGCGGCCCTTCAAGAGCAAGAACCTTGACATCGCTCATACGATCAAGCCTAAAGAGGCGCCGCTCCCTACGATCAGCATCCCAACCTGTCACATACCAGTGCCCGAAACGCAAACCCAAGCCCCAGCAGAATAATTTTCGGCTCTCGGACGACGCCCCGTAGGAAAAACTAACGCCCTTGCCTTCTGCCAAGGACGTAAGGCACTCTGATAAACCAGGCCCCGCCGTAAAGCGTGCCACTTCCCCAGAATCCTCCTGGATACCATAGCCAGTTAAAGTCCCAAGTTTAAGCAAAGCTGAACGCACCTGACGTTCAAGGTCGGTTCCCTCCCAGGCACGAGCACAGCGATTCAAAACAGCACAATCAATCAAAGAGAAACTAACCGGCGCAGCAGGAACCCTCCGCTCAACACGGTAGATAAAACCCGACTCAACCGATGGATCACGCTCAGCGACCAAGCTGATACCCAAAGCACGTAAAACCTGTTTATCTCTCTCAAAAGTTCTTTCAAAAGCCGCGAGCGTTCCTAAACTACGATAGCCCGGTACACGCCACCTAATTTCTTCACGTTCAACACCCCGGGGCATAGCAGAAAGCACTTCTAAGAGCGCTAATGAACGTTCCACAGCTTTTGAAGTCACATATACAAAGATAGCCCCCGGACTGAGCTGTCCGGGGGCTAAACACAGATTTTTACTGAACCTGTTAGGCCTTACCGCTTGGTGACATCGACCAGATCAACAACAAAAATCAGTGACTCATTGGGGCCAATTGCAGCACCGGCACCGCGCTCGCCATAGGCCATATCGCTAGGAATCTCCAGACGACGGCGTCCACCAACCTTCATGCCAAGCAGGCCCTGGTCCCAACCGCGAATAACCATACCAACACCTACCTGAAAGCGGAGCGGTTCCCCTCGACCCCACGAGGCATCAAATTCTTCACCGGTGGAAAAGGCAACACCAACATAATGCGCAGAAACTGTGTCACCGGGTTCGACGATATCGCCGGCACCCTCAATTTCATCGATGATAACGAGCTCTTCGGGCACGCCACCTTCCGGAAAATCAATTTCTGGCTTAGTGCGATCAAGTTTGCGCTGACCAAAAGACATAAGATTATTACCCTTCTAAAGTATTATTCGCTCGCTGAGGCTGAAGCTTCAGCAGATTCGGATTCAGTGCTTGTTGCTTCAGCGGACGCGGGAGCAGATTCAGCGGTAGCGGAGGGAGAAGCTTCTGCACGAGAAGGAGCGCTACCGACAATATCAACGACAAAGACCAGGGCACCTTCAGGGGCACCCGAGCTAGCGGCATCTTCACCGTATGCCAGCTCGCTCGGAATAATGAGAAGCACACGGGAGCCAACGGTCTTGCCAGCTAGACCCTTCTTCCAGCCCTCAATAACCTGTGAAAGAGAGAGACCAGCGGGAGTCTTGCCGTAGTTTCCATCAAACTCAGCGCCGTCAGACCAGGTCGCACCGACATAGTTGACGTAAACAGTATCGGTTTCGGTAATAGCCGGGCCGTTACCGGTGATTAAGTCCTCGGTATAGAGCTCGGTGGGTGCATCCCCGCGATCCTCAGCAAGCTTGAGGGTAGCAGTACCGTCATCGGTGAGCGAGAAAGATTCAAGCGCGGTTGACTTCTTCTCCTTAGCCTGACCTTCAGCGCTCTTCAGTAGCTTGCCTGAAACCGTGTAGACCTCAACGTTGGTTGCTGTACCGGGTGAGACAGTCGGTGTAGCCGAAGCTGTTGCGGTGGATGTAGCGTCGATGTTAGTGGTGTATGAGAAAGATACACCCACTTTGGAGTCAACCAGAATCTCGTAGAGCTCGGGAGCCGCTGTTTTCAGGCTTTCGCCGACAGGGATAATCATGGGATTGCTAGCGTAAGTGCTATCAAGGGCACTCGTATCTGCACCGTTAAAGACAGTGGCATCAACGAGCAGGGTGTCGCCGTCCTTAATGGTTTCACCCTCACCATCAGAAATCTTGTAGGCTTCAGCATCAGAAGCCGCAAAGGGGGTAGCAAAAGAGACTGATGGCTGAGCTGTTGCACCGTTCATGGAGTAGTTGACATCTGAGAGCTTCGAGCTGTTGCTTGAGCCAGTGCCGCAGGCCGACAGCGCCAAAGCGAGCGCGGCTGCACTTGAAAGGATGAGGGTTGACTTTTTCTTCACGGGGGTTCACTTTCTAGGGTCTGCCAAATATGACGGGATTCTTAACCGGGTTCATACTATCTGATAGACCTGGTTGAGTTCTGAAAAATTGCTAATATCCACTAAATAAACGGGGTCTGCCAGGTCTGTTTTTCCTTGTGCCCTAGAGAACTGAGCAGTTCATCTAGCTGGCTATTTTGAGTTTCAAACGGGTCTTTGCACATGATGGTGTGCTGGGGTCTGTTGTTGAGCTTCAGGTGAACCCAGTCAACGGTAAAGGGCTCCCCCGCGGCTCTGGCGGCGCTAATAAAGCGGCCACGAAGTGCAGCGCGTGTTGCTGGTGGGTTGACTGCCGCATGGGCTATGTCGGTTTGCTCGACCAAGTTCTTGATAAGGCCCTTACGGCTGAGCAACCCAAAGATGCCGCGCTCCGGGTCAATATCATGATAGGCAAGATCAAGCTGTTGAATCTTGGGGTCGTCATACCCCTGAGCGCCCCGCGCAATATAGGTGTCCAGAAGTTTTTTCTTGATGGCCCAGTCGATTTCAGTGTCGATGAGGGATGTGTCGCCTGTTTCAACCGCGTCAAGGGCCCGCCCCCAGAGGTCGAGTACATAGGGGACATCGGGGTGGTGGGGGCCTTTGTGCTCAATGTATTGGGTGGCCGCTTGGTGGTAGTGGCGTTGTAGGGTGAGTGCGTTGGCCTGGGTGCCGTTGGACAGATCGAAGATGGCGGTGCCGGTGAGGTCGTGGGAGATGACGCGCAGGGCGGTTGCGGTGTCTTTGATGTCGTAGGTATTCAGGGGGTAGTAGTCTTCGAGCATGCGCAGGACAAGCTCGGTGGCTCCGAGTTTGAGCAGGGTTGTTGCCTGTGACATGTTGGAGTCGCCGTTGATGACGTGCATGCGGCGGTAGAGAGAGGCATCGGCGTGGGGTTCATCGCGGGTGTTGATGATAGGGCGGGCTCGGGTGGTGGCGGTTGATGAGCCTTCCCAGATGTAGTCGGCCCGTTGGGAGAAGGAGTAGCTGGGGTGCCCTGGGGTTCCGAGGGTGCATCCGCCCCATTGGGGTGGGCCTTGGGGGTGGGTTTTGCCAGCGCCTACGATGATTTGGCGTGTGATGAGGAAGGGTATGAGCGATCGCATGAGCCGGGAGAATTCTACTTTGCGTTCGAGCATGTAGTTTTCGTGGGAGCCAAAGGAGTTGCCGGCCGAATCTACGTTGTTCTTGAAGAGAAAGATTTGGCCCTTGTAGCCCTCTGCTTCGAGATGGTCTTGTGCTTGGTTGACCAGGTCATTGAGCAGGTACTCCCCCGCTTTGTCTTGGGTAAGGGCGTCGCGGATTGAGGCGGTTTCTGCGGTGGCGTATTCGGGGTGGGAGCCTACGTCGAGGTAGAGTCGTCCCCCGTTGGGAAGAAAGACATTCGATGAGCGCCAGGTGTCGACCACGGGTTTGAAGAGCTTTCGGGCTGCTTCTTCGGGTGAGAGGGGGCCGAGCCCACGGGGTATGTAGCGGATACCGAATTCTGTTTCGATTCCGAATATTCTGCGTTCCATCTGTGTCCTTGCCGCTGGTTGAGGGGTGTGGGTGGGGCCTGGGGCTCTTATTGGCCGCCCTTTTGGACGAATCCTTTGACGAAGTCTTCTGCGTTTTCCTCGAGGACACCATCGATTTCGGCTAGGAGGTCATCGATTTCGGAGACAGCCTGGTGGTTGATGTCGGTTGTGGTGGTTGCCAGTTGGATTTCGTCGGTTCCCTGGCTGGTGGCCTGCTTCTGGTTCTGTGCTTGGCTTTGGATGCGTTCCATGGTGTTTTCCTTTGCTGGGGTTGGTTAGTTTTCGGTCTTGTTCAATAGAGCGAAGAGTTGGTCAGCGTGGGCAAGACCGAGGTGGGGTTCTACTGTTTCTGCGGTGAAGCCGGTGGGGTCGTCCATGTGCAGACGGTGCAGGTCAATTGAGAGCGGGTTGCGGGCTGAGAGGGTATCCCAGTTAGCTCCTAGGACTTCATCGGGCCAGGTGGTGATGAATTTGCCGCGAAGGTAGGCGCGAGTGTCACGAGGCGGTTCGTGGGCGGCGCGGGCAATCTCTTGTGGGGTGAAGAGGGTCTTCATGCGCCCCAGGGCTACCAGCTTGTGGTAGAGGCCTTTGGTGGTTCTGACATCGGAGTATTGCAGATCGATGGCTGCCAGTTTGGGGTCGGCCCAGGTATGTCCCTTGGCAATGTAGGAGCTCATGAGGGCGTATTTGGCAACCCAGTCCAGTCGGTCTGCCAGGGAGAGCAGATCATGTTCTAGTGCCTGGAGTGTGTCTGCCCAAAGATCCAGAATCTCTTGGGTTTCGGGATCGGGGTTGGCTTCGAGGTTTCGGGCGGCTTGGAGGTAGGCATCTTGAATCTCCAGGGCGGTCATTTCGCCGCCGCTAGCCAGTGCTAGGGGCTGTTTGAGGCTAAGATCATGGCTGACAGCGTGCATGGCTTGCACCGGGTCAGCCAGCTTAATGGCTGGGATCTGCTGAGCCTCTACCAGGTTGAGTACCAAGGACATGGTGCCAAACTTCAGCAGGTTTGAGTAGTGTGAGAGGTTAGCATCGCCGGTGATCACGTGGAGCCTGCGGTATTTACTGCTCTCCGCGTGCGGTTCGTCCCGAGTATTAACCAGAGGCCTGCGAACTGTGGTTTCTAAGCCAACGGTGCGTTCAAAGAAATCGGCGCGCTGTGAGATTTGGAAGCCGGCTCTCTCCGCTGCTATTCCCAGCCCTACGCGTCCAGCACCCACCATAATCTGGCGAGTGGCGAAGAAGGGCAGTAGGGCCGCTGTCAGGTACTCAAAATCTACTGAGCGCGGGAGCAGGTAGTTCTCGTGAGACCCGTAGGACTGCCCCTTGCCGTCAGTGTTGTTCTTATAGAGGTTAACAGCAGGCATGGCGCTCTGCTCCCCCTGAACCATACGCTCAATGGTTGCTACGCTCTGGGCTGCTATATGGTCCCCGGCGGCATCCCACAGAACCGCATGGCGCGGGTTGGTGACTTCGGGAGATGAGTACTCGGGGTGGGCATGATCTACGTAGAGGCGAGCGCCGTTGGGCAGTATGGAGTTCATGGTGACCGCGTCCCAGTCGATGCGTTCGGCAAAGTGACCCGCTTCGCTGAGTGCTTCGGCGGCGATGTCTTCGCTGGTCAGGATTTGAGCTGTGTCGGTGAGTTGGCTGGGGTGGGCCTTTTCGCGCGTAACGGTGAAGCCTCGGGCATCGGTGAGCGGGGTTTCTGAGCTGTATTCCCAGGTGCTGTTGAGCTCGGCCGTGAGCTTCTCTTTAAAGAGGGTGTCATAGGTGTTGACGACAAAGGCCGAGAGAACGGTGGGGTTAGCATGGGGCTTAGCTGGGGCATGGACCCCGTATTCGGTTTCGGCTCCCATGATGCGGCGAACGGTCACGGTATCCTCCTCTTATTCAGCTTCGACCGAGCGTGCTGGTGCTACTCGGAGGACGCGTAAACGGATGTTCAGGGTGGAGAGGACGTCTTCAATTTCTGCGGCCTGGGGTACTTCGACCTGGTCTTCGAACTCTGCGCGGACCGCTTCAAGCAGGTGCTCTGTGGTGATGCCGTCTGCGCCGGTGGAAAGGTAGGACTTAATGGCCAGTTTTTTGGCCTGGTCTACGATGTTGCGGATAACGGCACCGGAGAGGAAGTCGCCGCGGAAAAGCCAGCGGCTGACCCCGTTCTCTAGGTCGATGAGGATGTAGCGGTTGGCCGGATCGGTGGAGAAGAGCTGGCTAACCACGGTTTCAATCATGGTGCTAACGGCGGCTTCTTTTGAGCCGGCCCGGTCGATTTCGCTCTGACTAATGGGGAGTTGACCGGTGAGGTAGAGGCCAAAGATTTCGGCGGCTCCTGCCCGGTTGGGGCGGTTGACGCGGATTTTGACGTCCAGACGGCCAGGTCGTAGCACAGCCGGGTCGATCATGTCTTCACGGTTGGTTGCGCCGATGACAATGACGTTATCTAGGCGCTCAACGCCATCAATTTCGGAAAGCAGCTGGGGAACGATCGTGGTTTCTACATCCGAGGATCGTCCGGAGCCGCGAGTGCGGAAAAGGGATTCCATCTCGTCAAAGAAAACGACTACAGGGTGACCGGCGCGGGCCTTGTCGCGGGCGGCGGTGAAGATCTCGCGAATCTGGCGCTCGGTCTCCCCCACATACTTATCGAGAAGCTCTGGGCCCTTGATGTTGAGGAAGTAACCGGTCTTGCGGATGCCGTCGTCTGCTTTCTCTGCTGCGCGGGCTGCCAGTGAGTTGGCTACGGCCTTGGCTATGAGCGTCTTGCCGTTACCCGGAGGGCCGTAGAGCAGGATTCCCTTGGGCGGGGTCAGCTCGTACTGGCGATAGATTTCGGGGTGTAGGAAGGGCAGCTCAACGGCATCACGAATGAGGTCAATCTGTGAACTGAGGCCACCGATCTGGTCATAGGTGATATCGGGGACTTCTTCAAGGACTAATTCTTGGGCATCGGTATGCGGAACCAGGGAGGTAATCATCTGGATCCGCGAATCGTAGGTGACGGTATCGCCCAGCCTCAGGTCAGCGGGGTTCAGTGCGCCCGAGATTCGGGCGACAGCCTTTGACTGGTTGGGCATATCAATGACCGCATGAGTGTCATCGAGGAGCTCTCGAACCACGACCAGCTCCCCGTAGCCTTCAAAGCCCAGGCAGAGGACAGCTTGACTGTGCTCATTGAGCAAGACCGTCATGCCGGGTTTAAGTGTAGAGAGGGGAAGAAGCGGAGAACAGGTAATGCGCACCAGACGCCCACCTAAGAATACGTCCAGGTGCTCTTCTATCTCAGCGGGGGTCTTACCCTTAGCCAAGTCCTGGTAGGTCGTGCTGGCACCGTGTACTGCTAGAACAATAGCCGAGTTCAGCGGCGGCGCTACCTCCTGAGAAAGCGCTAAGCGCAAGTGCTCAATCTCGTTTTTAGTTTTAGTGAGTGCGGTGACCAGCTTTTGGTTTCTCTCACCAGCAGCACGGAGCTGGCGGTCAAGGTTCCGGCGGTTATCGTTGGCTATATTGAGTTGCCTCAAAATACGTTCGTAGTCGGTTGCCGAAACATTCATCTGTTCACTCATCACTGATCATCTCTTCTGTTGCCCGTCCCCTGGTGCCCTCAGTAGATGCCCGCGGGCACCGGGGAGATTCACGGCTTTTCTACTCTGTTTCTTGAGCGTGCTGGCTAGCTGATGTTGCCTTTTCGGCCAGACTCAAGGCGTCACGGCCCGCCCGGCGGAGCTTACGGTCCGATACCTTGCGCTCACCCAGGGCAGCCGGGGTCCAGGCATTCATATCCTCTTCGGAAAAGTCGGTCTTAGAGGCGCGGCGCTTGGGTGCCAGACGCTCTGCACCGTCTGCCAGACGGCGGGCGGTAATCAGGAAGCCGGTGTGAGCTACCATGCGGTGATCGGGGCGTACAGCTAGGCCCTCAACATGCCAGCCGCGCACCATGGTCTCGTGTGACTCGGGTTCGGTGAACCGGCCATCAGCGCGCAGGGCTTCTGCCACGCGGGAGAGCTGGGTAACGGTTGCTACATAGCAGATAATAACGCCGCCGGGTGCCAGTGCCTGGGCAACAGCGTCCAGGCATTCCCAGGGTGCCAGCATATCCAAAACAGCCCGGTCAACGCTGCCGGGTTCTTCGACATCGCCCAGGGCCTCAGCCAGGTCGCCCAGGGTTAGGGTCCAGGCAGGGTGGGCACCGCCAAAGAAGGTCTCGATGTTACCGCGAGCGATATCAGCGAACTCTTCACGCCGCTCAAAGGAACGCAGGTGCCCCTGATCGCCCACAGCACGCAAGAGGGCAATTGAGAGTGCCCCAGAACCCACACCCGCTTCAATGACGCGAGCGCCGGGGAAGATATCGGCCATTGCAACGATTTGCCCTGCATCCTTGGGGTATACAACAGCTGCCCCGCGCGGCATGGAGAGAACAAAGTCCTTGTAGAGGGGGCGCAGGGCCTGGAACTTAAAGCCTTCGGAGTTCTCAATCACGGTACCCTCAGGGTGGCCAATCAGTTCACTGTGTTGGAAGAAGCCACGGTGGGAGTGGTACTGGCCCCCTTCGGTGAGGGTAATGGTGGTCATGCGTCCGCGTTCGTCGGTGAGTTGTACGCGCTCGCCAGGTCGGAAGGGACCGCGACGGTTAATGCTACCGGTGGGGGTGCTCATAAGGTCAGAAATCTCTTTCGTTAAAGTGTTTTTTCCATTGTCTCAGATAAAGCACCGGTGAGCACACCTGCCGTCTCAGGGTGAGGGCGGTGTGATGCTGCTGAGCGCTCCGGCTATGTCCTGGGCGGTTACGGTTCCGGCGGGGCCAGCGGTGCCTGTCACTAGCCAGATTCTGTCGAGGGCGTTCTCGGCGGGCGGTTCTGTGTAGCTGGCAAAGCCCTGGTACTCGTCTATGATATCGGTGGGCCCTGAGCTTAGGGTGAGATGCCGTCTTTGCAGGGGCTGGGCAATAGCGGCTAGGGGCTGGTAGGCCAGGCTCTGGTAGGAGGCTCTTAGGGTACTTGCTGGTACCACTGCGCGAAATTCGGGTTTTCCTTGGCCCTGGCTGATAAGAACGATGTCGCTCCGGCCGTCCCAGCCTTGTGCGGCAAGACCGATAAGTTCACTGTCAAATTCACAGCTAGCAGGTCCTATGAGTTGCTGAACGTGCAGAGGGTGGCCTGTATCGGAGTTCATTCCAAGTTTCTGAACAGCTGGTAGGAGCCCGGCCCCGATATATACGATAAGGAGCGCCCCAACGATTAAGGTGATGGGGCTCTGCCAAAAACCGGTCATCAGGAGAAAACCAATCAACAGTGCTAGGAGCAGAAAGCCGGTGTAGGTGACCAAGGCGTGAGCCTTTGAGCGGCTCCGCAGCACCAGGAAGATCAAAGCTTCAACCGCATACCCGCCGTCTAAAGGAAAGGTAGGTAAGAGGTTGAAAAGCCCTATGGCTAGGTTGACCTGCACAGCCAGGTGGAAGCCGTAAAACTCAGCGGTGCCAGTAAGTGCCCAGATGATCTGGCAGGCTAAAGCGACCACAAAATTCATTAGCGGCCCAGCTAAGGCCACCCACAGAGCGGTTGAAGCAGACATAGTGTGCAGGAGGGTCTGCCCGCCCCACATATTGAGCGTGATAGAAGAGACTCGGGCCTTGCGTGCTCTGCCGACCGTCGCGTGTGCAAGTTCATGTAAGAAGACACCCAGTGCAAGAGTGATAGCGACAACGGCCGCTGCCAAATACCCCTGAAAGGTGCTCAAGCTCTGCCAAGAGGCAAGCCGCATACCGTAGCCGGCAATAACGAGCCCCATCAGTGGAAACCATGACCTTTGCAGGTATATGGGCGCACCGGCGAAGCGGCCAATCATGAGCCCGGGTGTTTTCCTCATGCTTTCGCTCCTGCTTCCTAGGGTCACATCAAGACAGGGTTATCCTCAAGCTAGTGTATTACCCAACCAGCGCCCGGCACATATCGGGTAGAATACGGGGAGTGTTTACTCAGCCGCTACCTCACCATCTCTTGACCCACTACGCCCAGAAAGCCGGCAAACAAGGCCAGGTGCCACCTACCCTCCTGCTGGTGGCCTTTGAGGGCTGGAACGATGCCGGTGAAGCCGCCAGTCAGGCAGTCCAGCTGGTGGCAAAACACTACCAGGCCAAGCCTTTTGCTGGTTTTGAAAGCGAGTCTTTCTACTCCTACACAGAGAGCAGACCCCACCTGGTACCCGAAGCTCAGGGCCAAGCCACGGGGATTAGCTGGCCCCAAACGCGTTTTGTCGAAGCGTGGAGCACCAAGGGCACACGGATTCTAATCATCACCGGTCAAGAACCCTCCCTCTCCTGGAAGAACTACTGCCAGTACCTACTGGAACTCATAGACCGGGAAAAAGTTGATCTGGTCATCTTCTGCGGTGCCCTGCTCGATGAGGTTCCGCACACCCAACCAGCACCTGTAGGCATCACAAGTTTTAGCCCCACCATGCTGGTGCACCCGGGCGTTGCCCCCAGCACCTATACCGGGCCTACCGGCATCATAGGGGTTCTGGCGCATGCCGCTGGTGCACGCGACATTCCGGCGCTCTCGCTCTGGGCATCTCTGCCCCACTATCTGGCGCATCCGCCCCACCCCAAGGCAACCTTTTCCCTGCTCAGCGTCATCGAAGCCATCACGGGCCTGCCCATGCCGCTTGAAAAACTAGCAGATGAAATTATGGCCTGGGAACGGGGTGCCAAAGAGCTACTTGAAGACGAACCTGAGCTCCTAGCCTATGTCCAGCAACTGGAATCAACTTACGAAAGAGCAGACAGCATCGGGGATATCAGCAAGGTCGATATCGCCGCTGAATTTGAGCAGTACCTCAAAGAGCAGGATAGTGAGGGCGGCTCTCCCTCCTAGTTACTCATGGCTAGGGGCCCGCTCCAGGGGACTTCTGGTAAAAGAGACCGGTGGCGGCTCCCGCTCAGTAGCAGAACCGCCACCTGTCTAAGGGGTGCAGGGAATACTGGCCTTAGGCTCCCAGGAGCACACCCAACCGAGCAGACAAAAGATCGGCTACCAGCTGGCCACCCCTACCACCGTGTTCCACAACTGACAGTGCCCACTGGTCAATCGCAACCAAAGCGGCTGGAGCATTCAGATCATCGGCAAGCGCATCACGAACAGACGCTAAGAGAGCTAAGGCCGCTTCATCAGCCTCTCCTTCGGCGCTCGCAAGAGCTGAACGGTAGAGCTCCAAACGTCCCTTAGCCTTATCTAGCAGGTCATCGTGCCAGAACCAGTCGGTACGGTAGTGGTTATCCATGATGGCAAGACGGATTGCAGCCGGCTCAACCCCAGCCTGGCGCAGCTTAGATACCAAAACAAGATTACCCAGGGACTTACTCATTTTTTCGCCGTCTAGGCCCACCATTCCAGTGTGCATGTAGTGCCGGGCCATAGGCTGGCCGGTCAGGGCGTACGAATGGCTGGCACCCAAATCATGATGCGGGAAGATGAGGTCAGACCCACCGCCCTGCACCGAGAAGGGCGCCCCCAGATGGCTACCCGAAATAACGCTACATTCAATGTGCCAACCTGGGCGGCCAGCGCCCAGTCCCTCAGCAGGCCAGGACGGTTCACCAGCTCGCGCTACCCGCCACAGAAGCGGATCTAAGGCCTTGCGCTTACCGGGGCGGAGCGGGTCGCCACCACGCTGACTAAAAATAGTTAGCATCTCTTCGGGAGTGTAGTGGGCTATCTGGCCCAGTTTCCAGCCATGCTTACTCCCCTCACCCAGCTTCTGGGCCGCATCAAGGTCAAAGTAGATATCGCCCTCAGGCTGCTGGTTACCCTGCTCATCGGTAAAACCGGGCAGGCGATAGGCCAGGCCGCTTTCTAATAGCTCTAGCACCGCCTGAGCAACAGCAGGAATAGAGTCCACTACGCTCACATAGTTATCGGGCGCGATAACATTCAGGGCAACCATATCGGTGCGGAACAACTCGATCTGTTCCTCAGCGAGTTCCTGCCAGTCAACACCCGTTGCCGCGGCACGCTCTAAGAGAGGGTCATCTACATCGGTAACATTCTGCGCAAACTTTACCGGCACCCCGGCATCGCGCCAGGCCCGATTCAGCAAGTCAAAAGCTACATAGGTAGCCGCATGCCCCATGTGCGTAGCATCGTAGGGTGTGATACCGCAGACATAAAGTCCGGCCTGCTCTTGGCGCTCCAGGGTTGCGCGCGCCCCCAGAGCCGTATCAAAAATGGTAGGAAGGGGTGCCTGCCCCGGCAGGGACGGGATAGGGGGTTGTTCCCAAGCTCGCATGAATACCTCACGTTTGGTGGACTTTCTTGGCTCAGCCCCAGCCTATTTGGCCAGGTGCCCGAGTCTAAAACTCTCTAGATAAAACAATACCCGCCCGGTTTATATTTCCGGGCGGGCTGTGCAGTCCAACTAAGTTTAGGCGACGAGGATGCCTGTCCCCAGAAGGATGTAAAGTACTATGCCCAGCGCAATGCGGTACCAGATAAAGATGCTGTAGCTCTTATGCGAAACGTACTTGAGGAACCAGCCGATGATCAGGTAACCCACTACAAAAGCAACCAGAGTCGCCACGACGGTTGAGCCTAGACCGTAGTAGCCGTTGAAGCCCTCAGAGAGGCTACCGGCGAGCTTGTACAAGCCCGATGCGAATACTGCGGGAACCGCCAATAAGAATGAGTAACGAGCGGCGGCTTCGCGGGTATAACCCATCAGCAAACCTGCCATGATAGTGCCACCTGAGCGGGATACGCCGGGGACTAAGGCCAGTGCCTGCGCGAAGCCGTAAATCACGCCGTGCTTGATATTCAGGTCGGTCAGATCGCGCTGTTCCTTACCAATTCGGTCAGCAATTGCCAGGAAAAGGGCAAAGACAATCAGCATGGTTGCTGTAATCCAAAGACTACGGAAGGTTGAATCGATGGCATCTTCAAGAAGCAGGCCAAGGATGCTGATCGGCAGCGAGCCAATAATAATGAACCAGCCCATACGAGCATCGGGGTCCTTCTTATCAACTCGACCGATCAGAGAACCAAACCAATTTTTGATGATCCGAACAATGTCCTTCCAAAAGAACACCAGAACTGCTGTTTCGGTACCCAGCTGGGTAATAGCCGTAAAAGCGGCTCCAGGGTCCTCACCGTTGGGCAGGAACTGCCCAATGATGCGAATGTGCCCCGAAGACGAAATTGGCAAAAACTCTGTTAGACCCTGGACTAGACCCAGGATGACTGCTTGTATCCATTCCACAGCTAGAACTTTACGCGAGTCAAAACAAAAGCACAGCACCGCTCGCGGTGCTGTGCTTGGAATAACAGGCTACAAAATCTTCTCTAGCCCCTAAGGTTACTCGGCCTGATCAGAATCTTCTGCGTCGTCAGCCTCAAATTCGTAATCGAATTCATCGGTGTCATCGTCTTCATCCAGGAAAACTTCCAGAGGAGTGACCTCTTCATAAGCGTCAAAAAGAGCCTCTTCGTAACGCTCAAAGGCATTGGCAATGGCAACGTAGGCGTTGTCTACAGCCGCATCGTGTTCACCTCGGCTGTTAACGATTGCGTTGAGGTGCTCTTCAAGAGCGGATATCAGATAAGCCAGTTCGGCACGAGGATTTGTACTCATACAGTAGACGTTACAGCCTTTCTCCCAAAGTGGGAAATACCCGTCAGGAAAATTTTGGCTAAACCACCTTTCCGCTTCCCCCAGAAGTCCACCCCGTCTTAGGGGGTATAGGTTGGGGCCCGGTTCTGTCTACCGGGCCCCTATCGGCGCTCCTTAGGCCTCTTCCCTTGCGAGAGTGGCGATGACTCGGCCTTGATTAGAAACCTAGAGTAGCCAATGATGCGTTGATTGCGTTGGCTGAAGCGCGCAGACGCTCAATCTCCTCATCGGTCATAGGGACATCGAGTACACGCTTGACACCATCGCGAGAAACGACTGAAGGCAGCGAGAGGGCAGCTTCGCCTTCGATGCCGTAGCGGCCACGGATCTGGGTAGCAACGTTCAGAACGGCGTCCTGGCCCTGCAGGATAGCCTCTGCGATACGGGTTGCTGAGATGCCGATAGCATAGTTGGTGGAACCTTTGCCTTCAATGACCTTGTAGGCTGCGCGCATAGCCTCTTCAGCAAGTTCAGCCTTAACCTGGTCGGTAAAGACCTTTTCGCCGGCTTCGTTGGTCCATTCGTTGAGAGGAACCATACCAATGTTGGCAGCTGACCATACGGGGAACTCGGAGTCGCCGTGCTCGCCCACGATGTTTGCGTGGACGGAGCGGATGGAAACGCCAGCCTTCTGGGCAATGAGCCAGCGCAGGCGGGAAGAGTCAAGAACGGTACCCGATGCGAAGCAACGCTCGCTGGGCAGGCCGGTAATCTTCTGGGCGACAACGGCCAGAACGTCACAGGGGTTGGTGACGATCATGAGGATTGCGTTGGGTGCTACTGCCATAACCTGGGGCAGCATTGCCTTGAAGATGTTGACGTTTGCTTCTGCCAGTTCCAGGCGAGGCTGGCCGGGCTTCTGGCGAGCGCCTGCGGTGACGATAATCAGGTCAGCATCGCGCAGGATTTCAATATCGCCGCTACCTGCAACCTCAGCTTCGTGGGCGAACATGGTGCCGTGAGCAATATCCAGGCCTTCAGCAACAGCACGGTCGGCGGCAATATCGTAGATCACGATTTCATCGGCTGCGCCGCGGAGGGTTGCTGCGTATGCGGTTGCTGAGCCAACGCCGCCTGCGCCGATAACGCCGAGCTTGGTGTGCTTCTTTTCCAGGGCCATGGTATTAGGTTCCTTTCACAGAATCCGTGGTGGATGTTTTCTGGTGGCAGTTCAATTATGCCACGATTCGATGTGTTTTAGTGTGGTTTTACCTGTAGTTTGTGTGGGGTTTACCCGGCCCAGCCCCCTAAAAAACCAACAAAAACAAATATGTGCATCCTGACCTTTTGTTGAAGCTCACATGCTCTAGTGAGCTAGGGAATGTGTGGGAAAGAACATGAACTTTTAGAAGTTTTTGCAGAACTGCAAACTAGAATAAATCTGAGCAAATATCCCATGCACCGAAAGACCAACAGTGACATCACCAGATAAGAAAGTGTCGCCCAGCACGGGTGAAAAACCTATCATGACCCACCGGCAAATCATGCTGGTTATTCTCGGGCTCATGGCGGGCATGTTCCTCTCATCACTCGATCAGACCATCGTCTCAACAGCGATCCGCACCATCGGCGATGACCTACACGGGCTAGAACAGCAGGCCTGGGTAACCACCGCCTACATGATTACCTCCACCATCACCACCCCTATCTACGGCAAGCTCTCCGATGTCTTCGGCCGCCGCCCCCTCTACCTCTTGGGCATCCTGGTCTTCATTCTGGGCTCCTTACTCTCTAGCTTCTCGACCAGCATGATGATGCTTGCCCTCTTCCGTGCCTTCCAGGGTATTGGTGCGGGCGCGCTGATGTCCCTACCCATGGCGATTATGGGCGACATGCTAGCTCCCCGCGAACGGGCAAAGTATCAGGGCTACTTTTTGGCGGTCTTCGGTATCTCATCGGTACTCGGGCCCCTCATCGGTGGGATGTTCGCCGGTGCCCCCGAAATTTTCTGGGTTACTGGCTGGCGCTGGGTCTTCCTCATCAACGTACCTGTCGGCCTTGTTGCTCTAGCCATGGTCTGGAAGTTCCTGCATCTGCCCGCTATCGCTGATAAGAGCAAAGCTCCCCGCGTTGACTGGTGGGGCGCAACCAGCGTCATTGTTGCCCTACTGCCCCTGCTCCTGGTGGCTGAGCAGGGCCGTGAGTGGGGCTGGACCTCAGCCTCTGCAATTACCTGCTACCTTATTTCTGCTGTGGGTCTAGTAGCCTTCCTTAGCATTGAAGCTAAGATGGGCCAGGATGCCATTATCCCGCTAGCGCTCTTTAAGTCCGGTGCTTTCTCGATGTCTGCGATTCTGGGCTTCCTCGTAGGCTTTGGCATGTTCGGTGCCATGATGACCATCCCCCTCTACCTACAGATTGTTGTGGGCCTCACTCCCACTGAGTCCGGTTTTGCAACCCTGCCTATGATGGGTGGCATCATGATAGCCTCCATTGTTTCTGGCCGTATGGTTGCCCGTACCGGGAAATACCGCATCTTCCCGATTCTGGGTACAGCGCTCATGACCCTTGCCTACTTCTATCTGACCTTTATGACGGTTGACCGCCCCCTCTGGTTCCTGATGATCGGTATGTTCATCATGGGTCTTGGCTTGGGCCAGCTCATGCAGTCACTCACCCTCGCCGCCCAGAACGCTGTGGCACCGACCTACATGGGGGTTGCCTCATCAGGGTCCACCTTCTTCCGCCAGATTGGTGGCACAATGGGCACCGCCGTTCTGCTCTCTGTTCTCTTCTCTGCGATGTCCGCCAACATTGTTAAAGCTATGGGTAACGACGATGACCTGCGCGCAGGGCTCGATGCCGCGCTGACACCGGCAGTTGCTCAGGCACTTGAAAATCAGGGCGTCATGGATCAGATCTGGAACAAGATTCTTACTCCTGCGCAAGCGGGTATCGCCACGCAACTCCAGCAGGCAGCCGAGAGCGCCAAATCAACCGCAGATACTCAGGTCAAGGAGCAGGTCACCCAGGCTGTTCAGAAGCAGGTAGAGGCTGGCCTTCTTGCGGCAGACCAGGCTCAGACAGTCATCGATGCCCAGATTGAGCAGGCTAGCCCGCAGGCAGAGACTGCCGCACTGGAACAGGTTGCCAGCCAACTCCATGCCACCGCCGATAAGGGAACTCTAACCGTTAACTGGTCCGACCAGGCCCAGCGCACCTACTGGGTAGATCAGCTAGTGCCGCAGATAGCTCAGAAAATCGAAGAAAACTCCGGGGAAACTCAGGGCGCTGAAGTGTCAACCTCCGATACCTCGTATCTGAACGGCGCAGATGCCCGCCTGACCCGCCCCTTCATGGAGGGTTTCACCGCCTCAGCGGTCTCGGTCTACTGGGTGGGCTTCTTCGTTACGGTATTGGCTTTTATTCTTGCTCTCTTCTTTAGGGTGCCCCCGCTACGCACTAGCTCCGGTCTACAGGAAAGCGCGCGCGTGAAGCAGGCTGATAAGCAGTTAGCCACTGCCCAAGAAACTGAGCAGAGTAAAGAATCTGTCTAGCGCGCTTGTGGTGTGGGTATATTCCCGCCGCAACCGCTAGTCCCAGCAAGGGGCTGATGACCTGTGTAGGGTCATCGGCCCTTTCTCTTACCCTCACTACCCGGTGTAGGGGTTCTAGGTCCCGCAGAAGCTGACAAAGAAACGTGACTGGGCGGGTGCTGTCTGTAAAAATTTGGCCCCCTCTTGAGGGGTGAAAGGCCTGCTGATGATGTCAATGAGGCCCAGTACCGGCTCTAGGTTTCCTCGCTCCACCTGACGCAGGGCAGTCTCCAGGGCAAGGTTGCGAGGAATGTAGAGGGGATTTGCCCGCTTCATCAACTGCTCTGCGCGCTCAGGGGTGGTCTGCGTCAGCTCTTGCAGGTGCTGTTGTTCTGCCAGCCAGTCGGCCTGTTCCTGCCCTTTGAGCAGGCAGCTGCCTCCGGTGAGAGAACTGAAAAAGCCGGTGAAATCGAGGGACTGTTCTTCGAGTAAGTTCAGCGTCCGGTCAATAAAGGCAGCCACCTGTGCCCGGTGTTCTACGGGTGTTGATGAAAGGTCACAGCCGATTTTCTGCGCAAACAAACTAACCTGCCGGTCGCGGATAGTCTCTTCAAACTCGGCCAGGACCTCTGTTGCCAGGTGAATAGCCCGGTTGGGGTTCTCACCGTCGATGAGGTCAAGCAGGGTTTCAGCAAAGCGCGCAAGGTTCCACAGGGTGACAGCGGGTTGCTGGTCGTAGGCGTAGCGCCCGTTCTGGTCAATTGAGCTGTACACGGCACCGCGTCTAAAGGTGTCAATGAGGGCGCAGGGCCCGAAGTCTATGGCCTGACCGGAGATAGTCACGTTATCGGTGTTCAGTACCCCGTGCACGAAGCCCAGTGCCTGCCATTGAGCCACCAGCTCGGCCTGTCTCTGTGCTACCGCGCGCAGGAGGGCCAGGGCCTCTTGACCGCTGGTTGCTGGGAGTTCTACCTCCGGGTAGTGGCGGTGTAGGGCGTAGCTGACTAGCTCCCGGCGGGTGTCCGTATCTGCCCGGTACTGGGCGTACTGGAAGGTCCCCACCCGTATGTGGCTGTTAGCCACACGCACCCCGATGCCGGCAGGCTCAGGTTGGGGCGAACGCCGTCTGATGCGTTGCCCGGTTTCGATAATGGCCAGGACCCTGCTGGTCGGCACGTTCATTGCGTGCAGGAATTCCCCGATGACCGCTTCGCGCCAGATTGCTGACAGCGGTGCCTTGCCGTCTGAGCCGGGGCGCGAAAAGGGCGTCCTGCCGCTGCCCTTGAGGTGCAGGTCTAGGCGGTGAGCTCTGGCCCCAGGAGTATCACCAGCTTTTGGGCTGGGGGTTAGTTCCCCGGTCAGGTGGGCCCGGCCGTCCCCTAAGACGGGTGAGAGCTGGCCGAACTGGTAGCCGGAGTAGGCAAGGGCGTAGGGGCTTTTGCTTGCCCCGCCGGTGAGCCGGGTGAGTCCTTGGGCGCTGGCGAGGCGCTCGCTGTCTAGTCCGAGTTCGCGGGCCAGGCTGTGGTTGACCCAGGCTACTTTTGACCCTGCGGGTATCTCTGGCTGCGCGGGGTGGGCCAGGGATGGGAAGGCCTGGACGTAGGTGTGTTCGAGCTTGGGTAGATGGGATGACGGGGTGGGGCTGGTGGCTGTCATGTTCCCAGTCTATCGGCCCTCTACGGTTGGGGGTTGGTGCCGGGTTCGGCCTTGGTCTGGGTGGTTGGGTGGGCATAGAAAAATCCCCGGCTCTCAAAGAACCGGGGATTGCTCTGTGCGCGAGGGGGGACTTGAACCCCCACCCTCTAATACGAGGACTAGCACCTCAAGCTAGCGCGTCTGCCTATTCCGCCACCCGCGCAAGGTGTCTTTGCTGAGCCTTTGGGCTGAGCTGGCAACGAGTAATAACTATACGCAGAAGAATCAAGGTCTGCAAGTTTTCAGCCCCGAAAAGCGGGTGACGTGCCACACCCTAGAAATGTATTCGTGCACCTAAACTGCCCCAAGGCCCTGTACACACAAACCCCACACATAGTGAATCAACATATTCAATGACAAAGAATCCTCAGCTTGCAACACCAATCTATTCCGCGCCCCCTCAGCCTCAGCGACCCCCTTGAGCCGCCATAATGCACCGTGGCGATAGAAAATATTCACGTCCCCAGGCAGGGCACTACTGCTAACTCTCCACCCTCGGGAGTCAATAGAAAACACCGGAGCAGCCAAATCTTCTGCATCAGCACTCACAAGAGCATCATCAGGCACAGCAACCACCGGCATGTCCACCCACGCCAACACATGTTGCAAGGCATTCTCAGCAGTAGTACGCGAGAGAATACACTCACCACTAGCAACACCCTGAGCATTAATAATTCGCGCCCACACGACACATTCTGCTCTGCCAAAGAACACATGAATCGCATTCTCTTCAAGAGCATGAACCTGTCTAACTACCAGCTGTTGGACAGGATCACTGACAATACCGACAAGGCGCTGCCCAGCTACAGTTAGTCCACCCTCGGGAGCCATAATCCCAGCGTCCTTTAAAGACCCCATGACGCTTGCCGCCAGAGGAGCTTGAGGCTCTCTACCAGAACCGCTCTGCCTCAAATAGCTTATTGTCTGAGCAGGAAGTTTCAATGTCTGTTCAAAATCAGTATTAGCTAACAACATAGTTCTTATTTCTCATAGAACGAGTATTGGTAAAGACGCGCTGCAGGCGAAAAAGATTCGATCAGGTGGTGGCTCAGGGCAAGCCCAGTGTCAAGTAAAGCAAGAGGCGCTGTCACCGTGATCACGGTGGCTACCCCTTGGTTGATGGTGTATAACTGAAAACTAGCAACCACAGAATCTTTACCACTCATAGTGTGTACGGCCAACACCACTGTTTCAGACTCAGTTGCGTAAGTGCGTTGCCCCAAAAATACTACAGTGTGCGGCGCATAGGCTTGCTCAAGAGCCTCGATTTGACATGAAACGTACGTTTCTAGTTCTTGTAGCTGATCCGGTGGGCTTTCCACCGTCACCACAATGTTCAGGCCCTTGAGGTGTTCTTCGGTGGCGTGCGCAATCATTACCGCATATTCATGCGGGGCAAAATCGACCTCCCAGTTCCCGGGCAGATTCATGCTCACCCCGCTAGTGGGTTCTATATATAGATTCATCCTATTTTTTGCTCCTACTCGACATCAGAAACCTCATCTAGTCCCCACCGACGAAAAATACTCCCCCTGCCCCCGCACCGACACCACAGAACCCTCCACCACAGACCCCTCACCCACAAAACTCCTACGAACCACCTGCAACGACGACAAAGGCAACAACCTCCTCCGATCCAAAGCCCTCACCAAACCACCAGAACGCACCTTCACCCGAGTCCACCACCCCACCTCAGAAACAAACACAAAACACTCACCACCCACCGGCTCACCAATCACCACCTCCAAAGCACCAGAATCCAACACCCGCAACCGCACATCACCAGAACACACATTCGCAAAAGACGCCACCCACGAATGCCTACGCACATAATCCTCCCCCGGCACCTGCACCGCAGTCAGACGATGATAATCCACAAAAAGCTCCACCACACGCGAACGCGTCTGCTCCAAATTCGGCTCCTGCGGAAAATACATCGACTTACGATAAACCAAATCCTCCTGACCCAAATACTGGGCAGGAACCTCACCAGTAAAGGTAAAAGGACCCCTTATCGTCCCCCGCAACACAAAACGATGAGTCGGATTCGAAGGAATCTGCTGCTGATACAACCTGAAACTAGTATGCGTATTCGTAAAAGCAGCAATCTCTGTAACATAAGGCTGATTCGTAGTACGCAGGTTAGTAATGGGCTCCTCAGCAGGGGCCGTCTTGGTCGGGATACGGTAGCTACGAGCAGCATGAATATGATGCTTATCTTTCTGCCGGTACCAGGCATAAAGAGTGTGCTGGGTTTCTCGCCACCAGCGGGGACGGTAGCCGATGAAAGGAGCCGGAGAAAAGAAAGTTCCCGCCCAGGTAAGGGTTAACCACGCCATAGAGCCGATTCCTAGCAAACCAATTGCCAAAGCAATCACATTTTTATTCCCCCAGTGCTCTATCATGAGGGAGGAAATTAATGTCCCAAGAAAAAAGAGCCCAGAACCCCCTAAAATAAAAAGGTAGAGGTCCATCCAGAAAGGGTCTTGTGTGAGGGCGTAGGAGCGGTTTTTACCTGCTCCCAGTAAAGCCCACCCTCCAAGGCCGATAACGGTTAAAACTATCCACAAGAGATAGGCAGGAGTTACGTCAAAAAGATTCATCTGATATGTTCACCCTTTTAGTCCGTTATAGATATTCCCGAATAAATTGGCCATTCCATCATCAAATCCAACTTTCTTAGCGGCTTCCTCACCGGCCCAACCGCCAACAACACCACCAACGGCCGTGCCCAACCCAGGCACCACAGAACACACCATACCCACCCCCAGAGCATCTCCTCTTCACAGCCGCACAAAAAACCCGGGCTCAAGAGAAAACTCTCGAACCCGGGCTCATAGTCTTAGAACAAAGACTCTTTGTGCGCGAGGGGGGACTTGAACCCCCACCCTCTAATACGAGGACTAGCACCTCAAGCTAGCGCGTCTGCCTATTCCGCCACCCGCGCAAGGTGACTTCCTGGCCTGCTGGGGCCAGAAAAGCAACAAAAAACAAGATACACCGTTTGGTCGGCGAACTGCAAATCGGCTCCCCAAAAACAGTGACCCCGCACGGCTACCGCTTCACTCTAAGGACAGCCTGCCCTAGGTATTAGACCTCCGGTAGCCCGCGACCTACCATAGGTGATGTGAAGAACGAAAACTTAAGCCAGCAAGAAGCCGCCACCCGCGCCGACCTGATCACTGTTGATACCTACGACATCCACATCGACCTGACCCACGCAGCGGCAGGTTTTGAGACCTTCCCGGTTGCTACCACCGTCCGTTTCACCGCTGCTGCCGGCCAATCAACCTTCATCGACTACATTCACCAGGCGGTAGATTCCGTCAAGCTCAACGGTAAAACCCTCCCCCTGGACGACGTAGTCCAAGGTTCCCGCATTACACTACCCAACCTTGAAAAAGAGAACACCCTCACCATCAAGGGCCGCTCCTACTACAGCCGCTCGGGTGAAGGCCTCCACCGCTACACCGACCCGGCCGATAACCGCACCTATCTCTACACCCAGTACGAACCGGCAGACTGTCGCAGAGTCTTCCCCTGCTTTGAACAGCCCGACCTCAAAGCAGTCTTCAACTTCCGTGTAACAGCACCCAAAACCTGGGTTGTCTCCTCCAACGCAGAACTAGATAGGGAACTAGAAGACCCCTCAGACTCAACCATCAGCAAACGAGTGTTCAAGCCGACTGCCAGGATTTCCACCTACATCACCGCAATCCTTGCCGGCGAGTATTTTGTCGCCCGTGATACCTACTCCCCCAAGTCCTCGGTCAACTCTGGCAAGATCCCTCTGGTCGCCTACTGCCGCCAGTCCCTGGCAGAACACTTTGACCACGACAACATCTTCGCGGTCACCAAGCAGGGCCTTAACTTCTTCCAAGAGCTCTTCGATTACCCCTACCCCTACCCCAAGTACGAGCAGGCCTTTGTGCCCGAATACAACCTGGGTGCCATGGAAAACCCCGGGCTGGTGACCTTTACCGAAAACTACATTTTTGTCTCCGGTGCCGACCAGTCCCAGCTAGAGAGCAGGGCCAACGTCATCTGCCACGAGATGAGCCACATGTGGTTTGGTGACCTGGTCACCATGAAGTGGTGGAAGGACCTCTGGCTCAAAGAATCATTCGCTGACTTTATGGGCCACCTGGGCGCGGCAGAAGCCAACGGCTACAAAGAATCATGGGTCACCTTCGCCAATTCACGCAAGGCCTGGGCCTACCGGCAGGACCAGCTACCAACCACCCACCCCATCGTGGCAGAGATACCCCACCTCGAAGCGGCCCGCCAAAACTTTGACGGTATCACCTACGCCAAGGGCGCATCGGCTCTCAAACAGCTCGTAGCCTACGTCGGCTTTGATGAGTTTATTGCCGCCGCCCGTCTCTACTTCAAGCGTCATGCGTGGGGTAACACCACCCTGGACGACTTCCTGGCGGCACTCGATGAGGTCTCCGACCGCGATGTACGATCCTGGGCCGATGCCTGGCTGCTGACCAGCGGGCTATCCGAGCTTTCCTGCCGTCTGGTACGCGATGAACAGGGCAACCCAGCTACGCTTACAGTTCAGCAGGCTCTACCGCCCCAGGTGCCCGCATCTATCGGTCGCCCCCACAGGCTCCAGCTTGCAACACTGGCTCTCGCCCATGGGCGGCTTACCCAGACTGCCAGCATCCCCCTTGAGATGCCCGCAGGAACAGAAGAAGCACAGGTAAAACTTTCAGCCGACGAGCTTGCCCAGGTAGCCGATGCCGCCGTGCTGCTTCTCAACGCGGAAGACCTCACCTACGCCAAGGTCGCTCTGACCGAGCAGACCGGACTGTCCACTGCTCTTAGACACGTTTCTACCCTTGAGGACCCACTTAGCCGTGGCCTGCTCTGGGGCAGCTTCTGGAACATGACCAGAGACAGCAAGCTCGAGGCCAACCGCTTCGTCACCGCTGTCTGCCAGGCTCTCCCCCAGGAAAAGTCTGCAACGCTCCTCTCCAATATTGTGGCTCAGGCTCAATCAGCTATCTCCCTTTACACACCGCAGGATCAGCGGAGCCTACTATGGGACGCCCTCTTCCGGGCCCTGCTCTCAGCCCTTGAAACAGCGACCCCCGGGAGCGATGAACAGCTCATCATGGTTCGTACCGCTCTCAGTCTTACAAGCCACACGAGGCTGGGCTCCGACTTTGCACGCGATGTTGCCCGGGGTGCCTACGGCCCGGTAGATGGACATATCCCCCAGGCCCCCGGTGTGCGCTACAACCAGACTCTGGGCTGGAAGGCACTAAACGCGCTTGCTGTGAACCAGCAGGTGACGGAGCAGGAGCTGGACCAGGCCCGTAGCTACTGCCCCTCAGCCACCGCCGAACGTGGTTACGCTTTTGCCCTGGCAGCGTTGCCCACTGCAGAAGCCAAGGCAAAGGCTTGGCAAGCTGTCACCGGCAACCCCGATCTTTCTAACGACCTTCTCTCTGCTACAGCCGCAGGTTTCCAGCAGGGCCCAGAAAGCCTGCGCACAGAATACCGTTCCCCTTATTTTGAGCTTCTGGCTCAGACCTGGAGTGAACGTTCTGGCGGAATGGCAACCCGGATTATTCGTGGGCTTTACCCCGCGGTGGAACTTGCTGAGGGAAGGTTAGATAACCACCCGGTTATCACCGCCACCAAGGACTGGCTATCTCAGAACCAAGACGCGCCAACAGCACTGGTGCGCCTCATCCGAGAACTACTCGATGATGCCCAACGCATTTTAGCGGCCCAGGAATTCAACACAGCGAGCAGCTAAAAAGTCTTGCGAGAGTTGCCTCACTCCAGCCGCGTTCAAGGCTGAGAATATCGAAAGAAAGCCGGTTTTGGTGGGCGAGATTGCGAACCAAAACCGGCGCTTTCGTGAGAAGCTATAGAGAGTAAGTTTTGCAGGGAAATAGGAGCTGGCAGTGACGGAATATACGCTGGGAGATCGTGGCACCGTACATATCATCACCGATGACTATTACGACGCCGAAATTCTTCATATTTTTGAAGAATTATTGATTGACCGGGAGCAGGTTTGGAACGGCGATGTTCGCCTGGTCCCTGAGCCGGATAACCCCTACCAGCCTTACGCTATCGCGGTCTACGTCGACGATCTCAAAGTAGGTCGCATGAGCCCAGAAGACTCCGAAGCCTACTGGAACCCCATCTGCCGCGTTGTTGCCTCAGGCTACGATGCCACTGCGCGGCTTCAGCTCACCGCTGTTCTGCGTGGAGTCACCGGCGACACCTATATCGAAAGTGCCGGTCTGCTTTCGCTGAGCGCACCGGGCTCGCTCTTCCCCCTCAACCAGGCGCCCACCCAGGCAGCGCTCCTGCCCCAGGGAGCCTCCATGAAGGTTCTCGACGAAAAAGACTACTCCGAGTACCTCCATGAGATCCTCCCTCCCTCCGGCGAGGGCCGCGTCATTCTCTCCCTTGAGAACAACCAGATCAAACTTGCCGACGGCCGTACCGTTGACTCAGTTGATGTGCTCCATGACCGTAAGGTTGTTGGTCGGCTCTCAACACAGATTTCGGAGCAGCTAGCACCCGTTATCCGCCATGCCTATGAACACAACAAGCTCACCAGCGCCTGGGGAACTATTCGCGGTAACGCTTTTGAACTCTCGCTCACCGTTCAGGCTGTGCGCCCCTCCGAGATTACTCAGGAGTGGTTCAATGAGCTACCCAACTTCCTGCCCGAGCTTCTTCCCGAGGCTGACGAGTACGATGTACCCGATGCTTTCGTGCCCTCCGAGGGCGAATCCAACCGTGAAAGTGCACCCAAGAAAAAGCGCTCCCTGATTCCCGGTCGTTCAGCCTCAGTTGCCGACACGGCCAACCACGAATCGGTTATCTGGAAGGATCAGGACGAATCCGACTACCCGGCACCCCCATTGGGCCTCCAGAGGATTTCAGTGCTCATGGGAATCCTGGGCGGCCTGATTCTGACTGCCGGCCTGGTCATGATTTTCTTCAAGCCCATGCTTGGTATCCTGGGCCTTGTTCTGGGGGCCTCTATCGCATTCCTTGCGCTCTTCTACGGTCGCGACAATAGCTACGACGAAGAAGAAGTCTCCGAGGACCCGCTCGAACACTAAGCTTTTTTGTTGAGACAAAAATATTGAGGGCCCCAGTAAGGGGCCCTCAATATTTTTTAATCAGTTGCCGCGCCCTACTGTTTAGTCTGCACCGTAGGTAGCGATGTAGTTTGGCATAGTATCGGTCTGTAGTGCGTGGGATAGAGCGCTGGTAGCTGCCGCATCAAGCACAACAATTGACTGTCCGTCCCATGACCAGCCGGTGCCAGCGTTGGGAAGAGTCAATGAGACAAGCTGGGTGTTGCCGTTGGACAGAACCGGCTGAGCAATTCCAACAATAGCTGCGGGTGAAAGCCCCGAGTCAACCTTCATGTAGGGCGAAACGGACTCGATAACCGGAAGTAGCTTGGCAGCAGAGCTCAAAGCGCCCTCAGAACGCAGCTGATTGTAGACACCTCGCAGGAAGGCGCGCTGGTTACGAACACGCTGGTAGTCACCGTCGCTGAAGTTGTAACGTTCCCTGACATAAACAAGGGCTTGTCCGCCAGTCATGGTCTGGGGTCCAGCAGCGAAGGAGTAGCCTGGAGCGCTAGCCTTAAAAGCCAGGGGAACATCAACGGTGACGCCACCTAAAGTGTCGACAAGCGCCTTGAAACCCTCGAAATCAATCTCTGCTACGTGGTCCATCTGCATGCCCAGGAGCTGTTCGATGGTTGCTACCTGTAGGTCAACGCCACCGTAGTTCAGGCCAGCATTCACCTTGTGGGAACCATAGCCGGGGATGTTAACCCAGGTATCGCGCATGATTGAGATCAGGTAGGCGGCTGAGCCGTCTTCGGGGATGTGGAGCACCATGATGCTGTCTGCACGGGCACCGGTCACGTACTGAGCTTCCGCTCCGCTTCTCTGATCGGAGCCCAGTAGGAGGATGTCGGTGGAGTTGGTGTTGGCGGGACGGCTGGTAACAGCACCGCCCTCCACCTTATCGAGAATGCCATCGCCATCGGAGTCGCCCTCAGAGATATTATCTTTCAGGCTAGCCCCTGACTCATTAGTAATTTCTTCTGGGGCTTTGGTTGCTTTATCAACCATCTCTTGAAGCTGGTCGTTGTGCACGGTGTTCACCGAGCCATCTTCATTGGGCATAGCGTTCTCAATAGTTTCGGCTTTATTCCAAGCCTTGTTAATCATGAGTAAATACCCACCGGCAGCCAAGGCCGGAACCAGAATAAGGCACAGCAGAATAATCCACAGTGCTTTTTTACGTTTTTTCTGAGGTTGACCCTCAACCGCCTTGGACACGGTACCTCCCTATAGTTATTTCACAGTTAGCGCCTTTGGGGGTTGGCGCAAAGCGAATCGACCCTAATTCTACGCAGTGAACCTACAAAAACACCCCGCAAGGAGTGAAAAATCGCCGTTGCGGGGTGTGATGTTAAGCGAGAAAGCCTGTGGCCTGCGCTTAGGCCTTCTTGCCGAAGTTTGCGAAGCGAGCGTTGAAGCGCTCAACACGACCAGCGGCGTCCATGATGCGCTGCTTACCGGTGTAGAAGGGGTGTGAAGCCGATGAGATTTCAACTTCTACGAGGGGGTATTCGTTGCCGTCTTCCCACTTTTCTGTCTTCTGAGAAGTCATGGTGGACTTGGTCAGGAAGGTCTCGCCAGAAGCGAGGTCGCGGAACAGAACGTAGTTGTATTCAGGGTGGATGCCAGCCTGCATGATATATACCTTCTTCGTGCCCTGGATTTTGCCAGTGCATATCTTGTAGCTACCGGGGCGGGTGCCTACCGGTGGTTGCGGTTTACAACCGAGGCACCACTCTACCACTCTTTGGGCAAACTAGAGCCCCAGGAGGGCCGGTTGTTCATCACTCTTTAGGAGTTCAGGTGAGACTGGGGCCGGGTTTCCCAGAAAGCCACCGCACTAGCTGCGGCGACATTGAGTGAATCAACGCCGTGGCTCATGGGAATAATGACGGTGTGCTGGGTCTTAGCCAGCGTTGAGGCGGCAAGGCCGTGCCCTTCTGATCCCAGAATCAGGGCAAGTTTCTCTGGCCGTTTTTCCGCCAGTTGGGTAAGGGTCAGGGAGTCTTCTTTGAGAGCCAGCGCGGCTGTCACGAACCCGGCCTTGTGTAAGGTTTCTAGCGCATGGGGCCAGGACTCAAGTCGAGCCCAGGGAACCTGGAATACAGTTCCCATAGAGACCCTGATAGACCGCCGGTAAAGAGGATCAGCGCAGCGGGGCGTTACCAGCACAAGGTCGACGTTGAGGGCGGCGGCAGAGCGGAAAATAGCCCCCACATTGGTGTGATCAACGATGTCTTCAAGAACAGCGACCCGCTGGACGTTCTCAAGCAGGTCTGCCAAGGCGGTCGGTTTGGGGCGTGCCATAGCTGCCAGAGCGCCCCGGTGTAGAGCGAAGCCAGTCACCGCTTCCAGTTCAGCTTCTGTTCCAAGATAAGCAGGTACCTCGGGGTGGGCGCTGAGAACATCATAGAGGTCAGCAGCCCACTTCTCACTCAGTATGAGCGAAAGAGGGCGGTGCCCAGCGGCTAGGGCACGGCGAATTACCTTAGACGATTCAGCAATATAGATACCCCACTCAGGTTCTTTCTGGGAGCGCAGCTTCACGTCGGTGAGCGAGGTGTAGTAGCGTGTCTCAGCTTCAGGGGCCTCAGCCAGCGCGCGAGCGTTAGGCAGAGCCCATACTCGCTCGGCGCGCTCAGCAAGCTGCTCCGGGCTCAGTTGCTTGGGTTTCATGCTTTAGCGAGCAAAGGCTGAGTAGCGACCACCGGGGTGAACTGTGAGGTCAAGATCCATTCCGTAGGTAGCTGAGACGTTCTCCTGCGTCAGAGTGCTCTCGATAGGCCCAGCGGCAACAACTTGGCCGTCGCGGAGCAGGAGGGCGTGCGTGAAGCCCGCAGGGATTTCTTCAAGATGGTGAGTTACCAGAATAGTTGCGGGGGCATAAGGGTTCTGAGCGAGATGGGTCAGACGCTTAACGAGGTCCTCCCGCCCAGCAATATCCATGCCCGCACCGGGTTCATCGAGAATCAGCATTTCGGGGTCGGTCATCAGCGCACGAGCAATCAGAACGCGCTTCTTCTCACCCTCAGAAAGTGACCCGAAAGTTCGGTCAGCCAGGTGAGCCACTCCCCAGTCCTCAAGCAGAGCAAGCCCCTGATTATCGTCAAAGGAATCGTACTCTTCATTCCAACGGCCTGATACACCGTAAGCTGCAGTAATAACGACGTTTAGGGCTGTTTCGTTGCCGGGAATCTGAGCAGCTACCGGAGCAGATGAAAGCCCAATCCGTGGGCGCAGTTCAAAGACATCAACCGCACCAAGAATTTCGTCCAAAATATCTACCTCACCATGCGTGGGGTGCAGACGCGCTGCTGCAATGGAGAGCAAGGTAGTTTTGCCAGCGCCGTTAGGGCCGAGGACGACCCAGCGCTCGCCCTCATCTACCTGCCAGGTGATTTTGTCAATAAGGTTTTTGCCGTTTCGAGTGACGGTGACGTGCTTGAGATCCAGAACTGATGCCATAGCACCCAACTTTAGTACCTTTTGGGTTCACCTGCCTAGTTTGTTGCAAGGGGAGCCAAAGGGTTATATCCGTATCGCGTGTCAGAGCACTAGCTGGCAACATGGCTTAGCTGAAACTTTTAGAATGGGAGCCATGAGTGTTTCTATGCGCCTTGTAGCCTTTGCCCCCGCCACTAGTAGCACGCCACCTTTTGATCAGGGTTGGTTCTTACAGGTTCTCGGTGAGGTTGAAGGCCTACAGCTGACCAACGGCAAGTCTGACTATATGCAGGAATGCGCGGTTGCAGGTGAGCTCTCCGGGCCTGCGTATTGGGTCTACACCGCCGATGCGGAATATTCTGCCGGTGAGATTGACGGGCTCAGGCAAGAGGTCGCAGCTTTAGATACGCTCTGCGAGCGGGGGTATCATGTGAACTTTGTTCCATGTTCCCTGACCGGTTCCGAGAAGAAACTCCTCGTTATGGACGTTGATTCGACTCTCATTGGCCAGGAGGTTATTGACGAGTTGGCGGTAGCGGCGGGCCGTGGTGCTGAGGTTGCTGCGGTGACCGAGCGGGCTATGCGCGGTGAGCTTGATTTTGAGCAGTCCCTGCGCGAGCGTGTCTGCGCGCTTGCCGGTCTTAGCGAGGATGTTATTGCGCAAGTTGCTGGGAGTGTGAAATTCTCTGCGGGGGCTCATGAGCTAGTTAGCCTGTTTTTGGAGGCAGGGCATGCCGTGTGTGTTGTTTCTGGTGGGTTTATGCAGGTCTTGGCTCCCCTGGCCGGTGAGCTCAGCCTCACCAGGTACCGGGCAAATAGGCTGGAGGTTGACGATGGGGCACTAACGGGGAAGGTTACCGGGCAGGTTGTTACCGCTGAGGTCAAGCGTGAGTCCTTGCTGGAATGGGCTCAGGAGTTTGGGGTTGATCTCTCGCAGGTGCTTGCGGTGGGTGATGGAGCCAACGATATTTTGATGCTAGGTCAGGCTGAGTTGGGTGTTGCCTACTGCGCGAAAGAAGCCCTGCGCGAGGTTGCCGATGCACAGGTCCCTTTCCCCCGCCTGGATGCTGTGCGCCATTTCGTGGGATTCTAGGGTTGCAATACTTTTTCTGAGGATACAAGGGAGTCACCTGTGGAAGTTCCGCAGGCGCCCCCTTGTATCTGCTGGGGTCATGCTTCCTATTTGATGAAGCCGCCTGCTCCGCCGACCAGCTCGATATGGCCGGTTTCAACGTCGGCGGTAACCATCTTTGAGATTTCTTGAGCGAACTCATTGACGGTGTAGAGCTTGCCGGCTTCTTCGCGGCGGGCTTCGATAGCGCCGGGGTGCAGGCGGTTGAGCAGGGCCGCCGTGACGGTGCCTTCAATCATGTCGGCAGAGACAACGACCAGCGATAGACCGCGCTCAGTCAGGGCAGGAACCTCAGCCAGCAGAGCGTCTTCACCGGCCCGCTTGGACTCTGCTACCGGCTGGTACTCGGGCATGGTTTCTACCTCACGAATGAAGTGCGCCTGGTGGCTGGTCACGAAGACGATGCGGCCGCCTTGGGTCATTTTTTCGGCGGCTAGTCGTGCCAGACGGAGCTGTGAGTCGCGGTTGAGGGTCATGGCATAGTCCTCGGGCATACCGGATTCCATACCGCCGGAGGCGTTGAGAATCAGGTAGTCCAAGGAACCGTAGGCTTCAAGGGCGGCGTCGATGAGGGCCTGAGCGTCTTCGGCCTTGGTGACATCGCCCTGAACGGCGATGGCGGAGCCACCGGCCTCTTCAATGGTTGCCACTACTTTCTGGGCTCGGGGTGCCTTGGAGCGGTAGTTGACGACGATGTTTGCGCCCTGGGCGGCAAGAATTTGGGCGGTATCTGCGCCTACGCCGCGTGAGGAGCCGGTAATGATGATGGTTTTGTTCTGAAGTGACATGTAATTTTCTTTCTTCAATAGCTTTGGTCTGGCTGCTGCCTTGGCTTAGGGCCGGTATGCCGGAAGCCCACGGGCTGGGTCTGGCGTGAATCGCGTGAGGGCGTTAGCGAACCGGTGAGGAGGTGAGTGGGCTGAGGCCTATCAGGTTTAATCAGCCAGCAAACGGAATGTGATTCCCGTTAACACCCTAATGCCCCATGCCTAAACCGCCGTCAACGGGAATCACGGCCCCGCTGATGTAGCTTGCGGCATCTGATGCCAGGAAGAGAGCCACGTCAGCAATTTCCTGTGGTGTGGCGAAGCGGCGGGCGGGGATTGAGTCGGTGTACTGCTTCTTGATCTCGTCGGAGAGTGCATCGGTCATGTCGGTTTGGATGAAGCCGGGTGCAATCACGTTGGCAGTGATGTTGCGGGAGCCTAGTTCGCGGGTGATGGATCTGGCCATGCCGACCAGGCCGGCTTTTGAGGCTGAGTAGTTGACCTGGCCGGGGTTGCCGTAGAGGCCTACGACCGAGGAGATGAAGATGATGCGGCCGCGCTTGTTTTTGAGCAGGCCCTTGGTGGCGCGCTGGGCGACGCGGAAGGCACCGGTGAGGTTGGTGTCGATGACTGAGGTGAAGTCCTCTTCGCTCATGCGCATGAGTAGGGTATCTTTGGTGATGCCTGCGTTAGCGATAAGGACTCCGATGGGACCGAATTCGGCTTCTACGGCGCTGAATGCGGCGTCGATGGAGGCGGCGTCGGTGACATCGGCTTTGACGGCGAAGAACTCGGTGGGGGCTTGACCGGAGCGGTAGGTGACAGCTACCTGGTAGCCGGCCTGTTTGAAGGCTTGGGCCATGGCGTAGCCGATGCCTCGGTTGCCACCGGTGATGAGTACGGTTTGGTTGCTCATGGGTTTCCCTTGGGGTGGGGGTTGTTTTTCTGCCCCTATTTTACGCGTTTGGCGTGGGCAGGGGCAGGTTTACCGGGTAAACGCGTGTTATTTAGTCTGCCGGGTTCTGTTAGTTTGACTGGGGTTACACTAGTGGAAGTAGCTTTAACTGCGCCCGGGAGGTGAAAATATGGCTGCTAAATATTGGACTGCGGAGGACTTGAAAGCGGCCGGTTACGCTTCTGGTGATTCTGAGGTATTTGAGATTACTGGTGCGGCAGAACGCCAGTCGACAGGTGTGAGTGCACGCGCTAAAAGCTATGCCTTCAAGATGTTTTTACGCATTATCTTTATCATTGCGGCTGTGATGGTTGAGGGTGTCTGGCAGTGGATTTTCTTAGCTGGGGCAGCAATTATCCCTTGGCTAGCGGTTGTGGTGGCCAATGGCGAGCATCAGCAGGGTGGGTCAAGTTTTACAGCCTACCTACCGGCGGAGCAGCAGGCCGCTATTGCAGCGGCGCAGGAGGAGCGGATCAGCCGGCAGGACCAGGCGGAGCATGATTGGCAATCGGGGGAAGAAGCTGTATCTACCGATGGACCTATTGTTATTGACGGTGAGCTGGTCGAGGACGAGCACGATGACGGGGGTTCTTCCTCCGGCAGGCAGGGAGGGCTGTAAGCATGGATATACTCGGTAATTTGACTTCGGCACAGCACAGTGGATCATCGGCTCTTCCTCAGCCGGATTTCATTAAGTGTTCACGTAAGGGGTGCCAGGCGGCGGCTACCTCTGAGATTCTGTGGAATAACCCCAAAATCCATACACCCGATCGGCGCAAGACTTGGACGGCCTGTACCGAGCACACGGCCTATCTGCAAGATTTTTTGGTGGCACGCGGTTTTTGGAAGCAGACCCGCCCGCTCTCCTAGGGTGTGTTGCCAGCTGAGTCCGTACAATAGGCTCTTGGTTCTCTCTTTAGTGCATATTCAGCAAGGTACGTGATGAAAAAATACGGGTTTCTTTTCTCTGGTAAATGGATTGGTATTTTTGCACTCACTGTGGTTGCTTCGCTAATTTGCCTCTACCTGGCCCAGTGGCAGATGAGCCGCAAAGAGGCTCTGGATTTCAGTAACGAGCGAATATCTCTCAACTATGATGCTGACCCGATACTCCTTGCAGACTCCCCCGAGCTTTTCTCTTCCCCGCACCCTGATTTGCGGTGGCAACAGGTTGAGATGGCTGGCACCTATCTCGCCGATCAACAGCTACTGGTTCGCAATAGGCCCTATAACGGGCTGAACGGCTACGAGGTTCTGGTCCCCTTCCGCACAAATACCGGTCAGATGATCGTTATCAACCGGGGATGGGTCGAAGCGGCTTTTGGTGATGCGGCGGCAACCGCTACCCCTATTCCCCAGCCTCCCAGCGGTGAGATTACCCTAACCGCACGAATTGTTGAGGGCGAAATTGATACGGGGGCCTCGCCCGTCAAGGGGCAGATAACCTCCATCGATTTACCAGAAATCGCTGAGCTCACAGGCTTAGACCTTGCTACCGCCAACTATGGTGTCATGGCCAGCGAAAGCCCGGCTCCCGCAAGCGCACCGGTTCAGAGGGATAAGCCGGAGCAGGATTACGGCCCTAACCTGTCCTACTCTGTGCAGTGGTACTGCTTCGCTCTTATGTTCTATGTTGCTTTCTTCTGGTCTGCCCGCCAAAAGGTGCGCAATGATGAGCTTGACGCCCAGCTTGCCGCTGAACTCGATGCTTACTACAGCCAGTTCTATGACGCTGAGGGCAACTATATTGGCGAGGTAGACGAAGAAATTATTCGCCGCCGTATGGAGTTTGTGGACGATATGCCTGCACATATGAAGTCCATTGTGCGGCCAAAGCCTCCCAAGAAGCGCTCACGCCCCACTGATGAGGAAGAAGAGGACGCACTGGTCGATAAGCTCCTCTAGTTACAGTTCGGGCCCCGCACCGTGTGATGGTGTGGGGCCCGAGTGTTTCTAGGAGCTTGACTCTAGTTCGTGGCTGAAGACGACACCGTCTTCGGTGAAGTGGTCAATCATGGCCAGAGAATAAACATCGTAGCCACGGTCGCGGAAATCTTTACCGCCACCCTGGAATACCTTTTCAATCGCAATACCGATACCTGCTACGGTAGCACCGCCCTGCTCACACAGGTGGGTCAGACCGTGGAGGGCCTGTCCGTTGGCCAGGAAGTCATCGATGATCAGGATTCTGTCTTCGGGGGTGACAAAGCGCTTGTCCACCCGGATGTCGTATTCGATCTTCTTGGTGTAGGAGAAGACCTTGGAATTGTAGGTGTCGGTAGACAGTGTCTTTGAAGAAATCTTTTTGGCAAAAACCATGGGAACGCCCAGGTGTAGGGCGGCCGTCATAGCCATTGAAATGCCAGATACTTCAAGGGTAAGAACCCGCGTAATCCCCGCGTCCTTGAAGTGCTCAGCGAAGTCGCGTCCCATTTCCACCATGAGCTGGGGGTCCACCTGGTGGTTGATGAACTGGTCAACTTTGAGGATATTTCCGGGCAGGATTCTTCCGTCCCTGCGGATGCGTTCTTCCAGGAGTTTCATGCGCTCACCTTTTTCTTACGGTCGAATAGAACCACGTTTAGAAGCAGAGCAACCAGCGTACCTGTTGAGATACCCGAGGAGAAAATCATCTGGAGGGCGCCGGGGAGGTTTGCCAGCATACCGGGGCGTACGGTCACGCCAATACCTAGGGCAAAGGCCACCGAAACGATGAGTAGCTCACGGTCCCCCAATTCAATGGAGGCTAGGGTCTTAATCCCCTGAGCCGCAACCAGACCGAACATGATAACACCAGCACCACCAAGGACGGGTTGAGGCATCACAGAAATTAGGGCTGAGAGCTTGGGGAAGACACCCAGCACAGCCAGAATCAGGCCGGCAATAATCATGACACGGCGGGAGGCCACCTTGGTCAGAGCAATCAGGCCGACGTTCTGGGAGAAAGAAGTGTTCGGTCCTGCGCCGAAAATACCGGCCATAGCTGAGCCAACGCCGTCCGCTAGAACACCGTTCGATACGCGTTTGCTCTCCAAGGTGTGGCCGGAAGCCTGACCGATAGCCATCATGATACCCACGGTACCGATGGTGGACACAATGTAGGCGGGGACAAAGGCCAGGGTAGAGGCCCAGTCAAAGTGGAAGCCGTAAGCAAAGATGTTCGGCAGCGCGAACCAGGGGGCATCCCCCACAACGGAGAGATCGACCAGACCCAGAGGGATGCAGACTAGGTAGCCTGCAACCATGCCAATAAAGACGGCAGCTGCGCGGAGGATACCTCGACCAAAATGAGCAATCGCCAGGGTGAGGGTCATAACGCCGAAGGCGATAGTGAGGTTCTGGAGCGAGCCGTAATCCTCGGAGCCCACACCACCTGCCGCCCAGTCCATGCTGACAGGGAGCAGAGTGATACCGATCAGGGCAACCACGGTACCGGTTATCAGTGGCGGGAAGAACCGCATCAGTGGCTTGATGAAGCGGCTGAGGATAACCTCAACCAGCGAAGCAGAAAGGGTCGCCGCCACAATACCAGCCATGCCGAACTGGCTACCCACCGCTATGGTGGGGTTAACGAAGGTGAAGTCGGTGCCCATCATGCCGGGGACGCGAGCACCCACGGGCCCGATGCCCTTGGACTGGATAAAAGTGGCGATACCTGCCACAAAAATCGAGGCAGAAACCATCAATGAGGTTTGTGCAAGGGAGAAATTCAAGGCTGTGCAGACAACGAGGGGTACGGCGATGATACCGGCAAAAGCGGCCAGAATATGTTGCAGGGCCAGTAAAATCGAGACGCCCAGGGGCGGGACGTCGTCTAGCTGGTAGAGCATGTCGGTTGAAGTTTCAGCAGGGGCCGTGTGGGCCGACCCTTGGGTATGTTGGTTCAACGGAGGACTTTCGATGTGAAGTTAACAGAAAAATCGCCTTGAGCTACCAGGCGGTGGAGGACAGGGTTAATCCTACCGGTCGAACTCCTCTACCGGGCAAACTGACAAGGTTTATGTCAGGTCTTTTCGGCTTGTCCTCTCTGCCTGCTTAGGCGAGAAACTCTAGTGCATAACCGCCCAAGGAGGATCTTGCCCGCCCCTCCGATCCTATTAGAACATACTTTCGAATATGTGCTAGGGTGGTGTTTTGCTTTTCATGAGGAGGTTCAGCCCGCCATGATGGGGTATTCACACTCAATCAGCGCAGCAGCTGCCTGGCTTGCTCTGAATGAATCCGGGATTATCAGAATTGATGATCCCGCCACGCTCGCCGTTACCACTTTGGCTGCCGCTGGTGCAGGCATGCTACCCGATATCGATCACCACAACGGGTCAATTGCACATTCCATACCCCCTGTCAGCCGGTGGGTTGTACGGCTGGTTGCCAAAATCTCAGGCGGCCATCGCAAAGGCACCCATTCTCTGATAGGCCTGGCTTTCTTTTGGGTGCTAGCTCTTAGCGCCAACCGCTTAACCTACGCAGGGGTACCACTCCTTGCTTTGGCGCTGGCTGGCTTTGCGGGTGGGCTTGCTCTGCGCACCTTTAGAGCGCCTGGGGGTTGGGCTGGTGCGCTGGTGGTCATGGCGGGTACTATCTACACCAATTCTTTTGCTACGATGCCCTGGGCAATCTTGGCCGGGGCCACAGCCCATATTGTGGGTGATGCACTTACCACCCGCGGAGTAAACCCCTTCTGGCCTGCAACATTTAGGCCTCTGGTTCCCAGCCCTCTGTGGCGCAGGAGCGGGTATATGGCGCTACCTGTGCTAGGGGATGCTGGCAGTAACCGTGAGAATATTTTCTCAGGACTGTTGGCCTCTTATGTCGGGCTTTATGCGCTGACGATCCTGGGCATCACCCATTTGCCCCCTGGCGAGCTCATCAGCCAATTCATCTCTGATAGGTAGGTACCGGGCGTGCCCTCAGATGCTAGCCCATGACAGAGGCAAAGAAAGGGGGCCGGAGTAAGAACTCCGGCCCCCTTCACGCAAATTACCTATGAGCCTAGAAGCACACATGGAATGTACTGAAGCAAAACAAAAGACGACGTGCGGTGATTGACCTAGTCTTCAGTCCAAAAAACGTCTACCTCGGTGCCCTCTTCGGCGATTTCAGGGTAACGTACGTCGTGTGATTCGAGCATAGAATCTTCCTTTCAAGGTTCTTAGCTAACGCCTGCGTTAGCCGGTGGTTCCACCACATCGGCGGGGTGGTTTTTCTTGATAAGCACTCGGGGTTATTAGCCTCGAGGGCTGGTATTTACTCTACGCTCATTGCTCTGGGGCTTACTAGGCAAGAGATGACGTTACCGTTTCGTGATATTTGGTTTTTTGGCCCCAAACCCAACAATCACACATTATTGATCCCATGCCACGTGACCTGCATAACGACTAAGACTCGTAAGAAAGAGACACACAGGCAAATTGGTAGGGACCATTTATAGTTCCCCGCGTAAGGCCACAGAACCTAACCGGTGATTGCACCCCTTATGCCAGTGAGATCAGATCCTGGTATTCCTTGCTCCACAGATCCTCTACCGCATCAGGTAGCAGCAGTACACGTTCTGGGTCCAGCGCCTCAACCGCACCCTCATCGTGAGAAACCATGACAATTGCCCCCTGGTAATTCTTCAAGGCGTTCAGGATTTCCTCACGCGATGCGGGGTCAAGGTTGTTGGTAGGCTCATCGAGCAAAAGCACATTAGCTGACGATGCAACCAAGGTCGCCAAAGACAGGCGGGTTTTCTCCCCACCCGAGAGCACACCGGCGGGCTTATCGACATCGTCGCCCGAGAAGAGGAAAGACCCCAGAATGGTGCGGACCTTAGTATCGTCCAAATCAGGGGCCGCAGACTTCATATTCTCAAAAACAGTGCGCTCACCGTCCAGGATTTCGTGTTCCTGAGCAAAATAGCCGACCTTAGCGCCGTGACCATAAATGACTTCACCGGTGTCAGGCTGGGTGGCCTGAGCCAGCATACGCAAAAGCGTTGTCTTACCGGCACCGTTAAAGCCCAGCACCACCACACGGGAACCACGGTCAATCGCCAGATCCACGTCGGTGAAAATCTCAAGCGAACCATAGCTCTTGGAAAGGCCCTCGGCGGAAAGCGGGGTCTTGCCGCAGGGAGCAGGGTCCGGGAAGCGGATAGCGGCAACCTTATCGACACGACGCTCATCTTCCAGGCCGCGCATGAGCTTTTCGGCACGCTTAATCATCTGCTGGGCCGCAACCGCCTTGGTTGCCTTAGCGCGCATTTTGTTAGCCTGCTCCATGAGAGCGCCAGCCTTCTTCTGTGCATTGGCGCGCTCGCGCTTACGGCGGGCCTCATCTTGTTCCCGCTGCAGCAGATAGTTCTTCCAGCCCATATTGTAGATATCAATGACACAGCGGTTAGCATCCAGGTAAAAAACCTTGTTGACGACAAGCTCCATGAGCTCAACATCGTGGCTAATGACCAGGATCCCGCCCTGGTAGTTCTTGAGGAAGTCACGCAACCAGACCACAGAATCGGCGTCCAGGTGGTTGGTGGGCTCATCGAGCAACATGGTGTCGGCGTTAGCGAAGAGAATACGGGCTAGCTCAACGCGGCGGCGTTGACCGCCGGAGAGGGTGGAAAGCGGCTGGTTAAGCACACGCTCTGGCAGGTCAAGGTTAGCAGTGATGGTTGCGGCCTCAGACTCGGCAGCATACCCGCCGCCGGCAATAAATTCTGCCTCAAGCCGGTCGTAGCGGCGCATGCCTTTGGCGTGCTCAGCGGGGTCTTCGCTGGCCATCATCTCCTGGGCCTGACGCATCTTACGGGCAACACCGTCCAGCCCGCGAGCGGAGAAGATACGGTCCTTAGCGAGCTGGGTCATATCATCGACCTTGGGGTCCTGAGGCAGATAGCCGATAGTCCCACCCCTGCTAACGGTACCGTCAGCAGGCAGAGTCAGCCCGGCCAGCACCTTGGTCATAGTGGTTTTACCCGCACCGTTACGGCCAACCAGCCCAACCTTGTCACCCTTATCAATACGGAAGTTAACATCCTCCATGAGCAGGCGGGCACCTGCTCGCAGTTCAAGGTTAGAAACAGATAGCACGGGGTAAAACTCCCTAGGGTATGACAGTGAAAAGAGAGGCACAGGAAAGACAACGATAGCTCCCTGAATGCCAGCTCACCATTCTACAGCCAGAAGACTCGATACTTGGAGGATCTAGCTCATGCGCGGAATAAGAGATTTTTTGGGTTTAAGATACCCGCAGGATCCACTAACTCGGCTTCTTCCTGGTATCCGCTCTGCATTCCGCATTTCTCGGTGAGGTTTTCCTATATGAGATAGTGCAGTCTCCATTTTTAAAGGGTGTTCAGCCTCCCCTATAGTGAGGACATGATGACTTTACCCCATACCACCGCCGCTCAACCGGGCCGCAACCTCGCTCTCATAGCTATCTTTGCCGCCTTTATTGCCGCCTGCTCGCTTCTACCCGCTATTCCGGTTGGACCGGTTGCCGTGCCCATTACCCTACAAACCCTGGCGGTCTACACCGTTGCCCTCATCTTGGGTGCTAGGCGTGCCGGTCTTTCGGTAGCTCTCTACCTGCTAGCGGGCCTGCTGGGTCTGCCCGTATTTGCCGGTGGTAGCGGTGGCTTCGGTGTGGTAGCTTCCCCCTCCTTCGGTTATCTTCTCGGTTTTGTTCCCGGCGCTTTTATAGCAGGCTTTCTGGCCTACCGCTTCTTGGGGCCTAGCCGCTCAAAAGCGGTTACTGCTCTGGGCCTAGCAGTCTCCGCGTTAGCGGGCTTCGCAGTTATTCAGGTCTTCGGTGTAGCAGGCATGATGGTCAATGCCCACCTGGACCTGGGCACCGCCCTTGCAGCTGCCATGATTTACGTTCCCGGCGACCTCATCAAATGCGCTGTAGCCGTAGCCATTGCCCTCTCGGTGCACCGTGCCTTCCCCGCGCTAGCAGGCTCAGGCCGCTAAGGCTTGGGTACTATATACACCGTGATTTTCTCCCGATCTTCCCGAAGAAGCTCCCCCAGAGAGTCAGGCCCAGTGGTATTTTCTGAGCCGAACATTCTGAGCACCCGGCAAGCAACCGTCACCGCCCCCACAGGCACGGGCCAACGCACCCTCCTGCACGATGTCACAGTCACCCTGACTGCTAACAGGACCGCCGTCCTGGGGCTCAACGGTTCGGGCAAATCAACTTTTCTGAGGCTCTTCAACGGGCTTGCTCCCCTCAGTAGCGGGAAAGTAACCGTTCACGGGCTGAGCGTCTACGAAAATCTCAACCACGTTCGTTCGCACGTGGGTATGCTTTTCTCTGACCCGGGGGCCCAGTTGGTGATGCCCACCGGCGTTGAAGATGTTGAGCTGTCCTTTCAGCACATTAAAGACCGCAAGGAGCGGCGGGAGAAGGCACTGACACAACTGGCCCACCAGGGAGTTGAACAGCGGGCTTTTGACCCGATCTACAACCTCTCCGGTGGGGAGAAACAGCTCACCGCACTTTCGTCGGTTCTGGCAGTAGAGCCAAGCGTGCTCCTGCTCGATGAACCAACCACCCTGCTAGACCTCAGGAACAGGCTAAAGCTCATTGAGCTACTAGACACCCTGCCTCAGCAACTCCTGATTTCTACCCACGACCTTGAATTAGCGGCCACCTGCACCGAAGCACTGGTAATCCACGAAGGCAGGCTACTAGCCCAGGGACCTACGGCCAGCATCCTATCTGACTACCGGCGCTGGTGCGCCGAGGGCTTTCCTGCTGTAGATTCAGAGCCCACTGCAGAAAGCCCTGAAGAGAACCACCCGTGAACGCCGCCCACCACCTCTTTGGAACCTACCAGCCCTTAGAAACACCGATCCACAGAACACCGCTGAGCGTCAAGGCTCTTTCTCTGCTCACACTCACCGCCCTACTCACGCTCACCAGCCAGTGGAGCATCGCGGCGGCTGTGCTTGTGATCGTCATAGCTCTAGGCACCCTCGCCCAGATACCAGTTATGACCTGGGTGCAGGCACTAGGATCACTCGCCTGGCTTCTGGGCTTCCTCCTGCTCTACTACTGGTACACCGGCACCCTGGCCCGAGGGGCAGACACCCTGCTAGGTCTACTCAGCCTGCTCTTTGCCGCCAAGGTTCTGCTCTGGTCGACTCCCCTACCGGTCATCATTGACGGCTTCATCTGGCTCTGCTCGCCCCTCCGTCACCTTGGTATCTCCCCACAAGGCATCGGCCTTGCCCTGGCACTGATGATTCGCTCCATTCCAACGATCATCGATACCTGGTCCTTCCTTCAAGAATCAGTCACCGCTCGCGGCCTCAAAGTCTCGCGCTTTCGTCTCTTCATTCCGCTGGTCATCTCCACCGTCTCCTACGCCCAGGACACAGGTGACGCGCTCGCCGCCCGCGGGCTAGATTCTCGCTAATTGTTCTGTCTGCCGGTATAACACTTACCGGGGTGTAAGCAGGACAAGGCAAACCGCCGGGGTGCAGAAATGGTCTTCAGGGGAAGTTCACAGCTTATGCTGTATCCATGATGGCTTTTAAAGAAAACTCCCGGCTGAACACCGACCGGGTACGTAGCTCAGGTAGTTCCGGCAGCTCAGGCGGTGGCTCCGGACTCAAAATCGGTGGTGGCTTAGGCGGTATCGTGCTGGTACTTGCTGTTGGAATAATTTTTGGCCAGGACGGCATTAACATGCTCAACCAGGTCACCGGCGGTGGTGGCTTCAACTACCAGCAGGTTGAAGGTGATTCAGGAGAAAAGTTTGCCCATTGCAAGACCGGTGAAGATGCCAATACCTACACCGACTGCAACATGGTGGGAACCGCCAACTCGCTAGACTACTTCTGGCAGACAGCTCTGCCCGACCAAGCAGGTATAGCCTACACTGCACCAAAACTTGACCTCTTCAAACAAGAGACCGTCAGTACCGGTTGCGGTTCTGCCAGCCAGGCAGTAGGCCCCTTCTACTGCCCCGCCGACCAGGTTGCCTACGTCCAAACTGGCTTCTTTGACACCATGAAAACCCAGCTGGGGGCAACCGGCGGCCAGAGTGCCGAACAGTATGTACTGGCCCACGAATACGGCCACCATATTCAGAACCTACTCGGTAACCTCAAATACTCCCAGTATGACCCCCAGGGGGCAGACTCCGGGGCGGTGCGCGTTGAGCTGCAGGCTGACTGCTACGCAGGTGTCTGGGCCAGGGGCGCCCAAGAGGACACCAGCTCACCCGTTCAGATCAAACCCTTTAGCTCCGATGACTTAGAGAGAATCATCAACGCAACCGAGGTTATCGGAGATGATCACATACAGATGACAAGCCAGGGCCACACCGATTCATCCACCTACACCCACGGCACCAGTGCCCAGCGTACAGCCTGGTTCATGACCGGTTACAAGACAGCTGACATGAACCGTTGCAACACCTTCCAAGCCTCTGATCTCAACAACCCTAAGGCCTAGTCAAGAAAGTTCGCTACGCTGAACGATGAGAAGCAAGATCTGACCTAGCCAAAAGTCAGGCAGTAGTTCATAATTGGAAAGCACCGGTGCCGTCCGCAGCGGTGCTTTTCTTTTTTAAGATACCACCCAGGCAAAACATGAAAATTTATCATTTTATCCACCGAAGAGAATGGGCACTAGCCCTCCTTGCTCTCTTGACTATCCTGAGCCAGGTCTACCTAGACCTGCGCATACCCCAGTACATGGAGCAGATTACCCGCACCATTTCTCAGCCAACTAGTTCCCTGTCCGATATTGCACCGGATGGTGCCCTGATGCTGGCCGCAGCATTAGCCAGCATGGTCTGTGCCATTCTTACAGGTTTTTGTACCGCGATTATTGGTACTACCCTGGCTCGACGCCTTAGAGCCGCTGTCTACGATAAAACCTTTGAGCTATCCAGCGCCGAGGTCAACACCTTGGGTACAGATTCACTCATTACCCGAACTACCAACGATGTCACTCAGGTACAAATCTTCATGGTTATGGGCCTGCAGGTCAGTATCAAAGCACCCATTATGGCCTTTTGGGCAAGCTCAAAAATTGCCAGCCAGTCCTGGACATGGACGGTTCCCACCGGCATCGCAGTTTTATTGACCATTCTGGTGCTAGCTACCGCTATGTCCTTGGCCATTCCCCGTATGATTCGCATGCAGAAGATCACTGACCAGCTCAACCGGGTAACTCGTGAGCATCTGACCGGCCTGCGCGTGATTCGTGCCTACATCACCGGCGACTTTCACCGTAACCGCTTTGAGAGCGTCAACACAGACCTACGGGATAACACCCTCTTTATCTCCAGCACCATGGCCTTCATTATGCCCCTGCTGACAGCTATCATGACCGCGCTCTCGCTCTCTATCTATGTGCTGGGTGCCTCCCTCATTAACTCCACCGGTGAGCTGACTCAACGTATGGGAACTTTCGGGCAGATGATTGCCTTTTCCACCTATGCCCTGCTGGTGGTTACTAGTTTCATGATGATGACCATGGTCTTTGTCTTGGGCCCCAGGGCACTGGTATCCTGGCGGCGTATCCGCCAGGTTCTCCATACCCAAGCAGGTATCCAAGATGGCGGAGCCAGCACCGGCACCGCACCCGCTGGCAGCTTGGAGTTCCGGGACGTGAGCTTCCGCTACCCCGGTGCCGACGGTGATGCCCTGCACTCTGTCAGCTTCACAGCTGATCCCGGCCAAACCGTGGCCATTATTGGTTCTACCGGCTCCGGAAAATCCACTCTGGTCAACCTAATCCCCCGCTTTGCCGACGTGCGTTCCGGCACCGTACTGGTGGACGGGGTTGATGTGCGTAACTGGAACCAGAGAGACCTGCGTGACCGGGTGGCTTTTGTGGCCCAGAAAAATACCCTGTTTTCTGGCACTATTGCCTCCAACATTGCCTTTGGCCAGGGGCTAAAACCTGTCACTGCCGAGGACCTGGTGGCCGCCGCTGACCGCGCAGCCACCACCGGTTTTGTCTCTACCAAGGAGGGAGGCTTTGCGGCCCCCGTGGCCCAAAACGGCAAGAACTTCTCGGGCGGGCAGAAACAGCGTATCTCTCTAGCGCGGGCTTTCGCGCGCGGCGGGCACATCATGATCTTTGATGATTCTTTTTCTGCCCTGGATTACAAGACCGAGCGAGATATCCGCACCCGGCTCAAGGAGGCCTCTGGCGGGGCAACCCTGCTGATTGTGGCCCAGCGTATCGGTACGGTCCGCGATGCTGACCGCATCATCGTGCTCGATAAGGGCAGGGTCGTGGGAAGCGGAACCCACCAAGAACTGTTGGCAACCAATGAGGTCTACCAGGATATTGCCCTCTCCCAGCTGACCGAAGAGGAGCTTGCCCAATGAGCACCAACCCCGAACATAGCCAAACAACCGGTGACCTTGATCTGCTTGAATCTGCGCAGCAGGGGCTAGCACAGGCTGCCCAGCTTCGCGATCAACAGCTCAAAAGTGAAAAGCCCAGTGGCCGTGGCGGTCACCCCGGCCCCGGAGGCCCGCCCCGCCACCGGGTCCAGGGGCAGAGCACCGCGCCTTTCAAAGAAACCATGGGCAAGCTGCTGGGTTATCTGCGCCCTGTACTCCCCCGCATGGTGGTTGCCCTGGTAGCCGCGGTGCTAGGCGTTATTCTCAATATCATTTCTCCCCAGTTCCTTTCCGCTATTACCGATGAGATTCAAAAGGGTTTTACCGGCTCCGTCAATATGGACCAGGTCTGGAAGCTGGCCTGGATTTCTGTGGCCTTCCTGGTGACATCGCTGGTGCTCAGCCTGGTTGAGGGTTTGGTCATGGCCCGCTCGACCGTGTGGGTTTCCCGCACCATGCGCTCTGACCTTGACCGCAAGATTGATCGGCTCCCCCTGGCCTACCTGGATAAGGGCTCCACCGGTGACACCCTCTCGCGCGTGACCAACGACGTCGATACCCTCCAACAGACCCTCAACAACTCCCTGGCCACTACCGTCACCGGTGTCGTTACTCTGGCTGGTTCAGCGGTCATGATGTTCTACACCGACTGGCGTATGGCCCTGGCCGCTATTGCAGCTTCCCTGATCGGTGTGTTTGCCAGCGGTTTTGTGCTCTCACGCAGCCAGAAATACTTTGTGGCCCAGCAGCGGCTCTTGGGTAAGCTCAACGGTCATATTGAGGAAACCCTTTCAGGACACTCGCTCATTCGGGCCTATAACGGTGAGGCTGCCGCCCGTGCCGAGTTCGCCCGCCGCAACGAGGACCTCTACCAGGTGGCCTGGAAGTCCATGTTCTTCTCGGGGCTAATGTTCCCGCTCATGGGCTTTATCGGTAACCTGGGCTATGTAGTGGTCTGCGTGGTGGGTGCCGCGCTGGTGTTGCAGGGGCAGATTACCTTTGGTGTGATTGTTGCCTTTATTGTCTATGTTCGGCTCTTCACCAACCCCCTGGGGCAACTGGCCCAGTCAGCTACCGCTCTGCAGTCTGCGGCAGCCGCCGGTGCTCGTGTCTTTGAGTTCCTTGAAGCAGAGGAACTAGAGGACGAAAGCAGTAAGGCAACCGAGCTGGATCAGCCGGTAGGCGGTAACGTGGACTTTGAGCAGGTCCGCTTTAGCTACGAACCCGGCAAGGAGATCATTCACGGCTTTACCGCATCGGTCACAGCCGGCCAGAAGGTTGCAATTATTGGCCCCACCGGTGCCGGCAAAACCACCCTAGTCAATCTGCTCATGCGCTTCTACGAGCTGGACTCCGGGCAGATCCGCATTGACGGTGTACCCACCGACCAGCTCACCCGCGAGCAAGTTGATTCGCTCTTCGCCATGGTTCTACAAGATACCTGGCTTTTTGAGGGAACCCTGCGGGAGAACGTGGTCTACGGCCTGGAGCAGGTCAGTCAGGACAAGCTGGATGAGGTCATTGCAGCTGTGGGGCTGGATGAGCTAGTAGCCCAGCTGCCCGCCGGCTACGACACCGTGTTGACCGACCAGACCCAGCTTTCAGCCGGCCAGAAACAGCTAGTCACCATCGCCAGGGCCATGATTGCCGATAAGCCGCTACTGATTCTGGACGAAGCAACCAGTTCCGTTGATACCCGCACCGAACTGCTCATTGCCCGCGCCCTGGGCCAGCTGGCTGAGGGTAAAACCTCCTTTGTGATTGCCCACCGCCTCTCCACCATCCGGGACGCCGACCTTATCTTCGCTATGCGCGACGGCGACATCGTGGAGTCCGGATCCCACCAGGAGCTTCTGGCAGCAGGTGGCTTCTACGCTGAACTCTACAACTCCCAGTTCAGCCAAGGGGACTAGGGACCGGGCGGGTGCTTGGTGGCTGGTTCTGCACCGTTCGGGCCTGCTCTCAGGCTGCCCGCCCGGTTGGGGCGCAGGCACAGCAGTAGCAAGCTGACCCTCACGGCCCGGTTCGCTAAGGCGCACAGAGCGATTCACGCCAGACCCAGCCGGTTGATGCTCAATCTGTTGATGTGGCAAACGAGAAAGACTAAGCGTGATTATGAGAATTCCTCAATAAGGTTAATTTTTAAATTGTTTTTTGTACAAGAGTTCAACACATGCTTCAGTTTTTCACCCA
>NZ_JBLXXS010000031.1:0-1483 GCF_048513555.1 Rothia sp. P5766 | reverse complement strand
ACTCTTCGGTCGCAGTCTTAATCTCTATTTCAGAGCCCCCTACCGGATTCGAACCGGTGACCCCCTGTTTACAAGACAGGTGCTCTGGCCAGCTGAGCTAAGGAGGCAACGACATCCTAGTATACCGGATATTACTCTTATACGCATATCTGGTAGGAGCTTGGGGTCTTGCTTCTAGCCTTCTAAGCCTCAGCGAGTAACTTGGGTTGAGGATGCCGTCAGGATGGGGCTAAGTTTGCCCGCTATTCGCTGATCTTCTTATCGGTGATTTTCTGGTTGATCCACTGGGAGAAGTCAGCGCTGGTAGCGTTGTAGAGGTCTCCGTCTGCGAAGATCGTGGGGGTTCCGCTAATACCGTTGCTTGCAGATTCTAGGGTGACAGTGTTGATGAAAGGGCGCCAGGTGTTGTTGGCGACATCGTCCTTAACATCTGCCCCGTACTTGGAGGCAATATCAACCAGTTCTTCGTTGGAGAGGCCACCTGTGCCCTGGTGGGAGAAGATTTCGCGTTGGAAGTCTAGGTACTTGTCGGCCGAAACCTGGTTAGCTACCGAGTAGGCTGCGTTGTTGGCTCGTGAGGAGTAGTAGGTGGGGCTGTGGGCATCCAAGAAGGTCAGGTTACGGATTTCTAGGGTAATCTTGCCGCTATCTACTAGCTGCTGAATTTCGTCACCGTGGGTGCTCTCAAAGTCTGCACAGTGGACGCAGTCAAAGTCCTGGAAAATGGTTAGTCGGACGGGTTGCCCATTGTCTTTTGCTTGATCTGGCAGGGCCACACCCAGGGGCATAGCTGTCTCTTTACCATCAATACTGGTGTAAGTCGCCTCCGACTTGCCGAGGTCCTGACTGTCCCGACTTTCCTCAGCGCTTGCACCTTGGACGATTCCGTCTTTGGTAAGCACAATGCCACCGTACTGGTTTGCAGAGGTGGGGACAGGCCCTGCTTCAGGAATTTTGTTACGGTTGCCGTTGATTACAACAACTGCAACGATAGCGATGATAAGGGCAATAACACCGAGTACGGTGAACTGGATCCAGCGAGTGGATGACTTAGCAGATTTCTTAGCCTGTTGGGCTGCCAGCTGGCGGGCCTTCTCACGGGCATCTGCTGCAGAGCTTGTCTTGGACACAGCTATGCTCGCTTTCTGTATAGGTTTCTGATGTTTTAAGCCTACCTTGCTTTGGAGCCGATAGTCCCCTAACTTCCGCCCTAGGCTACTTTCCTATGAAAATATTGGGTTAGTATCAGCCGGTTGTGAGCTGGAAGGTTTAGCTAGTTGTTCGGACAGCTGAGAACAGCCGTCCTTCTTAGAGCCAGGTCTACCAAGGTCAGGGCGGTGACAGCCTGTGGAAGGCCATTGCGTGTGGTTCTTGCCAGCCTGAGCTTCTGAGCGGCACTCGGCATGGTAGGGCAAGCCTTCAATAAGCTCACAGCATATAACTCTTTAAAGCAAAAAAGGGGGGTGAGGTCACAAAACCCCAC
>NZ_JBLXXS010000030.1:0-2569 GCF_048513555.1 Rothia sp. P5766 | reverse complement strand
GCTAACAGACGAAGTCGTTTCTGTCGGAGGTAGTAAGACAACTCGAGTAATTGAAGGAGAAGTATTACAGCCTGCTGCTTTTAGTCCGTCACCGGCCACCGTACATTCTGGACAGAAAGCTATCGGGCCAGGTGTTTACGGAACTTTACCTGCATTACCACCGGCCCAACCAAAACTGCAGAACCTTTCTCCCCAGGTAATTCCCCACGACTATCCTTTGGCTCAAAATGCTTGGATAATGAACAAAGATGGCGTGGCCGTTGGTAATACGAATGCTGATAGGTTCGCGAAGGTTCTTAATGATTCGCCGGTTTGGGATGGGCCGTACCCCACACGTAGCCCCGGTCAACAGTGGGTGAGTACTTTCGATGGTTCTATAATTCGAATCATGGAATCTAACACTGGCACAAACCCTAATCATCAGCACCATATTTTGCGTGCAGTTTATGAAAGAGAGAATCCAGCAGGTCTAGATAAAAAACCTCTAAAACTTGATCCTGCCACTTGGGACGTGCCCAAACCTGATGCAGGATTAAAAGGGCACGAGAGATCTATAAAAATGATGGAAAAATCACATCTGCCTCTGCACCGTTATGAGTAAATAATGAATAACATCAAAGAATTTATTAATGAACTGCCCTTCACTATCGAATATTTCCAACCAGGTAGTTACGCACTTTCCCTGGCTGGAAAAACTTCCAGCGGTCGAGAATTTTCATTATATCTAGATTTCTACTGGGAAATATATTATGCAGGAGATGTTTTTAGTTGGGATAATACAGATGAAACAATTAATAGCAATCTCCAGAGAATTATTGGCGTCAAAATTGTTGATATTCTAGGGCCAGATAATGTTTACGATGCAACATACATTTTAGAAGACGGGGGAATGATCCGAGCCCTCACGTCTGATAATAAATTTGCCACGGAATGGAGTCTAACTGTTGTGGGCGAGGGAGAACAGCTTTTTGCAGGAGAGATTTATCCTTACGAACTTTCTGCCCTTGGCACTGATTTTACTCAGTGGGATGCTTTATATACGCCAGTTATTTTAAGTAACAAAAAAAGTTTTCCTCATGGTTTGATTGGCGCAAAAATTATTTCATTGAATTTGCTTGAAAAGGACCATAGTAATCGAGTTCTTGAAATTTATCTTCAGAAAAATTCCGTAGAAAAATATAAGATTCAATTCTGGAATTCTTGGGCCTTTTATTCAGATAAAGTTTTATTAATGGATAATGCTACCAAGGCCGGAGCACTCAATTTTGCCTCTATTGCTCAGGGTGAAACTCTACAAGGTTACACTGGAAGCGGTTTCGGATTATATGGATGTTCGCTGGTTTTTGATTCTTTGCGCTTGAGGCAGATCGGTTCAAGCGAACCCGCCTTGACCTGGCGCATCCTTGATGACAAGGGGAATCTTCTCTGGCGTGCGCCCACCGATGCAGAGGCAAACCAGGGCCTGATTGATGGGGTAGAAAACCCAGTCTTGTAAATAACAACCCGCCCCCTGGTTCACAAGCAGACACCGCTGACATCTTCGTATGGAGTTCCTACCCCCTATGTTCCCTTACAGCTTCGTGTAGATACGATTAGAGCAAGGAAATAGGGGTAGTCTTAGTAGGCCCACGACAGCTAGCCATGGACGTGGTTCCCGGTGGGATTGCGGTTCGAGCCCTTGCCGGTGGCACCTTTGCCGCGTATTCGTATATGAAACAACCAGGACCCTACACTGCTTCTGGGCTGACTGGAAATGTTGCGTTCGCTGGCTTCGTTGCTGCTTTACCAGGCCCATCAAGCGCAGGGCGTCGTGTTATGGGGGAGGTAACTGGGGAGGCTACTTCTTGGATGCAATTGATTCTGGTCGCAGATAATTGTTTTTTCTATAGTTCAGGAAACAAAGTTTTGAAAATAACTAATAATCACCCACCAAACAAACAAAACTCCCACATTCCCCTGCGAGCAAAAATCCTTATTCCCTTGATTTTTGGAACCATAATATTCATGATGGCTAACCCCATCCTCGTTCCATGGGTCAATAATATGACCGCTGAATCCCGCACATGCACCGTTGAATCAGCTGTAGTTGACACATCGACTGGTGGATCCAAATCAGCCACCAAACACGAAGTTGTGCATATACAAACCTCAGAATGTGGAGAAATCAGGATCTACCGACTCTGGGGTAGCTTCAGAAGCTTTCAAGAATTAGCCGATAAACTCAATGAGAATAAAGACAAGTCTCTTATTTTTCAGATCGGTAGGGTACAAATGAATAGTGAAAGCACCGAGGCTAACCGCGTAGATTTCTAAGGGTTAGATTTCACGTTCAGCAAAGACTGCATCCACGTCGTTGCAGGCAACGAACTCATGGGTGCTCGTGGTTATGATCCGCTGACCGCTTCATTTTTGAGCGTTGATCCTCTGGCTCCTGTGGCTGGTGCTGCGTGGGGTTCTAACCCGTATTCTTTTGCGGGTAATAATCCGGTGAATCAGGTGGACCCGTGGGGTTTGCGGCCTATTACCGACGCTGAACTAGCGGACTACCAGAAGGCTCATCAGGGTTACT